>JAFLBX010000002.1:633090-954008 GCA_017303675.1 Ignavibacteria bacterium
ACGAAGCAATCTCATAAATAGACAAATTCTCCAGGACAACTTTAGGTAAACAATCAAAAATATAAAAGGGGGAGGTAACAAAAGTTATTTTGCGAGGAGCGAAGCGACGAAGCAATCTCATAAATAGACAAATTCTCCAGGACAACTTTAGGTAAACAATCAAAAATATAAAAGGGGGAGGTAACAAAAGTTATTTTGCGAGGAGCGAAGCGACGAAGCAATCTCATAAATAGGCAAATACTTCAGGACAATTTTAGAGAAACAATCAAAAATATAAAAGGGACGGTAACAAAAGATATTTTGCGAGGAGCGAAGCGACGAAGCAATCTCATAAATAGACAAATACTTCAGGACAACTTTAAAGAAACAATCTTAAATAAAAAAGCGGGTTAAATTTACCCGCTCTATTTTTATCTGCATTCCCCCCTGATAAAAATTGAATGCAAAAGTATAATTACTCCATTCCCCTTTTTAAACCTAATACCTCAATGGCAGATTTACACCTGCAACTATCTGCAGATATATTATCTCTTTTCTTCCGTTTAGCTCAATACCGTTGCTGCTGCCTGAATCATTTATATAAGTTGAGTACGATTCAGTAGTATAATAGTTCTGCTTTGGGATTAAATTCACCCATACGCCTTTTAAGGCTACAAAAAAATCAGCCCTGCGGTTAAGCTTGAACTGCATACCGGTAGTAACGCTCATGCCCAGCCTGCTTGCAGGCTTAAAATTTGTGTAAATGTTAGACTGGTATCCATCCGGATAAGTGATATTTGACTGCCATGCCCCGAACATCAGATTGTAGTTCAGGTCAGCCCCAATAAAAAGGCTTTCCTTCTGTTTGGGGGTAAAGTTGTATTCAACACCGGCTCCAAGATTTATAATATTCCACCTCGTTCGGTTCAATCCCCTGTCTTCGGAGTTATAAAACAAATTATAGCCCGTAGTTCCGGTTACAGAAAGCTTTTTATTTTTAGTGACCACAAACTTTGCCGTTACACCTATTCCGTAACCCTGCTGCATACCCAGATTTTTACCGGTAAAAACATTCCCCGATGGTGTATTATAGCTGCTGCTGAAATCCCTGCCTTCCCCGTTGGCAGAGCTTAATACATATCCGAATCCCCCGTTTAAAGCAATTGAAACCTTCGGTACCCGGCGCTCAGGTTTGGTTTTTAACTTAACCTGTGAAAATAAACCGGGTATGAAAAGTAAAAAAATTAAACTGATAACCAAGCCCCGTTTCATGTTACCCCCTTGTTTTGAAGTAACACAAAATTAAGCTTAAGTAATTGGAATACACTAACGGAAGGGTTTATAATCAGTATATATGTGGTATGTAATTTGCAACACATCTGCTTAGTTCACGAACTACCGTGAAACAAGTAGAAATGCTGCATTCTATCTATATTTAATATATATAAGTTAAGCTATTTTACTTTAGGAGTGTTCTATAGTGATTTTCGTCTGGTCTGCCGGGTCATACTTTACGAATATTTCCTCACCGGCCTGGAATTTTGAAACAGACTGCTCCATTATAATTCCTATTGCTTTGCCTCCAAAAGCAGGCCTGTCTGCAGGCAATACCTGCACTTCAAGCTCAACTGCGGGATTATTACCGTTCACATGTATCCCAAGCCATGTATATTTAGTTACAATTGCCTTGCTTGATACCCCATATTTCAGCAGTTCTTTGTTCCTGTTGTCGTTTTCAACCAGCTTCAGCTCTGCCTGTTCCTGAGGCATTCCAGCCCATGGTCCTGAAGGTACAGTAGTAGTCGGTGCAAAAGAAGTATTCTGTCCCGATGCGCCGCCGACTCCTTCGTAATTAATAACTATATCATCTTTATCGTTCAGGTCAATTAGCACGGGTATCATATTTCCCGGCTGATACATGGAGGTCTGCAGCCTTGAAATGAGCTGCTTGGTCTCAACTAAATATGTTGCGCCGTTAGGCGGTGTGACCTCAAGAAGCAGCTTAACCTGGGGAGCGTTATTAACTGTAACGCCTGTATCGGATACTTCCATAACTTTAGCAGTTGTGGCAAAACCTGATTTAGCGAGCCTTTGGCTTAAAACCATTGGTCCGAATAAAGTTTTCCAGAAAATGACTGCCATAATGCCAACAACAACGATCATTATTATCAACGGAATCCATGCCTTAGCGGCAATCACCGCAGCTAAGCCAACTATCAACCCGATAGCTGCTCCGCCTAATCCGATCCATATACCCCAGTTCATTTTCATTTTAAAGATTTCCTCCTGAATTGTTTTACAAAATTACATTATTTTTTTAAAAATGAGAAACAAATATCGGGGAAAAATTTTTAAAGAAGTTTTAATTATTCCCAAAAAATGCTTTTATAAAAGAAAAACGGGGATAGAAACCCTATCCCCGTTTAAAAACGGATTAACCCAAGAAGAACTCAGGAAAAAATTAAGCTGTTTTCCGGTTGGTTTTACCTGAAAGATTGTTTATCTTAAAAGTAAGATCATCCGAAACGTTGTTTACTATTTCCTGGAAAAGCACGAACTTTTCAAGCTCAAGCTTCGAAAGCTCAGGAAAATGTTTCCACGCCTCATCAGTTATCACTTTTGAGATGTTGATCTTAAATTGCTTAATTTTTTCTCTCCCCGCTTCTGCTTCTTCTTTTGTGAATACTATCTTGTTTTCGCCTGCTCTCACGTCTTTTTGTTAGTTTAATGTTCCTCAAAAATACCGTGATATCTTAATATATCCCTCACTGTAAACCGTTATTTTATTCAAATGATTTAAAAATACCTAAAAATACTACTTTTGTATATTCACTTTAAACACTTTAAACCGCAAAAGTGGCTAAAACAGGCTGTTATGGGCATTTTTGGGAATTGTAAATAATACCCGTTTTGGGTATATTTGGAAATGAGATCTACTTATTCAGCAGCCGGTGTCAGTATTTCTGAAGGCGATAAATTCGTTGAGAGAATTAAGCCTTTGGTAAAAGGTACATTTGGTAACGGAGTTTTAAGCGGGATCGGCAATTTTGGTGCATTTTTTAATATTCCAAAAACCTTTAAAAATCCCGTTTTTGTAGCCAGCACAGATGGCGTTGGCACTAAGCTGAAAGTAGCAGTTTTAGCCAAAAAACACGATACCATCGGTGAAGATCTTGTAAACCATTGCGTAAATGATATTGCCGTTTGCGGCGCAGTTCCCCTGTTCTTTCTGGATTATATGGCTTTCGGCAGGCTGCGCTCAAAAGTTGCGGTTGATATTGTAAAAGGACTTGTACGCGGATGCAAAAATAACGGCGCAGCCCTTATTGGCGGTGAAACCGCCGAAATGCCCGGACTATATGCCAAAGATGATTACGATGTTGCAGGCACTATCATTGGTGCAGTTGAACGCGGCAGGATAATTGATAAGAAGAATGTAAAAGCCGGCGATGTATTGATTGGCTTGCCAAGCAGCGGACTTCACACCAACGGTTACTCACTTGCAAGGAATGTTTTACTTAAGAAATACAGTTTAACTGAATATATACCTGAGCTTAAAGGCTCACTGGCTAAAGAGCTTTTGAAGGTTCACAGGTCATACTTAAAAGAAATTCAGCTTGTCACAAAAAAATTCAAAGTTAACTCCATAAGCCATATCACAGGCGGCGGAATTCTAGGGAATACCAAAAGAGTGGTTCCCAAACACCTTAAAATAAACATAAACTGGAACGCGTGGAAACCGAACCCGATATTCGGTTTGATACAGCGGACCGGCAGGATAAGCGATAATGAAATGCGTAAGGTTTTTAATATGGGTATCGGATTGATATTTATTGTCAGCAGAAAAAACTCCAAAGCGGTAACAGAGCAGCTTAAGAAACAAAAAATTAAAAATTATATTATCGGAGAGATTACAGAATAATGAGATTACACGATATTGCAGTTGTAGGCGCAAGCGGACTTGTAGGCCGCAAGATACTGGAAATTATCCAGGAAAGGAAATTTGAAGTTGGCAAAGTTGTTGCCATCGCATCAGATTCAAATGAAGGCAAAGAGCTAAACATAAAAGGTAAAACTTACAGGCTCAATAAGCTTGAACCGCATATATTCAAGAATCTCGAATTCGCTTTCTTCTCAGCAGGCGCGTCAGTATCGCGTGAATGGGCACCAAAAGCTGCCGCCGATGGTGCGATAGTTATCGATAACAGCTCAGCATTCCGCATGCAGGAAGATGTTCCGCTTGTTGTCCCCGAAGTGAACAGACAGGATATGTTCAAAAATAAAGGCATCATAGCAAACCCGAACTGCTCAACAATTCAGCTTGTTGCGGTTTTAAAACCGCTTGATAATGAATTTAAGATAAAGCGCGTTGTGGTTTCAACATACCAGAGTGTTTCCGGAGCTGGCAATAAAGGCATCACAGCTCTTGAAACAGAGCTCCGCAATATTGAACAGTATGAAAACTCACCCTTCCCCCACAGGATCGCACATAACGCTATCCCGCACATCGATGTATTTTTTGATGATAACTACACCCGCGAAGAGCTAAAAATGATCAATGAATCACGAAAGATAATGGGCAAAAAAGATCTTGCTATCACCGCTACATGTGTAAGGATACCAACACTCACAGGACACGGTGAATCAGTTAACATAGAGTTTGATAAAAAAGTATCACCTGAAGATGTTAAAGAAGTATTAAGCAAAGCCAAAGGTGTTACAGTAACCGATAACCCGTCACAGAATTTATATCCGATGCCAATTCACTCCGCTGAAAAAGACGATGTGTTTGTGGGCAGAATAAGGAAGGATGAATCTGTGAAGAACGGCATTAACCTTTGGATAGTTGCAGATAACGTAAGAAAAGGCGCTGCCACAAACGCTGTGCAGATAGCCGAAGAATACGTAAAAGGTAAATAACTTTCAATCCTGAGCGAAGCGAAGGATCTCACAGATAGTACCATGATTTTCTAGCATCAAAACATAATTTTTCGCATCACACAACAAAATAAACATGGCTCAATAAAAATATGAGCCTGAGTTTCAAAAAATGAAAGGAGACGCAAGGTAATGGATAACGTAATAACAAAAACAATGATGACAAGACCTGAAGCCGTAAATGCAATTCACCCTGACCATGTAATGAATACATTAAAAAATTACATTAACGTTGACGGACTTGATATAGTAATGGACCTGGAGAAATCACAGGGAGTGTATATATATGAGGCGCGCAATAACCGACCGTATCTTGATCTTTTTTCATTTGTAGCTTCAAACCCTGTGGGTATGAACCACCCCAAAATGAACAACCAGGCATTCATAGAGCATATCGGAAAAATTGCGCTCAACAAGCCTTCCAACAGCGATATTTATTACGCTGAATTCGCTGATTTTGTAAAGACATTTTTCGAAACAGCTATCCCCTCTTACTTTAAATACGCATTCTTCATAGAAGGCGGCGGACTTGCAGTTGAGAACGCCCTTAAAACTGCGTTTGACTGGAAGGTGCGCAAGAACTTTAAAAAGGGTTACACAGAAGAAAAAGGACACAAGGTAATTCACTTTAAGCAGGCTTTTCACGGGCGTACCGGTTACACAATGTCGCTTACAAATACTGATCCCGTAAAGGTCGCTTTGTATCCTAAGTTCGACTGGCCGAGAATTACAAACCCCAAAGTAACGTTCCCTCTGAATGAAAATAACCTGGATGAAGTAATTAAGCTTGAAAACCAGGCTATCGCTGAAATACATAAAGCTATCGCTGAAAATAAAGATGATATCGCATGCATAATCCTTGAACCCATTCAGGGCGAAGGCGGTGATAATCATTTCAGGGTTGAGTTCTTCAAACAGCTCAGAAATATCTGCGATGAAAATGAAATTCTTTTGATACTTGACGAAGTGCAGACCGGCGTTGGTATGACAGGTAAATGGTGGGCTCACCAGCACTACGTGCAGCCTGATATTATTTCCTTCGGAAAGAAAACACAGGTATGCGGCATACTTGCTACAGATAGAGTTGATGAAGTGCCTGAGAACGTCTTCCACACCTCAAGCAGGATAAACTCCACCTGGGGCGGCAACATTGTTGATATGATAAGGTTCAAAAGATACCTCGAAATAATAAAGGATGATAACCTTGTTGAAAACGCTGCAAATGTTGGCGCTTACCTGCTTGATAAGCTTACCGACCTGCAGCAGAAATACCCTGCAATGCTTTCAAATGCAAGGGGCAAAGGACTCTTTGCAGCTATTGACCTGCCAAATGGCGAGCTTAGAGGCAAAGCTGTTTCGAAAATTTTCGAAAAGAACGTGATACTCCTCGGCTGCGGCGAAAGAAGCATTCGCTTCCGCCCGTCACTCATTATCACAAAAGCGCAGATTGATGAAGGACTCGATGTAATTGAATCAGTTATAAAAGAATTGTAAATCATTCATCGGATGACTGCAGTTCATCCGATGAATTAAGCTATAACATTAATTGAAACATCAAAGGCAGCCAACGGCTGCCTTTTTTATGCTATCCTATGCAGCTCGAAACACTGTTTCAATTTCATCCTATCCAAACTCAAATCCTGTAGCTCTAAACGCCGTTTCGATCTCATTCTATCCAAACGCACTCTCTGGATCCTCCACTCGTTTCACTCATTCAGGATGACATTAAATATACGCAACCCTCCCCTTCGGGGAGGGGCAGGGTGGGGTCGCTTTGCAGCTCTAAACGCCGTTTCGATCTCATTCTATCCAAACGCACTCTCTGGATCCTCCACTCGTTTCACTCATTCAGGATGACATTAAATATACGCAACCCTCCCCTTCGGGCCGCAGGCCTTGTTTCTAAGGGAGGGAAGGGTGGGGTCATCTTGCAACTCGAAACGCCGTTTCGAGCATACCCGAATCAGCGATTCGGGCTACAATCCTGCAACTTGTATCCCACAACCTGCAACCTGTAACATGCAACTTGCATCCTGCAACCTGCAACCCTCTACCCTGTTACATATTTTTACAAATTGTTACCCCAAACATATTAATTTTCTATTATTTTAGTCCTGCGGCAAAAGTTACATTCACTTGCTGCATATCTTACAAAAACGGTTTTTGCTTTATTGTATTTTGGGGATAAATAATAAATGACAATAATTCAAAACCAAATAATAAGGAGCTAAAAAATGAAATCGCTGAAAATTACATCAAGGGTAATGCTGATGTACGCAGTATCATTAATTATGATGCTTGGGTTCACATCAAAATTATCCGCGGGTTATTATGCTGACTCAGTCGTTTTCCAGAATGACAGCACCTTCACCATCGAAAGCGTCAAGGAAGAGCTTGGCACCGATGGCGAATGGATCAAGGTCAACAAGGAAGATATCGATCCCGGCGCGGTCGCAGACCAGTCCGGCGGCTTTGATCCTGAGATCAACACCCAGTATATCTGGCGCCCGTATAATGTTGAGCCGGGATGGTCGCCCTATACAAACGGCTACTGGCGCTACACTAACTGCGGCTGGATGTGGGTATCGTATTATGACTGGGGATGGCGCACATGCCATTACGGCAGGTGGTGGTGGTCTGATTATTACGGCTGGGTATGGTCGCCCGGCTTTGTATGGGCGCCGGCATGGGTCGTGTGGATGTATAACGACGGCTACTGCGGCTGGTATCCCATTTCACCATGGGTCAGATGGCATCACGGATACGGCTACAGATGCCATAACATGCGCTACAAGGTAAGATGCTGGACCTATGTTGAAAAGCGCAAGTTCGCAGACCCCATTCCGCCAAGGGTTCCTGTAATTGATCCAAAGGGAATTACTGAGATAGTTAAAACAGGCACGGTTGATGCCAATCCGCATATCACAAAGACCGGCGTTAACACTAACGGTCCGGGCGTTAAATCAATTGAAGATGTAACCGGTAAAAAGCAGCCTGTTAACGATGTGAATATGTATAACAACACCGATAAATATTACGGCAGCAAGGTTGATGATGATGTAAAGAAAAAAGATGACGACACATGGAAAAATACCACAGGCACCAAAGGCAATGACGGAGTAAATGATAAAACCGGTGTGAAGAAAAACGACGGCGGGAACAACAACACAGGCAATAACACTGATACCTGGAAAAAGACCGACGATAACTCAGGCAAAGATAATAACACCGGCACAAAAAAGACTGACGGTAATAACGGCACCAAGGATAACGGTTCAAAAGATAACAACGGCAGCAAGAATAAGGATACCTGGAACGGCAATAACGGGAACAAGAACAACGACGGGAATAAACAATACACTCCCCCGCCGACTAAACAGTATGACCCGCCTAAACAGGAACAGCCTAAAAAGGATCCGCCCAAGCAGTACGATCCTCCAAAGCAGGAACAGCCCCGCAAGGATCCGCCGCCAAAACGGGATAATGACAATAACGGGAAAACCGAATCACCCCCAACCAAACAGAACGACGGGAAAAAGTGAGAACGTCAAACGTGAAATGTCAAAAGTGAAACGAATATACACAAAGCCGCTCGATATCGGGCGGCTTTTTTTTTGTCATACCTGGTTTACCCCGTTGGGGCGAAGGCGGGTATCCAGACGACAATCTCATATACCCCGACATGCAAGGGAAAACGTTTCACTTTTAAGTCGCCTATCAAAATCAAAAGCTTCGCACGAAGGGACGCAAAGCCGCAAAAGTGTTTGCTATAGACCCCCTCGTCCGGCAACTGCCGGACACTCCCCCTTGCTAAGGTGGAGACATTTCGCTCTTTTAACAGTCCCCTCCTTTCAAGATAACACGAAGTGTTATCGAAGTCCAACTGAAAGCAGGACCAAGGAGGGGATTTAGGTCTACAACTCTTTCTACGAATCAAAGATTCGAAGAATCGTTGATCGAGTTGATAGACTCGTAGAGGGAGGTATTTAGATATACAACGGGGGTTAACTTTAAAAAGCAAAACCGAACCCCCATCTGTGAAAATCCGGACCCACAGAAAATTACTCGATCGTCATGGTCTTTAATATTCAAGATATACTCCCCCCTTTTATAAAGGGGGGAGAATTAGTATGAGTTTTCATTAATCCACAATTGCACGAAAACTGTTTCCTTCGTGGATTAAAGACGGGGGTTTGCTTTAAAAAGCAAAATCCGCAAAAGGGTTTGTTATCGACCCCCTCGTCCGGCAGCTGCCGGACACTCCCCCTTGGTAAGGGGGAGATATATAAGCGAAAAACCTGCCCCCCACTTTACCACCATAATTTCAGAAATATTCATTTATATTTGTATATCTTATACTGAAATAAACTTTATTGATATGCCCGGATTTTACTTTACTCTCAATTTCAATAATAAACTTTTATCAAATGTTCACTGCAAAACTGCACTGAACATTTTTTTTATCTTTTTAACCGCCGCGGTTTTTACCGCATGCCAGGAAGATATCGTAATTACCGATCACTCGGGATATGACAGCGCAAGATACCTATGGGAAAGCGATACAATTGCCGGTCAGTTTTTTTATGACGGCGTATTTATCGATACTAACAAAATGTTCTTTCTCACCATTTCGGCATTATATGAGTATAACGGCACTGCTTACATCAGGCATTACATGCCGTATCTCTTCGGGGGATACAGTATCTCAGGGATCGATGAGAACAACATTTACATCGGGGGTTCCGATGTGACCGGATACTCCCAGTCCATAGCTGCGCTTAAGAAATGGAACGGCGCCGGGTTTGAACATTTCACGCTAGCCGATACATCAGATAAGTCGCCGTATTTCCATTCCGTTTATTCACGCGCACATAATGAGCACTGGCTTTCATCAATAAACGGTAAAGTTTACAAATTTGATGGCAGCAATTTCACGCGATTCAGCTTTGATACCAGCTACTGGTATATTGACCCGTTTATGGAAGATGAATTCGGCAATGTATATTTTTCAAGCAAGATCTATGAAGGAAGCCCGATGGTTACAAACACAAAAGCCGAGCTGCATAAATACAACGGCACTAACTGGCAGACCGTTTACTCGGAAGAATTCGCAGGCGGGTATGGCGGTACATTTTTCACGGGAAATATAGGCAGGCAGATATACTGCACGCTGGATGATGAATTAAGATTTTTCAACGGCACAGCCTTTACCATTTTTGCCAAAGGCGAGCATTTTTTCTTTATCGATGCAGGCTTCGCCGGCTCATCACCCTCAAATATCTTCATCAGCGGCTTCAGCCTTATTGATCATAATGATTACCTCTTCAATTACAACGGCGTTAAATGGAGCAAGGAGTTCATTGAGAACGAAGATTTCCAGAACTTCACTGTATTTTACGCATCAGAAAAGCTGGCATACGCCTTATCTTACGATTACACCAAAGACCGCTCAATAGTGCTAAAAGGAGTAAGGAAATAAATCTCCCCAACCAAAAGCAAATATTCATATAGCTGCAAGTTCTATAAAATGATATTAAGACAGCTCCCCTCCTCCCTGACTGCCCGTGCAGTTTTTGAGGAGGGGAAATCACACCGAAGGTGTGATAGGGTGGTATAAACATTTTCTGCCTTTGATCTCACCAACCTCACAATATCTTAATCGTTGGTGAATACCTTAGAAACAAGGCAGGCACCAACAACGGCTGGATGAAAAAAACCACCACCAGCCTTTAAACCCTATTTTATGAACAAGGGGTTGCAACCCCTTGTTCGTATCAAAAGCAAAAGTACTAACCACTGAGAACATTGAGAAAACAGAGATTTGTGGAGTCAGGTATGTACCTGACACGAAAAAACGGAGTTTTCCTTATACTTTTATGCAGGATGGAACTAGCCACATGCAGAGTATTAACTTAGGAACATTTATAGTATAGAATACAAAGGAACACAAAATATTTTCATTGCCAAGAATATTATCGAGTAAGCATTCCACTCCGCACTGGTTTGGCTTCATACACTATGAGTCATACTCCGTTGATGCAATCTCACAAAGTTTATTCTTAAATGTAACAAGCAATATACTAAGTTTATGACTTGCTATTAATTAATGTTTATATTACTTTTACACTGATTCAGTATAAAAGAAGTTAATAAAGCACTTGAATCAATTAACGGTAAGTGGCAAATTATAAAGCAAGTAAAGTACTTAACAATAGACTAAGCCAAACCGGACCAGAGCGGAAACTTGCTTCGTAAATATTCTTGGTAATGAAAATATATTCAAATATCTATAAATAATAAAAAGGTATATAATGGACAATTCTAACTCAAGTGTAATCGAAAGACTGAATATACTTATAAAGTTAACAGCAGCAGGCGTCATTCAAGACAAAAATTTTATGGAACAAGTGTCACTCCTCTCTTCAGTGGGACTACAGCCCAGGGAAATAGCGGATGTATTAGGTAAAACCCCTAATCATGTAAGTGTAACAATTAACGCTTTAAAGAAAAAAAATAAATGAGTTATACACAAATAATCTAATTAATTCAGAAATGAATATGGAAACCAATGCAATTTTAAATGAAATTCTTAAATGGCAAAAATTACAGGGCATAGCTATAATAAGAGAACTTATCCCAAAATTACTTGATGAAAGTAAAAAAAAACTTGTTTATGAAATGACTGATGGCAAGAATAGTCAGGCTACTATATCAAAAAAAACGGGGGTTGCCGGTGGTACAATATCAAATTGGTGGAATTTATGGTATTCATATGGCATCCTAACAAAAGGACAGGATAATAGATACAATAAAATAATATCGCTTAAAGAACTGGGTATAAATGTATAAAAGTAAAACAACCGACTATTCAAATACTGATGTACTTTATAAAAAGTTGGAACCTAAAACGGGGTTATCGAAAAAACAATTATATGATAAAGCAATTTATTTGGAAAAAAGAGGTTTGCCAAAGGGTGCAGGCATTGGATATATTGCGCTTGAACATAATCTTTCAATAAGCAAATATTATCCACATGATATTATAGAAAAAATATTCGCGAAGAAAGAAAGAGAAAGCAATACAGCAAACACAACTAATCCGTCAAGATCTAAAAAAAGAACTATTAATAAAAGTTCATCATTGACTCTAAATGTTAACATTGACAATATAATAAAATCAATTAACGACCCAATTTTACCAACAAACATAGTAAGTGATGCTAAGAATATGGCAAATGCATTTATCCTACTCTATATTTTTGAAAATTCAATAAGGAATTTCATTAACTTAGTAATGAGTAAGATATATGGAGTTAATTGGTGGGATACTAAGATTAATGGTAAACATCTAAATAGTTTGAGCAAGAAGGTTACAGACAGAAAACAACAGGAAAATGAAAATAGATATCATTCAAAAAGAGGCGCGCATGAAATATATTACACTGATGTTATCGATTTGTATAAGATAATTCATCAATATTATAATGATCTAGAAAAATACTTAAAAGAAAAAAAATCTTTTATTGAAAATATGATTGATGTTATCAATAAGACAAGACGTATTGTTGAGCATAACAATCCAATTTCTAAAGAAGATTTTGAACGTATCAAAATACATTTTCGAGACTGGACAAAACAATTAACGTATACAAAAGAAAAGTTAGGCGAATAATGAACACTGAAATTTTAAGAGAATTAAAAGAACAAACAAAATGGCTGAGATTTCTATCGTTGCCAGGATTAAAAGATACTATTAAAAATACTATCTGCTCAAAAGAACAAAAACGAATCTTTGAGCTTACTGATGGTAAACTTAGCACAAATGATATATCAAAGAAACTTCAACAAGAAGGTGTAAAAGCTAGTCACATGACAGTATATAACTATTGGAAAAGATGGTATGCCATAGGTTTGGTGGAACCCAGTGAAGAGTACACAGGAAGATTCAAAAAAATTGTAGAACTTTCAGATTTAAACTTATAAAATTAGCAAACTAAAAATGGAGATAGCATGAATATAGAAATTCTTTGCAACAAAATTGACAAATTAATCGCCATTATTGCAATTCAAGACAAACCACTTGAGGAACAAGTAAGGATGTTACGATTATTAGAGTATTCAATACCCGACATATCTACTTTTCTAGGGGTATCAACAAGAACAATTGATAACAAAATAGCAGAACTAAAAAAAAGTGGTAAATTAAAAAAATAAGAACAATGACTGACCTTTTAAATGAAATAAAAAAAATGAACAAACTTCTTGCTTTGTTAATAACCAAAGATCAAGAACCTATAAAAAGTATTACCCAGCTAACTTCCGCGGGTTATACGCAATCAGAGACAGCGGACATTTTAAATACAACGAAAAAGGCAGTGGAAATGGCACTTTATAGAAATAAGAAAAAAACTAAAAAGAAGAAATGACAACACAAGAGAAAAATCAAATAGTAGAAAAATTGGATATAATAATCGCAATTTTACTTACTCAAGGTAAAGAAAGAGATGAACAAATAAAAGTTTTAGCAGCCAAGGGCTTTTCAAATGCTGATATTTCTGGTATACTAGGAATACCAAAAGGCACTATTGATGGAATTAGGGCTAAACTAAAAAAATAATATATCTTATTTAGATTTAGCTTTTACTAGTTGGTTAGTAATATCCTCTAACAGATTAAACGGAGCATCTTTAATATATTTAAAGCAGTTGTATATGTTACCTTGGATTAAAGTATTTTTCCTCCATTTATCATTAAATATTTTCAATTTTTTACTCGTAATTTTACCAGTATGCTTAATATCATTATTTAATAATCTTAACAATTCGACTCGTTTATAATCAGTCAGATCCTTATAAACAATATTAAATTCAGTAAATAGGAACTCAGCAAATTTTCCATCCTTAAAACAATCATCAATCTTCTTCTTTGATAATTTTTTATACTTTAATTTCCTTAACAAATAAAATATACTTTTTGTATATTTTTCGTAAAAGCTATAGGTTGCCACTATCATATACTGACTAAATATATCCCTAGCGTCTATTGTTACAGAACTTGAGCCAAAAATGGCTTGAATTATAGCTCTTTGATCTTCATCAGTTCCGTCAACTTCTTCATTTACTTTTTTCTCTAAATCTTTTTCCAAATATTTCTCTATGTAACTTTCGATATTTTCATATAAAACTTCTAATGAATAAATACTCCTATGTAGGTCCTGAAGTATCATGTAAGAGTACTCATATAGTCCCCAAGTTATATTCCAATCTGTATTCATTATCTTAAAATAGCTGATTTTATTTAAGTATTGCAAGTCAACAAGCTGATCCTCATTTCATTGTTAGATTATTATACATCCGTATCATATCATTCAACCACCCGCTGTTTATTTCAATTGAAAAACTCCATGTTAACTATTCCCCTCGTTTCAGGTGTTATCACCAACAACAAACCAACATTCTAAACGCCATCTCTACCCATCCCAGCATTCCCATCAGTGCCAATCCGCTAATTCAGCGTCATCCGTGTTCCATTTTTCAGCCAAAAAACGTATATTTCCCCTGCCCGGCTTTCACTCTTGACAATGCATTTAGCATATATTATATTTGTCAGAGTATGCAGTAAGCATAATTACGTGAAACGTGCAGCCTGTAACATGTAACTCCGGCGTTTTTTGCCGGTCCCGCCTTGGCGGGATGCAACCTGTAACATGTAACCTAAAACCCAAAAACACACTTATGAAAAAATTCAACCAGGAGCTTCACGATGATATTACAAAACTTCGGGGACTCGCCAAATCTTCACGCAAAGAATATTTAAAGCTGTATAATGAGCTTCCGGCTAAGCATAATATAAGCAAGGCAACCCTTTACCGCGAGCTTAAAAAGCCTGAGCCCGGCAATTACCAACTGCGTCCACACAAACCCAATATGTCCAAGATCACAAGAGATGAGCTTGACCGTGTTGCAAGGCTTATAGTTGAACGCAAATCCAATGAGCAGATAATGAAGGTAATGTCACGGGTAAAGAAGTTTGAATATACTTACACGCGCCTTGCCAAGGTAAAACAAAAGATAAGCCTCGAAGCGCACCTGGTAAATAACCCCAAACCAAAAATTATTCATCATATATATGACCCCAAAATGATAGACGGCATGAAGATATCAAAAGTAAGCTTCATAAGGGCTGATGGCAAAAGCGGCATCACGCCAAAGGACCAGAAGGTCCCGGCATACAAAGGCAATGCGTCAAAGTTCTTCTGCCTGCTTTGCGGCATCGATACCACTGATCCTGAAATCATCCAGAAGCTTTCATTCCCTAACGGCGATGTGCATTATGTGAAGAACTCCGTTATTAAAGAAGCGCTGGCTCTTGTTGCTGCTTCATCTGAATCAGGCGGTAAGTCAAAACAGGAAGCAGTAAACCACTCAATTGATGTGCTGCTATTGAACCAGCTTAATATCGCGAAGCAGCGGGGGTATATTACACCCTTAGAGCTCAGGCAGCTTGCCTCAACAACCCGTGTGTTAACGCAGGTCCGCGATTCCGCTGCCCCGCCGGGCGGGTATTACACATTCGAAGAGCTTATGCATGTTGTAGGTGTGTTTTCACCCAGCGTTACCCGTGAAAAAGTAGCACAGATAATTGCATCGCACCCGTTCCTTGACCGCTCGCGTAACAAACCGGTCCCGGCATACACTCCCGCCCCCGCCGCGGATAATGTATCACCCGATAGCAGCGATAATCCCCCCGGCGAGGTGAAAGACAAGTAGTCGAGATAAACAAACGTAGTCGAACCCTTTCAGGGTTCGTTTGCAATAAATGCTTCAATCACTAACGAGCCCTAAAAGGGCTCGGCTACAGAAGATATTTTATCATCAAACGATTCACAGCCCGATGTTGGTGTTTTCAATGAGTGATGTTTCTCTCCCCCTGATAGGAGGAGCTGGTCTACGACTCTTTCTACGAATCAAAGATTCGAAGAATCGTTGATCGAGTCGTTGACTCGTAGAGAGGGGGTAACCTGTCAACGTCGGGGTTCTCAATGAGTGATGTTTCTCTCCCCCTGATAGGGGGAGCTGGTCTACGACTCTTTCTACGAATCAAAGATTCGAAGAATCGTTGATCGAGTCGTTGACTCGTAGAGAGAGGGTAACTTGTCAACGTCGGGGTTCTCAATGAATGATGTTTCTCTCCCCCTGATAGGGGGAGCTGGAGGGGGTAACTAAACCTGCTGAAACAAAAAACGACAAAGAAAAACATTTTCAAAATGAAAAAATAATAAAAAATGAAAATCCTTAAAAAAATTCTGATTCACGCATTTTCTCAAGATGAAAAATTCATTTTGAAACTCTCTCAAGATGAAAATATTCATAATGAGAAAGTTTCACTTTCACAAAATAAGCTGTATTGGGCAAAAACACTTCCAGAAGCGCGAAAAAAAATATCACAAAAAATTGGTGCGATTCATAATGAGAAAAATGCAGTTTATTATTTATTTTCTGCAAAAAGTCCGCCTGTAAAAACTATGGGGGTTTGCTTTGAAAAGCAAAAGCCGAACCCCCATCTGTGAAATTTCTAAACCCACAGAAAATTACTCGATCGTCATGGCCTTTAATATTCAAGATATACTCCCCCCTTTAATAAAGGGGGGAGAATCAGTCTGAGTATTCATTAATCCACAATTGCACGAAAACTGTTTCCTTCGTGGATTAAAGACGGGGGTTGCTTTCAAAGGCAATAGGGTATTGCCTCTGAATCCCTCGTCCGGCAACTGCCGGACACTCCCCCTTGGTAAGGGGGAGACATATATACGTTGATAGACTTGTAGAGGGAGGTATTTAGATTAAAGACGGGGGTTGCTTTAATCCCCTGCCGTAACATACCGACAAAATTTGCGGGAATTAAAAAAACGAGATTCTGAAACAAGTTCAGAATGACAATGGTGGGAATTAGGGACATATAAAACCTTGATTAATACTAAAAAAATCGTTAATTTTGCAGGTTAAGTAAAAAATTTAACCTGCAGACTTCCCCTTTCGGGGTTTTCTGTGGAGTTGTATTTACTTTTATTTGATTATTTTTAAATCTTTTGGTTATTTAATACAAAAGAAATTTTTAGTTTTTCCGTTAAAATTTAAAGCCGTTATTCGGTTTAATTATTTGATATTTGAAATAGAGTGTTTGAAGATCTAAGTTCCAAGTTCGATAAGGTTTTTAAGTTCATCAAAGGCAAGGGTAAGGTATCAGAGGCTACAATTGATGAGTTTTTGCGCGAAGTTCGTCGCATAATGCTTGATGCCGATGTTAACTATAAAGTAGTTAAACAGTTTGTTGATGATGTTAAAGCTAAAGCGCTTGAAAAAAATGTAATAAGATCAATTAACCCGGGCAAGATAGTAATAGATACTATTACAGCAGAGCTTGTCCGCTTAATGGGTGAAAAAAAGACCGATATTAAGTTCAGCAATGACGTGCCCTCGGTCATTATGATGGTCGGTCTTCAGGGTTCAGGTAAAACCACTTTTTCAGGCAAGCTGGCCAAATATTTAAAGGCACGCGGCAAAAATCCCGCGCTTGCAGCATGTGACGTTTACCGCCCTGCTGCTATAGACCAGCTTAAAACGCTTGGCGAACAGATTGATGTCGCGGTTTATTCCGATGACAGTAAAGATCCCGTAAAGATCGCACTGGCTGCTGTTGAATTCTGCAAGCAGAACTATAAGGATACTCTGATTGTTGATACAGCAGGACGTTTAGCGATAGATGAAGAGATGATGCGCGAGGTTGAGACCCTCAAAAGTAAGCTGAATCCCGCAGAAATACTTTTCGTTGTGGATTCAATGACAGGCCAGGATGCGGTGAATACGGCAAAGGAATTCCACGACAGGCTTAACTTTGACGGCGTTATTTTAACAAAATTAGATGGTGACTCACGCGGCGGTGCCGCCCTATCCATAAGGGCAGTTGTAGATAAGCCCGTAAAGTTTGTGGGTGTGGGCGAAAAGCTCGATGCAGTTGAGCCCTTCTACCCGGACAGGATGGCATCAAGGATACTTGGCAAAGGTGATATCCAGTCACTGGTAGAAAAAGCCGCAACAATGCTCCCTGAGGAGCTTGATGAGAAGAAAATAGCCAAGCTTGAAGAGAAGTTCAAAGGCAATAAGTTTGATTTCGGCGACTTCCTCGAGCAGCTTCAGCAGATAAAAAAAATGGGTTCACTCTCCTCTTTAATGGGAATGATCCCCGGCGTTGACAGGATAATGAAGGGCAAGGAAATTGATGATAAGCCGCTTCGCCAGGTTGAAGCCGTGATAAATTCCATGACGCTGAAGGAAAGAACGAATCCTGATATTATAAATGGCGCGCGCAGGAAAAGAATAGCAACAGGCAGCGGAACATCAATACAGGATGTGAACCGTGTTATCAAGCAGTTCTATGATATGCAGAAGATGATAAAGACCTTCAAAAAAGGCAGGGGCATGAATAACGTGCTCCGCAACATGGGTCTGCCGCCTAATTTCAGCTTGAAGTAAAATTCAATCCTGTACGAAAAAAGCTGTCATCCTGAGCGTAGTCGAAGGATAATGAATAAAAGTTACAAACGTCTTTCGACTCCGCTCAAGACGACAAAGTAAAGTACAGAAGCGAGATACTGAACCAGATTCAGGATAAAAAAATAGATGAGATTATAAAATAATATTAATAAACAAAAACCCTGGTAGTTGAAGGCAAGAGACCCTTCACTGCGTTCAGGGATATCCCGAAAAGGCAATGGCGATTGAAAAATTTCGCTCTACATAGCCCGGGATCAGAAGGAAAAAATGGTTAAACTCAGGTTAAGAAGAATGGGAAGAAAAAAAGCTCCCATTTATAAAATCGTAGCAGCAGATTCAAGATCAAGAAGAGACGGCAGGTTCATTGAAGCTGTTGGTCAGTATGATCCAAACGTACACCCTGCGAAGCTGGATATTTCAGAAGAAAGAGCAATGTATTGGCTTAAATCAGGCGCTCTGCCAACTGTAACAGTTAAAAATCTTTTATCACATAAAGGCCTCATGCTTAAGCTCCACCTTTCAAAAAAGGGAGCCGATGAAGCTAAGATAGCTGCGGAATTCTCAAAGTGGGAATCAATGCAGGAATCAAAGCTTCAGAGAATGCATGATAAAAAATTAAGAAGAAAAGAAAAGAAGAAAAAAGCGGCAGAAAAACCGGCTGAAACAACAGCCTCAACACCGGCAGCAGAGCAGCCTGCAGCTGAAGAACAGTCTGCATAATTATTTATCTGCATAAGCGAGATCAGAAATAATTATTAAGTCCAAACCAATTCATCCAGCTTGATAATTTAATAAGATCGTACCGGTCCCCGCTAATGGTTTGAATTATTGTTTTACTATAAATAATATTCTACTAATTAACGACCCAAATGGGGGGATGCTTATGAAAGAATTTATTGAATACATCGCCAAGAATCTTGTTGATGATCCTGATAACGTACGCGTTGAAGAAAGCATTGATGAGAACAAAGTTACACTAAAGCTCCATGTTTCAAAAGGTGACCTGGGCAAGGTCATCGGTAAACAGGGCAAAACCGCGAAATCTATGAGAACATTATTCACTGCGGTTGCAGCAAAGAACAATAAAAGCGGTCACCTTGAAATTGAGGAAGGCAAGGAATAATTTCTTTACTTCCGGTTTTAAGATAACTGCATTTATAAAATAACTGCAAATATAATTTTAATGAGAATTGATGTAGTATCTGCAGTTGTTAAGATCCTGGAAGCCCCGCTTAATGAAAGCATACTGCAGCGGGCACAGGATAAAGGCCTTGCAGAAATTGTTCTGCATAACCTTCGTGACTATGCCGATGACAGGTACCGCCACGTTGATGATAAGCCTTTCGGCGGCGGAGCGGGTATGGTGTTAAAGCCTGAACCCCTCTTTAAATGCCTCGATAAGCTTATGGCTGAACGTGACTATGACGAAGTCATCTACTTAACGCCCCAGGGCACAAAGTTCACACAAGTAAAGGCCAACAGGCTTTCACTTAAACATAACCTACTCTTTATATGCGGGCATTATAAAGGCATAGACCAGAGAGTTATAGATAAGTATGTCACCAGTGAGATATCAATCGGTGATTATGTAATAACAGGCGGCGAAGCCGCGGCGATAGTTGTAATAGATGCTATAGTCCGCCTTCTGCCCGGTGTCCTTGGTGACAGCGAATCAGCCTTAACCGATTCCTTCCAGGTCGAAAGCGGTTTTGATGCGCCGGTTTACACACGTCCCGCCGAAATTGACGGGATGAAAGTACCTGAAGTATTACTGAACGGCAACCACAAAGAAATAGCTGCATGGAGAGCCGAACAGGGAAAGAAAAAATACAGCAAAGTAAAAAGAAAAAAATTATAATAAGTAAATCATTTAAGGAATAACAATGAACAAAATAAATTTAGTAACTACTCCGCAGATGAGAAATGACTTTCCTCAGTTCCAGTCAGGCGATACAGTTAATATCCATGTAAAAGTTATTGAAGGCGATAAGGAAAGAATTCAGCAGTACCAGGGAATAGTTATGGGCATCAAAGGTTCAGGCATAGGCAGAACATTCCGTGTCAGGAAAATCTCAAACGGCGTTGGCGTTGAAAGAATATTCCCTATCCATTCACCATCAATTGCAAAGATAGAAAAGTTAAAAGAAGGCAAAGTAAGAAGAGCCAAGCTCTATTACCTCAGAGCCTTAAAGGGTAAATCAGCTACCAAGATCAAGGAAAGGATATCTCCTGAAATAGTAGCTCCTGTTAAAAAAGAAGAGCCGGTAATTGAGCCAGCTCCGGTACAGGAATCCGCGGAATAATTTCCGGGTCAATACAGGTATTACATAAAACCGTTAATTACAATTAACGGTTTTTATATTATATGCACATTCTTATGTAATGAATGATATTTATTTTATTGCTATTTTTGGTGATTAATCAATTTCATTCCAGAATATTACACATTATATAAATTGAAAGCAGGAAAGAAGTACTTCATCTCTGTTGCGGGCAATATAGGCTCGGGCAAGTCATCACTTACACGAATGATTGCCAAAGAATTCGGCTGGGTCCCCTACTTTGAATCTGTTCAGGATAACCCCTACTTACCTGATTTCTACAAAGATATGCGCAGATGGAGCTTTCAGCTCCAGGTGTATTTTTTATCACACCGCTTTCATACTCATAAAAAGATCATCGCCTCAAAAAGATCTGTAATCCAGGACCGCTCTATATATGAAGATGTTGAGATATTCGCACGCAACCTTCACCTTATGGGCAGAATGGAAAAGCGCGATTACATAAATTACCGCGCCTTGTTTTACGAAATGGTCTCTTATCTTCAGGCGCCGGATCTGGTTGTATACCTGAAGGCTGATGTTAAAACACTGCTTAAGCAGATCAGGCTTCGCGGCAGGGATTTTGAAAAAAGCATTGAGAAAAAATACCTCGAAAGGCTTAACCGCAGCTATAGCCGCTGGATAAACAGCTATTCGCTGGGCAAGGTACTGGTAATTGAATCCGACAATATTGATTTTGTGAATAATCCTGATCATTTTAATTTGATAATAAGCAGCATTAAGAAGAACCTCAGGTAGAATGAAGATCAGAATACCAGTATCACCGGGAGAGCTTATTGATAAAATCACCATACTTGAGATCAAACGCTCCAGGATAAAAGAAAAAACAAAGCTCAGCGCAGTAAAAGAAGAGCTGCTTCAGCTAACAGCACTCGCTAAGAAATATAGTCTTCACACCGGGCAGTTTAAGTTACTCACAAAGAAGCTTTATAATGTTAACTTAAAGCTGTGGATTACTGAAGATAAAATCAGGAAAAAGGAAGCTATAAAAAAATTCGACGGTGATTTCATCAAACTGGCAAGAGCGGTTTATATAACTAACGATAAAAGATCAGAGATCAAAAATAAGATCAATTTACTTGCAGGCTCTTCATTAAAAGAAATTAAGCAATACACTGAATATTAAAATATCAAGGTAACGGTTAATAATAATAAATAAATGAAATATATTTCTTACCTTGTATTTTTTCTTTTCATAGGAGCGCTGCTTCTGTTTCTTAAAAATGCTCTGGAACCAAAGCAGGTGCCTGCATATATTACCGGCTCTCAGATGTGCGGTGAATGCCACCAGCTTAAAAATATCGGAGACCAGCAGACTCCATGGAAGAACTCTGAACATTCCGGCGCATATACAGTTCTTTTCAGTACAAAGGCCAGGGAATTCGCAGAAAAAAACGGTCTGCAGTCACCAGACAAAGAAGAAAAATGCCTCAAATGCCATAGTACCGAATATAAATTGAAAGAAACGGGCAAAGGCCAGTTCTATAATATCTCTGAAGGTGTTGGATGCGAAGCCTGCCATGGGGCAGGCTCTGAATATTCCGCAGCTGAGATAATGAAGGACGAAAGCGCTTTTACACGCAATGGCGGCATTAAAGGAGATGAAGCAACCTGTCTGGCATGCCACAGTAAAAAAGGGAATAATGAGCGTGTCTTAAAAGAAGATGCCTGCCCATTCCAGGAAACCGATTTTAACTACAAAGAATCATTTGAAAAAATAAAACATCCGCTCAGCAATGAGTTCAAAAAATAAAATTAAAGAACTACCGGCAAAATATGATGAAGCTTCCAGACCCATCGGTGTGTTTGATTCCGGGGTTGGCGGTTTAACTGTTGTTAAGGAGCTGAACAGGTTGCTTCCGGATGAAAAAATAATATACTTCGGTGATACCGGCAGAGTGCCTTATGGAAATAAATCCAAAGAGACTATAGTACATTATTCACTGCAGGTTGCTTACTTCTTAATGAAGAAAAAGATAAAAATGCTGGTTGTCGCTTGTAATACTGCGTCATCAGTATCACTTCCCACTCTTAAAAGACATTTCCATATCCCGGTGATTGGAGTAATAGACCCGGGTGCGAAAGCTGCTATTGAAAATACTAAGCTTAATAAGGTTGGAGTAATCGGTACACTTGGCACTGTAAGATCTAATGCATACAAAAAAGCATTAAAGAAAATTAAGCCGGGGGTTAATGTATTTCAGGACCCCTGTCCCCTGTTCGTTCACCTTGCAGAAGATGGCTGGAACAGGAACAGGATAGCACAAATGGTTTCTGATGAATATCTCAGATCATTGAAATCAAAAAACATCGATACCCTCATTTTAGGCTGTACCCACTACCCGCTTCTTAAAGATGTTATACAAAGATCTGTTGGCAAAAAAGTTGAACTTATAGATTCCGGCAGAGAGACAGCACGTGAAGTAAAAAGAATACTTGAAAAGAAAAATCTTATCAATAAACATAAAATGACTGATAAGAATCATTCAGTATTTTATGTATCAGATTTCCCGCATAAATTTAAAGAAGTAAGTCAAAGATTTCTTTCAAAAGAGCTTAAACATGTACATAAAGTAATTTTATAAATAAGAATGACAGAACAGGAAATTTTACATATATTTAAAGATTCAGGTGCGCTGCTTGACGGGCATTTTATACTGACATCGGGCAATCACTCCCCACATTACATAGAAAAATTCAGAGTGCTTGAACATCCTAAATACACAGAAATGCTTTGCAAAGAATTGGCACAGAAGTTTGAAAAAGATAACGTTACACTCGTTGTGGGACCGATGACAGGCGGAATTATCCTTGCTCATGAAGTAGGGAAAAATCTGGATACTAAAGCTATATTTACTGAACGGGTTGAAGGCAAAATGAAATTCCGCCGGGGATTCGAAGTAAAGCCTGATGACCGTGTATTAATAGTAGAAGATATTATTTCAACTGGAGGAAGTGTGAAGGAAGTGATAGATGAAGTAAGCAGATTTAAAGCTGAAATTATAGGGGTTGGGTGTCTTGTTGACCGCTCAGGCGGTAAAGTTGATTTTGGCATACCATTGAAGCCGCTTGTGAAGATGGATGTTATCGCGTTTAAACCTGATGAAGTACCTGAATGGCTTGCCGAGATTCCAGTAACTAAACCCGGAAGTACTAATAAATAACAATTAATATTCTTTCACCAAAACTTTATCAAATTCTTCAGCTTGATGTACATTCAGCCATTTTAAAGCATCCTCTTTTTTGTAAAAAAATAAAAGTTTATACCCCCTGTTAAATGAGGCATTTTCAAAGAAATCATTATTCTTTTTATTTTCGGGTATATCCAGAACAGCAAACTGAAGAAATTTAGATTCTTCCCTGAAATTTTCAATTTCCTTCAATCCGTCAAAAACTCCGAATCTGCCTTCAAATTTTCGCAAGTCAACTAATATTTTTGAAATCCCGTTCTCATCAATTACCCTGTCCATATCCCCGGATATTTCCTTAAATTTTTCAGTCGGATAATTTCCGGACAAAATCACACTGAGGAAATCTCCTTTAATGTTGTAATTGATAGTGTATTTCATTTGAAATGATTAGTGTATTTTATTAAAAATAACATAATCAATAAAATTTAACAATAGTATTATATGTTACCGATTGAATGAATCATTTTTTAACTTAAATAAAATATTCCCGGAACTAAGTAAATATATTTTTGCATTATATAAAACAAATTCATCAAAATACCTTTAATGGAGGTCAAAATGCTTGCATCAATTTTCCACTCCGAAATTATTGAATGGAATGAAAATAACCATTCTGAAAGTTCAGAAAAAAATGATTTATCAAGTTATCAAAATAACTGCTTAAACAAAATCCCTGATTTGACTGATGATATTTTTCGTGAAGAATATGAAAAAGATCAAATTTTTGATTGTTTTTAGAAAATTTTTAGAGTATAAAACTTCCATAGTATCTAAATAATCTCTATTTTTTACAATTTTTACCTTTATAGCTCTATTATACAATATTTTAAAAAGGTATTATCTTTACATTGATTATTGACTGACATAAAACTATATTTGTGTTTGTTTTTTCATAAATTTCATTGAAAATTCGCTAGATCAAAGATTCAGCGCTTAAAGAGAGGTTTATTTACTTATGGGTTTAATGAATAAGCTGCGCGATAAAACGCACATTATTCTGATAATATTAATAATAGCTTTTCTTGCTACTATAGTATTCGAATGGGGTATGGATTACCTTGGACTAAGGGGCGGACAGGTCACAGAATTAGGTTCAGTTAACGGACAGGAAATAAAATTTGCTGATTTCGAAAGCCAGGTCAATTTTGCAATTGACCAGCAGAGACAGCAGACCGGAGAAGATCCGGACGAAAATGTAATAAAAATGATCAGAGACCAGGTTTGGGAACAGATGGTATCCCAGATTCTTGCAGAGCAGGAAATAAAAAGGCTTGGTATAACTGTTACAAATCAGGAAATTCTCAATTGGGTATATAATTCACCACAAACACTGCCTGATGTAATAAAAAGGAATTTTATAGATTCTACCGGGCAGTTCAATATGGCTGTTTACCAGCAAGCGCTTGCAACCAAAACTCCTGAAGTTACAAAATTCTGGTCACAGGTTGAAGAATACCTAAAGCAGACCCTGCTTTCACAGAAACTGCAAAGTGTAATAACCGGAACTGTCAGAGTTACCGAAGGTGAAGTTTTACAGAAATTCAAAGATGAAAATATCAAAGCTTCCTTTGAATATGTTTTACTTGACCCTAATAATGTTATGGATAACCAGATATCAATCTCAGATGATGATATTAAGAATTATTATGAAAGCCATAAAGATGATTTTAAACGTGAGGAATCAGCAAAACTGAAATATGTATTGTTCGCTGATGCTGCTAATATGGAAGATACTATTTACACTGAAAAAATGATGAAGGCTCTTACTAAAGATCTCAAAACTTTAAAAGCAGATGATTCGACTACTTATGGAATTGTTAATGATAATTCACTGACAAAATTTTCAAACAATTTTGTAAAACCTAATGAAATTGCATCTGAAGTTGCAGCATTCCTATTTTCAGCGGCAAAAGACAGTGTTTCCGATATCATTAAAGCATCAGATGGATTCCACATGGTAAGGTTACTTGATACTAAAGAAGGCACAGAAACTTTCAGCAATGCCCAGCACATTCTTATTAACTTCGGAACAGATACAAATGCAGCTAAGCAAAAAGCAGAACAGATTGCCCAGCGATTAAAAGGCGGAGAAGATTTCGTAAAGCTGGCGGCAGAAAATTCCGATGACCCTTCAAACAAATTCAAAGGAGGGGATCTTGGCTGGTTTGGCAAAGGTGCCATGGTTAAAGAATTTGAAGTTGCAGTCACTTCTGCAAACATAGGGGATATTGTTGGTCCGGTTAAATCACAATTCGGATACCATATCATAAAGGTAAAAGGCAGGCAAAATAAAGAGTTCAAGTTTGCTGATATTAAAAAAACAGTAAAAGCATCAACTAAAACTAAAGATGCAGCCAGAAAAAGAGCTGAAGACTTTGCTTTTATTTCCAAAAAAGGTAATCTGGAAGAAGAGGCTAAAAAACTCGGTCTTCAGGTTGTAGATATTCCGAACTACATAACAAAAGGGGCATTCGTTCCCGGAGCAGGACAAAATTCTTCGGTTACTAAATTCGCTTTATCTGAAAAAAAGGGTGCAGTTAGTGACCCTATGAAAATACAAACTGGATATGCTGTTTACATGATAACTGATAAATTCCCAGAAGGATATTATTCTTTTGACGAATTAAAAGTACAGCAGCTTCCTTTACTTGTAAAAAATGAAAAGAAGCTGGATTTTTTAAAACAGCAGGCAATCGACTTAAAAGGAAAAATTCAGGGCGGAGATATCAATTCATTAAAATCAGTTAATCCGCAGCTGATTATTCAAAAAGCTGATACAGTAAGTATTGCAGCCCCAAGCCCTATGATTGGCGCTGATTTTGATTTCACAAATGCAGTATATAAATTGCAAAACGGACAGATATCCGAACCAATCAGAACAATGCGCGGATATTATATTGTACAAATGAGAAATATATCTCCATTTGATCAGAATATTTACCAGATTCAGTTTGAAACAATTAAATCTGCACTGGTAAACCAGAAAAAACAAACTATTGTACAGGAATGGCTGGCTGATCTTAAAGAAAAAGCTGTCATTGTTGATAACAGGGATATGATGTACCGGTAAGGTTTTATAGCTTATTGCATATTAATTCTGATAGAGTTAATTTGCAAATAAGCAATTTGTTAAAATAACTAAACGGTATTATTTGAAGAATAAATTTTTAATATATTTATTTATGGGTTCAATTATTTTATTGAACCCATATTTTTTATATTCCCAGCCCGAAAACGAAAACAAAGATTACATACCATATAATGGCTCAGGTAAATTTACCCTTCAGGTTTACGGAATGTATGTTTCTTCAGCAGAACTGCAAAACAATATCAAATCAAATGTTTCTTTTGTTCGTGATGCTTCGATAGAACTCAAAGGCGGTTACGGTTACGGCGCTGAATTTACATATAATCCGGGATTTTCCAACTTTGACATAATGTTCTACATTTCATCAGAATACATGAAAGTAAAAGATGACGAATTACTTCTTCGTTTTGAAAATGATTCAGCTTCATCGGTTGTGAGATTTACCGAAGAATATAATTTACTCCCTTTGGAAGCCGGTTTAAAATGGAACCTGCCGGTTAGCACAGAAAGATTTAAAATCTTCATTGGAGGAGGCGCAGGGATATATTTTGGCAACAGAACCCGTTCTGTAGGTCCTTACTCTACCTCCCCTATTTCCCGTAAAGCCGGAGTTAGCATGAATGTTTTAGCAGGGCTAGAATACTTTTTTCAAAGGAACTTATCACTGGATTTTGAGTTTAAATTCAGAGAGGCTTCTTTTGAATCTCAAGACCGGTTTGCAGTAGATTATGTCACTATTGGAGGAAATATCTATAGTTTGGATAATCCTGTCTATTCAAGGCTTCTTATAGACGGCACCAGGATTTCAGCCGGATTAAAATATCATTTTTAGCTATATTAACTATTTTATGAAAAAAATAATTTTTACTATAATATTACTTGCTGCTTTTATGAGTTTCCCGGCTCATAAAGTATATTTAAAAGAAAATTCCGGCAATACAAGATTTGCTTCTGATCATATTATAGTAAAGCTAAAAAAACAGAATGAAATTCTTGCTGCATCAGGCATATACCCTGTAACTTATGAAAAAACTATTAATGAGATTTTTACCTCAAACAAAATAAGCATTAAAAAGATAAAACAATTATTTCCTAAAGATTTAAAAAGGAACAAAGAACTTGCATTAAAATATGAGTTCGAAACTTACTTTATTGTTTATTTTGATGACAAATTACCTATCCTTGAAACATGTAAAAAAATAAGTAATGACCAAAAAATAGATTTTGCAGAACCTGATTTTATAGGAGAAGCTGCCGGCAAAATGGGAGAAAGTACAATTCCGAATGATGAACTGTTCAGCAGGCAATGGGGATTGCATAATGATGGTTCTTTAAAAACAACACCCGGCAAAAAAGGACGTGCAGGGGCTGATATGAATGTGCTTAAAGCCTGGGAAATTGCAACAGGCAGCAGTGATATAATTGTAGGGATTATGGATTCAGGTACAAAGATCGATCATCCTGACCTGAATGGAAGAATATGGGTTAATACCGAAGAAGTAAAAAACGGGAAAGATGATGACGGTAACGGATTTGTTGATGATATTAATGGATACAATTTTGCATATGATAACCCTAATGTAAGAGATGATGGCGGACATGGGACAAATATTGCCGGAACAATAGGGGCTACTACAAACAATAACCTTGGATATGCAGGTATAGATCAGAATTGTAAGCTTATGATTTGCAAAAATCTGGATGACGAAAATTTAGGTGAATATTCCTGGTGGTCTGCTTCTTTGTATTATGCTGCAAACAACGGAGCCAGGATAATTAACATGAGTGAAGGCGGTTATGATTACTCCAAAACACTTGAAAACGCGATAAAGTATGCTCAGGATGCAGGATGTTTAATTGTTGCCAGCATGATGAATAAAAATAACGGCGATTCATACTATCCTGCCAGCTTCAGTAATGTAATGGCTATTGGTGCAACGGATACCGACGACAGCAGATGCAGAGAATTTACCTGGGGCGGCGGTAGCAATTGGGGCAAACATATTGCAGTTGTTGCTCCTGGCAATAAGATATACGGGCTCGATCATAAAGATAATTCAAATTACGATGTATACTGGAGCGGAACATCCCAGGCAACTGCATATGTCAGCGGTATTGCCAGTATTTTACTTGGACAGGATCCAACAAGGACAAGCAATGACCTTAGAGAAATTATTACCCAAACTGCAGTAGACCAGGTTGGTGATCCAAGAGAGGATCGTTCAGGTTGGGACGAATATTACGGTTACGGCAGAGTTGATCTTTACGAAGCATTAACTTACGGAAATTTTTCCAGCGGTAAAAAAGAGGTTAAGAAAAAAGAAAACGATGTTAAGGAAAAGTATGAATACGAAAAGAACAATGAAACCGAAAACAATAACGGGAACAGTACCAGGGCTAAAGCAAATGACGGCGATAATTCCAATAATAAGAGAAATGACAGAGATGACAAAAGAGGTAAAAAACCTAAAGCAGATGACAGGTAATCATTAATCCATCCTTACTTTAAATTATTCCGATAATGATCGATATAGACCGTCTCATAAATTCCCTGCAAAAAAACGATTTCTTGAAATCATTTTTCTACGAAAAAACACTTTCATCCACAAATGATTATATTTCTGCGAATGAAATTGCTGTAGATTCTTTGGTAATAACTGATGAACAAACAGCAGGAAAAGGAAGAGCCGGGAAAAAATGGCTTTCTGAAAAGAATACTTCACTGACATTTTCCATAAAGAAAAAATTCAACATATCCCCTGCTGAAAACCAAAATATAATTCGTTTTTTTTCATATTGTGTTCATTCAGCACTTAAAGAACTTATTGATGGATCAAATAAAAATAATAGTGACGGGTTGATAATAAAATGGCCCAATGATATTTTATTTAACGGCAAAAAGCTTTGCGGTATTCTGGTAGAATCTAAGCTCCCTTCTGATATATACATTACCGGGATCGGAATTAACTGCAATCAAAAATATTTCCCGGCTGAACTGAATGCAATATCTCTTAGTGAGATCATTGGGAATGAAATCGATATAACCGGTCTACTTATTAATATTTTAGACAAATTTAACTCGCTTAAAGAACTTTTACATCCGGAAAAATCTGCAATTCTGTTTGAAAAATGGAGAATGCAAGCTAAAATTATCGGAAAACTCTGTAATTTTACAAGACCGGATGGGAAAATAAATAACGGTAAAATTATAGATTTAAATTATGATGGGAGTATCACTGTCAAGATTAATGATAAACCGGAAATATTTAATGCCGGTGAACTAAGTTTAACCGGGATAGATTAACTAAATTAGCTCCATACAACATAAAATCACTTGATTTTAGATTATTTTTTAGATATTTTTGAAGTTTGAGATTTAAGGGTAGATAGCGAAGTGGTTAAACGCAACAGACTGTAAATCTGTCGGCTTATGCCTTCGGAGGTTCGAATCCTTCTCTACCCACTGAATTTTTATTTATTAAAATTTCAAAGTTCTTTCAAATGAAATTTTATTTTCACTGCTGATGTAGCTCAGTTGGTAGAGCACTTCCTTGGTAAGGAAGAGGTCACCGGTTCAATCCCGGTCATCAGCTCTACTTCGTAATAGGGAAATTAAATCAAACAAGCGGGAGTAACTCAGTTGGTAGAGTCACAGCCTTCCAAGCTGTTGGTCGCGAGTTCGAGTCTCGTCTCCCGCTCAAATAAAAAAATAATAGCTTAAAATAATCATGGCAAAAGACGGAAGATTAATCATAGTATTGGAATGCACTGACTGTAAAAACAGAAACTACAGTGCAACAAAAAATAAAACAAAACATTCAGGCAGAGTAGAATATAAAAAATTCTGCAGGCATTGCACAAAACGCACACTCCACAAAGAAACCAAATAGTATAAGGCACTGAACAAAATACGTCAGTGGCTCAATTGGTAGAGCAGCGGTCTCCAAAACCGCAGGTTGGGGGTTCGAGTCCCTCCTGACGTGCAACATTCTCTGAACTTAAGTTATAATAAACGGAGATCTATAAAGATTGAAAAATAAAATCATTGGCTTCTTCACTGATATTGTAAAAGAAATGAAGAAGGTTACATGGCCAAAAAGAGAAGAGCTTAAAGAATCAACAATGGTTGTAATAGCAACCTCGCTCATATTCGCAGTGTTTGTATATGCTGTAGATAAAGTAATTAACGAAGGATTAAAAATAATATTTTAATGATAATGAGCGAAGAAAAAACAGAGACGAATGTAGCTGCTCACGGGAAAAAATGGTATGCGGTCAGAACGATAACCGGGCATGAAAAGCGTGTTAAGAACTACCTGGAAACTGAGATCACAGAGCTTGGAATTGAGCATAAAATTGCACAGGTATTGATACCTGAAGAAAAAGTATTTGAAGTAAAAGGCGGAAAGAAAAAAATTAAATATAAAAATTTCTTTCCCGGTTATGTTCTGGTAGCAGCTGATCTTGATAAAGAAGTTGTTTACCTTCTCAACCATGCACCTTCAGTGCTGAAAATGGTTGGTGATAAAAATGAGCCTGTTGCATTGAGAGATGATGAAGTTAAGAGAATACTTGGAAGAATAAATGATTCCGATGAAAAAGAAAAAATTGATATGCAGTTTGAAAAAGGTGATCTTATTAAAGTAGTTAACGGTCCGTTCGTAAATTTCAACGGTACTATAAACGAGATCAACCTGGAAAGAATGAAAGTCAAAGTAATGGTAAGTATTTTCGGAAGAAAAACCCCAATTGAACTGGACTTCACTCAGATAGAAAAAGAAAAATAGATTTAAATTCAGATTATGTGATCTTTTCAGTTCTCCCTGTTTGAGATCATTTAAAAATATTACGCACTCACACAAATAAAAGATACAATAATATAAAATGGCAAAAAAAGTAGTTGGATTTGTAAAGCTTCAGATCCCGGCCGGCCAGGCAACTATGGCACCGCCCGTTGGCCCCGCTTTAGGTCAAAGAGGCGTGAACGGTATGGAATTCTGTAAGCAATTCAATGCAAGAACATCAAAAGACCAGGGTCTGATAATTCCTGTAGTAATTACAGTATATTCAGATAAGTCTTTTACATTCATTACTAAGACTCCCCCTGCAGCCGTTTTACTTTTAAAGGCAGCGAAGCTTGATAAAGGCAGCGCACAGTCCAACAGGAACAAAGTCGGTAAGGTTTCAAAGAAACAGGTTGAAGATATCGCGAACCTGAAGATGAAAGATCTTAACGCTAGGACAATTGAATCAGCCGTAAAAGTAATTGCCGGTACTGCAAGAAGCATGGGAATTACAGTAGAAGGATAATTAAGGTACTAATAACAATGAAAGTTACAAAAAAGAGAAAAGAAATAAACAGTAAAGTAGACTTTAACAAAGAATACTCTATTACTGAAGCTGTAGCTAAGCTCAAAGAAACATCAAAAGCTAAATTCAATGAATCAATTGATATAGCTATGAAGCTGGGCGTTGACCCCAGACAGGCAGACCAGCTTGTCAGAGGTACAGTAGCCCTGCCGCACGGCACAGGCAAAACAGTGAGAGTTCTTGTAATTGCAAAACCTGAAAAACAGGAAGAAGCAAAAAATGCAGGGGCTGATCATGTTGGTTTTGATGACTATCTTGCAAAAATTAAAGATGGCTGGGCTGATGTTGATGTTATTATAGCTGCACCTGATACAATGAGCGAGCTTGGTAAACTTGGAAAAGTACTTGGACCAAAAGGCTTGATGCCTAATCCAAAAAGCGGAACAGTTACCAACGATCTTGCAAAAGCAGTAAATGAAGTTAAAGCAGGCAGAATAGAGTTCAGGGTTGAAAAAGCAGGTATTGTTCATGCATGTATAGGTAAGGCATCATTTGAGCCAAAACAGCTTGAAGATAACATACATACTTTTATTAACCAGGTACTTAAAATGAAACCGGCTACTTCCAAGGGGCAATATGTGAAAAGTGTTACACTTACCAGCACAATGGGCCCCGGGCTTACAATAAGCAAAAACGAATTAGCACATCATTAATTTATTATAAAACAGACTTTCATGAACAAGCAAGATAAAGAACAATCAGTTCTGGAAATAAAAGAAAAATTAGACAAGGCTTCAAGCATATATATTACCGATTTCAGCGGATTAACCGTTGAGCAGACCAATGAGCTGAGAGATGAATTCTTTAACGCAAAAGTTGAGTATAAGGTTTTAAAAAATACTCTCGTTAAAAAAGCACTTCAGCAGAGTGACGGAAAGTTTAACACACAAAGTGAAAAGCTTAACGAACACTTAAAAGGTCCGACAGGTATAGTATTTGCTTTTGATGACCCTGTCTCCCCTGCTAAGATCATAAAGAAGTTTTATGATAAAGCAGAGAAACCGAAGTTAAAGCTGGCATTGGTTGAAAACGTTGCTTACGAAAGCAAACAGCTTAACCAGCTTGCATCATTACAATCTAAGCCTGAAATAGTTTCAGCAATTATAGGAAGCCTTAACGCACCGATCTCGGGAATAGTTGGCGCAATAAACGCCGTTATGAGAGATCTTGCATCAATTGTTGAAGAAGTGGCAAAGAAAAACGCAAATTAAAATAAAAAAAACTTAATAATTAAGGAGATACATTAAAATGTCTGTAGTAGAAGAATTAGTAGAAAAAATCAGCAACCTCACACTTTCAGATGCTGCTGAATTAAAAAAAGCACTTGAAGATAAGTTTGGTGTTACTGCCGCTGCCCCAATGGTTATGGCTGGAGCAACCGGCGGAGCTGCTCCTACAGCTGCTGCTGAAGAAAAAACAGAATTCACAGTAGTTCTTGTTGATGCAGGCGCATCAAAGATCAACGTAATCAAAGCAGTTAAAAATGCTACAGGTCTTGGCTTAACAGAAGCTAAAGGTCTCGTTGAAAGCGCTCCGAAACCTGTAAAAGAAGGTCTTGCAAAAGCTGATGCTGATAAACTGAAAGCTGAGCTTGAAGCTGCAGGTGCAAAAGTAGAATTAAAATAAATCAGAATATAAATTCTATTCCAAAAGAAATAGGTTCTAACTGAATCCTATAAACTCAAAAAATACTTAATTTCATAAATTTTAGGCAAGCCATGTTCTAATGGCTTGTCTATTACCTATTTATATAAACCCCCACCGGGAGGTCGAAAAAAATGCCAATAGACATATCTAAATTCAATTTCAACGGAGAGCGTATCTACCTGTCCAAATCAGGCAAACAGCCTGAAGCACCGGATCTTCTTAATGTGCAGATACAGGCTTTTAAGGAATTCCTGCAGGAAGATGTTGCACCCAATGAAAGAAAAGATACAGGGATGCAAGCTGTTTTCACAAGGAATTTTCCAATTACAGATTCCAGGGAAACTGCTCTTCTTGAATTCATAGAGTATTATTTAGAAAAACCGCAGTATTCAATACGCGAATGCCAGGAGCAGGGTTTAACGTACGCTGTTTCATTAAAAGCCAAGTTACGCCTTTCTACCAAGCCAAATAAAGAAGCAAAGGAATATTCCAATGCCGTTGAACAGGATGTTTATATGGGTAATATCCCGTATATGTCTCCTTATGGCAGCTTTGTTATCAATGGGGCTGAAAGAGTAATTGTATCTCAGCTTCACAGGGCACCGGGTGTTGTATTCAGCGAATCAATGCATCAGAACGGTACAAAGCTGTTCTCAGCAAGAATAATTCCTATGAAGGGTTCATGGGTTGAATTTACGACTGATATCAATAATTGCTTATTCGCATATATTGACAGAAGGAAAAAATTCCCGGTAACAACTATTTTAAGAGCTCTTGGTTACTCTACTAATGAAGAAATATTGGATCTTTTCGGACTTCTTGAAGTTGTGGAAAAGAAAGAATTGAAAAACTTTATGGGCAAACAGCTCAGCGATGACCTGATCGATAAGGAAACCGGTGAACTTATTGCCGAAAAAGCAGCAGTTGTTGATGAAGAGCTAATTGAAAAAATAAATAAGTCAACAATTTCAAAGATCAAATTATTTAAGTCAGATAGACCGTATGAAGAATCTTTGATAGCGAACACACTTAACAAAGATGCAGCTCAATCAGAAATTGACGCGCTTGAGCAGATATCAGAACAGCTAAGACCAGACCAGGATGATGAATCAGCCAAGAATTTAGTAGACAAACTTTTCTTCAATGAAAAGAAATATGATCTTGGCGAAGTTGGAAGATATAAGCTCAATTATAAACTGAACCTGGATATTCCTTCTGATAAAACTGTTCTTACAAAAGAAGATATTATCTCGATCATCAATTATCTTGTTGATCTTGAAGCAGGCAGAAAAGAAATAGATGATATTGACCATCTTGGCAACAGAAGAGTTCGTTCAATTGGTGAGCAGCTTGCTGCACAGTTCAATGTTGGACTTGCAAGAATGTCAAGAACCATCCGCGAACGTATGAGCATTCACGATGAAGAGAACATCACACCGGGTAACCTGGTAAGCGCAAGGACGATCACAACAGCTCTTGTTTCATTTTTCGGAACAAGCCAGCTTTCACAGTATATGGATCAAACCAATCCGCTCAGTGAAATGACTCACAAACGCAGGGTATCAGCACTAGGACCCGGCGGTTTGACAAGGGAGCGTGCAGGATTTGAGGTTCGTGACGTACACTATACACATTACGGCCGCCTCTGCCCTATCGAAACTCCTGAAGGTCCGAATATCGGTCTTATTTCATCACTTTGCACACATGCAAGAATAAGTGATTTCGGATTTATTGAAACACCATACCGTAAGGTTAAAAACGGAAAAGTACTTAATGAAATAGATTACCTTTCAGCTGAAAAAGAAGATGATTTTATCATTGCACAGGCAAATGTTGAGCTTGATGCAAACAAAAAAATGGCTGAAACTAAAATTAAGGCAAGATTCAAAGGTGACTTCCCTATTGTAAATCCCGAGGAAGTTCACTACATGGATATTGCTCCGAACCAGATCGTAAGCGCGGCTGCTGCACTTATTCCTTTCTTAGAGCATGATGATGCTAACAGAGCGCTGATGGGATCCAATATGCAGCGCCAGGCCGTTCCGCTTTTAAGGCCTGAAGCTCCGCTTATAGGTACAGGGTTCGAAAAGAAAGTAGCAAATGACTCAAGGACACTTATCCTTGCTGAAGCTGATGGCGTTATAGAGCATGTTTCAGCTGACAGGATAGTTGTAAAATATGATATTGATAAGAATTCAGATGAAGCTTTATTAAGCTTTGATGATGAAGAAATAAAAGAATATAACCTGATTAAGTTCTTAAGAACCAACCAGGATACTTCTATTAACCAGAAGCCAATTGTAAAGGTTGGACAGCGTGTTAAAAAAGGCGAATGTTTAGCTGATGGCGCCGCTACTGATAAGGGCGAGCTTGCTCTTGGAAGAAGCGTTCTGGTGGCATTTATGCCTTGGCGCGGTTACAACTTTGAAGATGCTATTGTTATCAGTGAAAGAATCGTTGCTGAAGATATTTACACTTCAGTTCATATTGAAGAATATAACCTCCAGGTTAGAGATACCAAACGCGGCGAAGAAGAGCTTACCCGTGATATTCCGAATGTAAGCGAAGAAGCTACAAAAGATCTTGATGAAGACGGTATTATAAGGATTGGCGCTGAAGTAAAGGAAAACGATATCCTGATAGGTAAAGTTACTCCTAAAGGTGAAACCGAACCTACACCTGAAGAAAAGCTTTTAAGAGCTATCTTCGGAGATAAAGCAGGTGATGTGAAAGATGCATCACTTAAAGCACCACCGGGAATGAAGGGTATCATAATCAGCAAAAAGCTTTTCACAAGAAAGCAAAGAGATACCGAGACCAAGAAAGAAGAAAAGAAAAAACTTGAAAAGCTTGAGCAGGACCGCTATGATGCAATTAATGACCTGAACAGAAAGCTTGCTGAAAAATTAGGTCAAATGTTTGATAACAAGGATTCACTTGGAATCCGTGATATTGACGGAACTATAATAATAAGAGGCGGCACAACCATAAAGAAGGATACATTCATTAAACATCTTGAAAATCCGAATTTCAGGATCGATACACTTGATGTTACAAATGACTGGACTTCATCCAAAAAAGCACAATCACTTCTGCAGCATTTATACAGAATTTATAAAACCAGGTTAAGTGATATAGAAGAAAAGACAAAGAGAAACCGCAACAAGATAATACTTGGTGATGAGCTTCCCACAGGCGTAGTAAAGATGGCTAAAGTATATATTGCCAAGAAGAAAAAACTTTCAGTTGGTGATAAAATGGCAGGTCGTCATGGTAACAAAGGTGTTGTTGCTAAAATTGTCCCGAGACAGGATATGCCATTCTTACCGGATGGTACACCTGTTGATATAGTTCTAAACCCGCTCGGCGTACCTTCACGTATGAACCTGGGTCAGTTATATGAAACAGCTTTAGGCTGGGCTGCAAAATTACTGGGATGCACTTTTGCAACCCCGGTTTTTGACGGCGCTTCATTTGAGGATATAACTGATATTCTTGTTCAGTCCGGATTGCCAAGCAACTCAAGAAGTATATTGTACGATGGACAGACCGGCGACAAATTTGACCAGATGGTAACTGTTGGATACATTTATATGATGAAGCTATCACATTTATCAGATGATAAGATACATGCCAGGTCAATCGGACCATACTCACTTATCACACAGCAGCCGCTCGGAGGTAAAGCTCAGTTCGGCGGACAGAGGTTTGGAGAGATGGAGGTTTGGGCGCTTGAAGGTTACGGCGCTGCATATACACTCCAGGAGATCCTTACTGTTAAGAGTGATGATGTCACCGGAAGATCCAAAACATATGAAACGCTTATTAAAGGCGAGAACACTCCTGAACCGCAGGTTCCGGAATCATTCAATGTTTTGGTAAAAGAATTACAGGGCTTATGCCTTGATATCACATTAGACTAATTAAAATCATAAAAACATATGTTTTTTAAAAGAGATCAGAAAAAAGTAAAAAAGGCATTTACCAAGATCGCGATAAATCTCGCATCCACTGATTCCATAATAAGGAATTCACATGGTGAGGTATTAAAGCCTGAAACAATAAATTACAGAACATTTAAACCTGATAAAGACGGTCTATTCTGTGAGAAAATATTCGGTCCGGTTAAGGATTGGGAATGCCACTGCGGAAAATATAAAGGCATAAGATATCACGGTATAGTCTGCGACAGGTGCGGTGTAGAAGTAAACCTTAAAAGCTTAAGACGCGAAAGAATGGGTCATATTTCCCTGAGCGTTCCTGTAGTTCACATATGGTATTTCCGCTCTACCCCAAGCAAGATCAGCTACCTGCTTGGCTTAACTAACAAAGAACTTGAGCGTATTATATATTATGAAAATTATGTTGTTGTGAACCCGGGTCCGACCCAATTCACAAAAAATGATCTGCTTACAGAGGATGAATATTTAAATACTTTAAATAACCTCCCTGAAGATCATGATGAGCTTGATGATTTTGACCCGAATAAATTCGTTTGCAAAAACGGTGCAGAAGCTGTAAAAGAGCTTCTTAAACGCGTTGATGTAGAAGAGGATATTTCAAGGTTAAGGATCCAGCTTTATGAAGAAACCTCCGTTCAGAAAAAACAGGATCTGATCAAAAGATTAAGGGTACTTAAATCCTTCCAGAAAAAAGAAGGAAGAAGGCAGAATAAGCCTGAATGGATGATACTTGATGTTATCCCGGTTATTCCGCCAGAATTAAGGCCTTTAGTGCCTCTTGAAGGAGGCAGGTTCGCTACATCAGATCTTAACGATCTTTACAGGCGCGTTATTATAAGAAATAACCGTTTAAAAAGACTTATAGATATTAAAGCACCTGAAGTTATTTTACGTAATGAAAAACGTATGCTTCAGGAAGCAGTTGACGCTTTACTTGATAACTCAAGAAGAGCAACCGCTGTAAAATCCGAGAACAGACCTTTAAAATCACTTTCAGATATCCTGAAAGGCAAGCAGGGACGTTTCAGACAGAACCTGCTTGGTAAACGTGTTGATTACTCTGGCCGTGCGGTTATTGTTGTTGGACCTGAGTTAAAGCTTCATGAATGCGGCCTTCCGAAGGATATGGCTCTTGAATTATTCAAGCCGTTCGTTATAAGAAGGCTGATCGACAGGGATCTTGTAAAGACAGTAAAAAGCGCGAAGAAATTAATTGAACGCAGAACTCCTGAAGTTTGGGAAGTTCTTGAAAACGTTATCGAAGGACACCCGATAATGCTTAATCGTGCCCCTACCCTGCACCGTTTAAGTATCCAGGCTTTCCAGCCCACTATTGTGGAAGGTAAAGCTATCAGGCTGCATCCGCTGGTATGTACTGCATTCAACGCGGATTTTGACGGTGACCAGATGGCTGTTCACGTTCCCCTTTCACCGGAAGCGCAGCTTGAAGTACGTATTCTTATGCTTTCAAGCCATAACCTGATGTCACCTCAGAACGGTGACCCGATAACTGTTCCTAACCAGGAAATAGTTCTTGGATGTTATTATTTAACCAAGTATAAAAAAGGCGATCTTGGTGAAGATAAAGTATTTTCAAGTGCAGAAGAAGTAGTTGTTGCACACAATAACGGAAAAGTCGGTCTTCATGCCAAGATTAAGGTGAGAATCAAAGGTGAAATGGTTGAAACTACTGTAGGACGCGTATTATTCAATAATATCGTTCCTGAAGGTGCTCCGTTTATCAATGAGCTGCTTACCAAAAAAGGAATTATAAAAAATATCGCAAAGGTATTCAAAAGCGTAGGCAATAAAAAAACTGTACAGTTCTTAGATGCATTAAAGGAAACAGGTTTCCGCTACGCTATGAAAGGCGGCCTTTCTGTAAATCTTGATGATATCGTTGTACCTGAATCAAAGGACAGGATAATCGAGACTGCGCAGAAAAAGGTTGACGCAATCGAAAAATCAAGGATGAGGGGTCTTATCACAGAAGGTGAAAGATATAACAAGGTAATCGATATCTGGACCCATGCTACCAACGATGTTAAAAGTGATCTTATGAGCACTCTCAGAACATCAAGGGATGGCTTCAACTCACTTCATATGATGATCGATTCCGGTGCGAGAGGTTCACAGGACCAGGTTAGCCAGCTTGCAGGTATGAGGGGTCTTATGGCTAAGCCTCAGAAAAGCATGACAGGCCAGGCCGGTGAAATTATCGAGAACCCGATTATTGCTAACTTTAAAGAAGGACTTTCGATCCTTGAGTACTTTATTTCAACTCACGGCGCACGTAAGGGTCTTGCAGATACAGCTTTAAAAACTGCAGATGCTGGATACTTAACACGTAAGCTTGTGGATGTATCACAGGATGTCATTATTTCTGAAATTGACTGCGGAACTATCAGAGGCTTGACCGTTGAAGCATTAAAAGACGGTGAAGATATTAAAGAACCGCTTGCTGAGAGAATTTTAGGACGTGCTGCACTGCAGAGCGTTGTAGATCCTTTAACAAGAAAAACACTTGTAAAAGCAGGTGAAATTATTGATGAAGATCTTGCTCAGCAGATCGCAGGTACTTCAATTCAATCTGTTGAAATTCGTTCTGTATTAACCTGCGAATCACGCAAGGGTATCTGTGCTAAATGTTACGGCAGGAACCTGACAACCGGTAAGCTTGTAGATGTAGGCGAAGCTGTTGGTGTTGTAGCTGCACAGTCAATTGGTGAGCCGGGTACACAGCTTACACTGCGTACATTCCATATCGGCGGTACTGCGAGCAGGATTGTAACACAATCAAGGATACCTACAAAATTTGCAGGTAAAGTAAAATTTGACAGCATTAAATCAATTAAATATACCAACCCTGCTTCAACAGAGGGTGAATATTATGTAACACACAGCAGAAATGGTGTGATACAGATACTTGATGAAAATAACCGCCTTGTTTCCAAGTATGACGTTCCCTACGGCGCTCACCTTATGATAAAAGACGGATCTATGGTTGAAAAGAACCAGGTGCTTTATGAATGGGATCCGTATAATTCAGTGATAGTTGCTGAACATAACGGTACAGGTAAATATGTTGACCTGAAGGAAAATGTCAGCTACGTTGAAGCTCCGGATGAAACAACTGGACATATTCAGAAGGTTGTTATTGAATCAAAAGATAAGACACTTAGTCCCACAATACAAATTACCGATGCAAAGGGTGACCTGCTTAGCCAGTATATCATTCCCGCTCAGGCTCATTTGCTTATTAACAACGATGAGCCAATTTACGCAGGCCAGATACTTGTTAAGATCCCCAGAGATACCGGTAAAACAAGGGATATCACAGGCGGTCTGCCGAGGGTTACTGAGCTTTTCGAAGCAAGAAGCCCGAACTCACCTTCAGTTGTAACTGAGATCGACGGTTTCGTTGAGATCGGTTCACTTAAGAGAGGTTCACGTGAAGTTAAGGTAAAAACAGCGGATCTTGCTATTGAAAAGAAATATATGATACCTGTAGGTAAACACATTCTCGTAAGAGATGGTGATTATGTAAAGGCCGGCGAAGCGCTTTCAAGCGGTTCAGTTGACCCGCATGATATCCTAAGGATCAAAGGCGTTGGTGACGTTCAGGCATACCTTGTAAATGAAATCCAGGAAGTTTATAGAATGCAGGGTGTGAAGATAAATGATAAGCATATTGAGGTTATAGTAAGACAGATGCTTCAGAAAGTGAGAGTTGTTGATTCAGGTGATACTATGTTCCTAGAAGGTGATGTTGTTCACCGTTTCAAGTTCTTAACTGAAAATGAAACACTAAGGAACAAGATAATCGTTACAGATAAAGGCGATTCAGGCAAAGTGAAAATGTATGATATGATGGATAAAAAGAAGGTTAAAGAGCTGAATGCCGAGCTTAAGAAAAAAGGCAAGGCTCTTATCGAGTTCCGCGATGCCAACCCGGCTATTGCCAACCCGGTACTTCTTGGTATCACACAAACATCACTCACAACAGACAGCTTTATTTCAGCTGCTTCATTCCAGGAAACCACAAAGGTATTAACTGATGCCGCAATAGAAGGCAAGGTTGATTCACTGCAGGGCTTGAAGGAAAATGTTATTGTAGGTCAGCTTATTCCCGCAGGTACAGGCTTAAAAGCTTACAAGGACCTCCTTGTAACAAGCAAAGACGCCGAACCTTCAGAAGAAGAAAAACCTAAAAAAACAAAGAAGACAAAGAAAAAAGCTAAAGAAACAGCAGAAACAGAATAATATTAATATAATGTTTTAATAAAAACCCCGGTAATAATCGGGGTTTTTTATTCGTTTTAAATATGGAAAACGGGTATTCAATATTAATTATTACAGGACCGGTTGGAGCAGGAAAAACATCCGCTGCAGAAACGATATATGACCTTCTTTCTGCAAAGAAAATCCCTTGCGCAGTTATTGATTTTGACTGGCTTACATCAGCTTACCCCTCACCGAATGATGACAGATTTAACTTCCGTCTGGGTATTAAGAATTTAAATTCCATTATACCTAATTACTTAGCGCTTGGAATCAAACTTTTCATTATCCCTACAGTGATCGAAAGCAAAGAAGAAACAGAAGCATTCAAAAAGTTAATTCCCGGTACCAATATATTTGTTGTCAGACTCACTGCTAAAGCAGCTACGCTGCATAAAAGACTGGATAAAAGAGAGATAGGAAGTTTACTGGATTGGCACAAAGCAAGAGCAATTGAGCTAATTAGTGTATTTGAAAGCAAACATCTTGAAAATATTGTTGTTGATACTGAAAGTAAACCCATCGAAATCATTGCCAAAGAAATCCTGCATTATTGGCCGGAGGTGACAAAGTGAAGAACATAAACGAATATTTTCAATATCTATATAAATTAGAACGTGTTGGAATAAAATATGACCTTACCAATATTACAAAATTATGCCGGTATTTAGGGAATCCGCAAAATAATTTCAAATCTATACATATAGCCGGAACAAACGGTAAGGGGGCAACAGCTTCTTTTATAGCTTCTGGCCTGAAAGAGCATGGCTATAAAACCGGACTTTTCACTTCACCGCATATTCTTGAGTTTAACGAAAGGATCAGGATAAACGGTAAATGCATAAGCAGAAGCTATATTAAAAAATTCCTTACGGATAATTTTAAAATAATAAAGAAAATTAAACCTTCATTTTTTGAAGTCAACACAGCAATGGCATTTAAGTATTTTGCTGATAATAATGTTGAGGCTGCGGTAATTGAGTGCGGCCTGGGGGGAAGGCTTGATTCTACCAATATCTTAAATCCTGATGTATCGGTTATCACTCAGATAGATATGGACCACATGCAGTTCCTTGGCAACACCTTAACTCAAATAGCAAAAGAAAAGCTGGGAATAGTTAAAAAGAATGTTAAAGTAATAGTAAGTGATAATAACAGCAGGCTTGTTAAGTTATTTCACAGAGCAATTCCTGCAAAGGACCTGCTTTACATTGATGATATTACAAAAATTAAAATAATTAATAATTCCGCTAAAGGAATAAAGTTCAGCCTGAATGTTAAAGACGGCACTGCACTAAAGCTAACCTCTCCCCTTTCGGGGGCATATCAGTCACGCAATGCAGCAGCAGCGTATTTTGCGGTTAATGAGTTTTTAAGGATAAACAATAAGAATTTTTCACTACAAAATTTTAAAGCAGGAATCAAAAGAGTAAAGCAAAATACAGGATATTTCGGAAGGCTTGAATTAATGAAGAGAGGTTCAAAAGAATACCTGCTGGATGTCTCACACAATCCAGATGGATTAAAAAATGCAGCAAGTGCAGCGAAAAATATTTCATTTAAGCCTGATGCTGTTATATTCGGTATTATGAGTGATAAAGATCACAGAACTGCCTTAAAAGTGATATTGCCAATAACAAAGAACATAATATTCACCAAACCTGGTTATGAACGTGCCCTGGAGCCCGGTATATTATTCGCAGATTCATTAAAGCTTAAAACCAATAATAATTTGATGATAGCTGAAAGTGTAAAGGATGCATTAATTATCGCTGAGAAGATGAAATATAAAAGAATTATGATATCAGGTTCATTTTTTATAGTTTCAGACGCTTTAAAGTCGCTTGGTCACAAAAAACTTCCTTAGTGTTTAATCTTTAAACGGTTTTTCCTTTTTATTATCCTTCTGGTATTGCTTAAGAAGCTTTTTTATTTCATTATTGAACTTTCTTTCAAATACTATCATTTTAGCTATCTGCTGTGCGGTAAGTATTGATTTCATATCCTCTACAAATAATTCACGCCTGTCATTTATCCTGGCTTCATAATCAAGCAGCTGGTTAACCAGCGTATCCAGGCCGCTGCCTGATTCGATATTTTCAGTCATAAGCTTATATGCTTTCGCCCTTTTTTTATTAAGGTCCTTAATATCAGCTGAAAACGTTTTATACTTATCAATAAAAACTGTTTTTGTGCTCTCATCCAGCTCAAGCTTTGCTGTCAGCTTTTCAAGCTTAATTTCCTGCAGCTTTTCCCTGAAATCATCCTGCGAGAGCACACTGTAGTTCTGAAACAGAACAGCAGTTAAGAGGATCAGAAATATTTTGTAAATTTTTATCATATCATTAAAATTTAAACTTTCATTTATATGCAACTGATTATAAGTTACTGTTTATTAGCTCTTCAAGAAGCCTTGTCTGTTCATTGTCATCGAGTTTCTTTAGCTCATTAATCGTTTCTTCATCCAAACCTGCACCTTCGCCGGTTGCAAATACAGATGTTTCTTCTATATCATCATCTAATGCAAATTGATCTTCATTTAACTTTTCATTTTCTTTTTTGCTGTCGTTTGCATTAACATCATCTTTAACTATTTCATATTTATATTCTATGGTATTCCTTTTAACCGGCTTTTGGTTATCTTCAGGTGTTAAACGGTTCTCATTTTCTTTAACAATATTATTTTCAGGCTTGTTTTCCTGTTTAATATCCTGCTTATCTTTTATTATTTCTTCAGGCTTTTTATCCTTATTTATATTTTCAATTTTCTTTTCTTCTGTAAGCTGGGTATTTGATGGTTTAACAACATAATAAACCAGTGCTATAAGAAGGACCGCTGCAACAGGTACAATAACTTTCCACAGCACGGAGATCTTTTTCCAGGAAAAACCTTTAGCCTCACGGCTTTCGATCTTTTCATGGATCCTGGGAAGAAGTGTATTCCAGTACTGGGGAGCAGGTTCTGTAAATTTAACAGAACTTACGAAATGGAGAGTATCCTTCATTTCATTGTAAAACTGCTTAAGCTCCGGAAATTCCGTCAATCCCTGTTCAACACGTGATTTATCAGCCTCATTAAGCTCTCCCGTAATATAATCAGGAATTAAAATCCGGATCTCTTCAATATTTAATTTACTGTTCATTTATTATTACCTCACCCCCAACCCCTCTCCTGTAAGGAGAGGGGAGGCATGGGATTGATTAATTTGTTCTTTTGCTTTTATTTTTGCTTTTTTACTTTTGACTTTTGTTTTAATATTCTATTTTTCCCTTTAAATAGTCACCAATTTTTTTTACTGCGTGAAAATAATTCGCTTTTATACCGCCTGTTGATTTTCCAAGAATATCGGCAATTTCATCATACTGAAGCTGGTCATAATATCTCATATTAAATACTGCTCTTTGCTGCGCCGGCAGCGTTTCAATTGCTTCTGCCAGATACCTGCTTTTTGTCTCATCATCAATCATTTCATCGGCACCTTTATCTTTTGATTCTATCGGATCCAGTACCATCTCAACACTGACTGTATTTCGCACCTTAACTTTTTTCAGATGATTGATGGAGTAGTTAACCGCAATTCTGTAAAGCCATGTAAATAAATTCGCTTCTTCCCTGAAATCCTTTAAAGCGCTGTGAACTTTAATGAAAACTTCCTGTGTGATATCATCGGCTTCATCATGATCCTGAACCATTTTTCTGATGACCCAGTAAACCTGCTGCTGATATTTTCTAACTATCTCGTTAAAACCGGTAATATCACCGCTTTTAAACCTGCTGATCAGCTCTTTATCGTTATTTTTATTCGCAATGTTCCCCGTCATTATGCGAGCTGTTGGTTTACCTCGAGTCGAATTTGTAAATTATTGTTATCATTATGTTTATTCAGCAATAATTGAATTACCAGCCCGCTTTTTACCCTACTTTTCATAAATATGACAATATTTTCAGGAAATAGTTTAATTATTGAAGCATAAATTTAAAACGAAAAATTTGAGTAAAATATTGATTTTCTCAGTAAATAATAGCATTTCATTAAGGATAAAAAAATGCTAAAATTGAAACTATTCTGATTATATTTGCATTAAATTCTTTGTGTACTTGAGCCTAAAGTCAATAAAATTAGATAATTTACTTAAAATTCCGGTTATTATTATAGCCGCAATGGTCATCATTGTTATAACAACAGTGATAGTTAAATACGCTGATTACAATTCAGGCACTACAATGGAAACAAAAAGCTCAAACCCTGATGCAGTAATACCCCCGGTAGAAACAACAAGCGACAGCAAAAATGATAATTACATGAAAAATGTCAGTTACAAAAACGCTATAAATATTGAAAATGCGTTTTTGAACTGGCAGAACCTTTTTGATATATTCACCTACAACCTGAATGACAGCACATTTAACACTGCTGATTCAGTTGCCAGGTATGAGAACATGGTCAAGATTATCAGAAATCCTAACAGGAAGTTCAATAAAGGCGGCTCTGACCAGATACTGGAACAGTATGGTGATATAATCCTCGAAGAATGCAAGTATTACAATCTTGACTGGCGCTTAATTCTTGCAATGATCAGGCAGGAATCAGCGTTTACTTCAGATGCTGTATCTCATGCGGGGGCTTACGGTTTTATGCAGATAATGCCAAGAACAGGCTCAATGCTTGAGCAGACATTAAAACTTGAAGAACACCGCTCACCTGCTAACAATCTGAAAGCCGGCATTTATTACTATGCAATGCTTGTGGGCAGATTCTACGGCACGGGCGATACCAATATGTACAAGTTCGCGCTTGCATCCTATAATGCAGGCTCCGGACATATAGAAGATGCTATGAGCATGGCTTATTACTTTAACCAGGATTATAAGGACTGGGATATTGTTAAGGAATACATGAAGCTGCTTGCACCGGGTAATGACTCCCTGCACCAGCTTGTATGGAACTCAAGGCCGCCTCATGCAGTTTTTGCAAACTGGAAAGAGCCTTATAACTACGTTGAAAATATAATGTGGTACTGGCAGCAGTATAAAAAGCTGTACCCCTTACCCGAAGACAATAAGAAGTTAAATAAGAAGAAGAAAACTAAATAATAATTGTCATTCCTGCGAAAGCAGGAATCTTTACTGAATGAATATAAAATTGTCCTGTATCATAATTACCTTACTGCTTGGTTATAGTTCCTATTCACAGGATACGATCAACTTTAAACTGTTTGACTCTCTTAAAACGAAGTCAGAAGATTCTCATAAAAAAGTAACTACCGTTCCGCAAAATTCAGGGGATTCGATTACAATACCAATTCCGCTGGAACCTACGAACTTTGATGTAAGGCTTTTCCGCTCAATAAACAATTCACGCTCACCGCTTAAAACCAAGGTACTGAACACATTTGATAACTCAATGCTTCCGGTAGCATTAATGCTGCCGCCTTCATTATTTATTTACAGCAGGGTGAAAAGAAATACGTACGATGAAAATTCAGCTTACCTGTTATTTAGTTCAGAGTTCACTAATTTTGCTGTTACGTTCGGGATAAAAACTTTTTTCAAACGAGCAAGACCGCTTAATGCGCTAAAGAATGTACACAGCAAAGGTATGCCGATACTTGATGTATATTCATTTCCTTCGGGGCATACAAGCACAACATTTGCAATGGCTACAATGTTCGCATTGAGATATCCTGATTATCCCCAGGTGTATGCACCGATGTATGTGTGGGGATTTATAATAGCTTATGCCAGACCCTATTTCGGGATGCACTACCCCAGCGACCTTCTGGCTGGCGCACTGATAGGAACAGGTTCCTCTGTTTTGGTGTATTCACTCCGCAAGGAATTGTTCAGATTTAAAAACCAGGTTTTAGGTGAAGATAAAACTGATGAAGGCTCAGTAAACGGCGGTGTTCTCACATTTTTCGGTGCAGCGTTTGCAATAAGCGCTATATTTGATAATTTTATATTTAAAGAAGACCCCGGCAAACGGTTCTTTATTTCACCATGGATGGATAATAAACGCGGCGGGCTGAATGTGAAGTGGAAACTGTAAAAAGAATTACCGAACTGGTGAAAATCTCAAACCAATCAATCTGTAAATAATAAAAATCTTTACTATTCAAGAACAAGGGGTTGCAACCCCTTGTTCTTGAAAATTCTGTTCTAATTAACAATTATTAAGTAACTAGTCACCTACTTTTGAATCCAGCGGGCCGTTAAGGCCGGAATACTGGGTCAACTCAGCAACAAGTGCTCCTATAACTATCTTCATCTTAACCTTCACCGGAATTTTTCTTTCATCATCGCTCAAATAAATAAAAATATCTGAGGTTTTGTTGGTAAAACCTTCCTTAAGCATTGGTCTAAGGATAAAAGTTTTAAATTCACCGGCAGCAACATCAACTGTTTCCCTTCCTTCAAAACGGATATCAAGCGGATAAAAATTATCTTTGTAGAAATAATTCACAGTTACAACATCGCCTTCCTTCTTACCTTTCCAGTCAAGTGTTCTGGCATAATAAAATGAAGAAATAAGGTCCTGCACATATTCATTTTTTGAAATATGTGTTTTATCTTCCACATAGTTTACCTTTGTATATACCTTCAGGCTTTCCTGTATAAAAGTAGCTTCAAAATCGTGTTTAAAGTCACTTTCACGTATGTGCTGCTCAAACCGCCAGGGGAAAATACCCTGAACATCAATGAATGTTTTGTAATTATCACGAACCTTGTATATCTTATCGAAGCTTGAGCGTGAATTCACATCGAAGTTCACTTCGTATGTTTCACGGTTATTATACATGAAGGGCGATGGCGATACGGTCATAAACGCCTCTGCGGCCGTAATAAAGCCGTAGCTTACTTCGAATGAAAGCCTTTCACCGAATGAAAATGCATTGTTGGTATGCGTTCTGAACTGGGCATAAGCCGCAACATTCAAGGCAGCAAAAAGCAGTAATACTTTAATTGATCTCATATATTAATTTAGCGTAATTATTTATTTTTCCTCGTTTTTTGAATCATCTTCTTTTTTATCCTTTGGACGCTTGAGAAGCTTTGTATCAAAATCAGAATTAAATGTAATCTTTGTTATGGTAACATCACCTGTCTGGCTGGAAATTTTATAAGGCATGATTACATCAGAATCTGTAACCTTCCTGAAATCAGAAAAATTGCTTGTCATGCCCGCTTTAATTTCCTTTACCTTGTTAAAAGTCTTCATATCGAAATATGCAGTTGAAACGGTCATACTATCTCTTAACAGATCCACTGTATAATATTCAGTGGAGTCGATTGTTTCATTCTGCAGCAATAAATATGTAATTCCGTGTTCTTTCGGGTTAACATAATTACCCCACATTGAGCCATCCATATTTTTTGTGTTCTTTTTTATCTCTTCTTCTGTCATATCCTTTATCATATCTCCGAATTTCGTCCAGCCTTTCTTCTTTTTCACGTCAATAGCCTGTTTCATATTGAATTCCTTCATCGCAATATCCATATAAACATAATTTTTACTGAAATAGATTTCAAGGCTGCCGGATTCACTGCCTTCGCCGATCTTTCCTTTCATACGGATCGATTCAATATCATTCAGTGCATCTTTTCCGCCGGAGGCAATAATATAATTATCTATAACATCCTGCCCGGTTTTAACTTCCTTAAAATTCTGAGAATTAGCATTGAAAACAGCAAAAATCAACAAAAATAGAGTAAGTATTTTTTTCATTTTCAGATTTATTATTTATTTAATTCCATGTATTTATTTATAAAATTATAAACTTCGTTTGGTTCAATATCGTTCATTACATCCCGAGAATTATCATCTTCATCTGGTACGAAAATCTTCTTTTTGGCGGTCAACGGACCCCATCTCAGCGGACTTTCAACCCTAACGGGTGAATACAAGCCTACCACAAACGTACCAACAGCAGCCGCAATATGTATGGGTCCGGTTGAATTACCCAGAAACAGGCTTGCCCGGCTAATCAAAGCCGCAAGTTCGCTCAAATTCATGTTAAAAACGCAAAAAATGCGGTTATTTTCAGGTAATTGTTCCACTATCCTTTTAACTTGAACTTCATCGCTTGTTGTTCCTGTTAAAACCACCTGATAACAATTATTTACATTATCAAGAATATTACGCAAAAGCTGCAAAAAGTTGAAATCACTCCATACTTTGGCAGACCCTAAGGACGGAATATGTATCACAATGAATCTCTGAGCTATATCAAAACCTTTAGAATTTAACTTCCCAAAAGCACTATCCAGATGCTCATTTTTTACTTCAAGCTTAACGGATAACTCCTTTTCATTATAGTAGTTAACAGCTTGAAGTAAATCCACATTATAGGCACTTTCATGCTTTATAGCTTCTTTCCTGTGCTGGTAATGTGGAAGGTTAAACAGAAACGAATACCACCGGTAACCTGTACCAAGCCTGTATTTTACTCCTCCAAAGTACATTCCCAGCGCAATTTGAAAATTGGGATAAACCGCAATTCCAAGGTCATACTTTTCAGCCTTACAAAGAGCTTTAACCCCGGATGTTGTTACTTCATCCATTTTATGGACCTTGTTTAAACCCGGGTAATCAGAAACCAGCTCATATACCCTGCTTTGCACCAGCAGATCTATGGTTGCCTCCGGAAATCTTTCCCTTAGGGCATCTATCACAGGAAGTGTAAGCAATACATCCCCGATCCGGTCTGTACGGCAAACCAGGATGCGGTTTGGCTCTGCGATTAATTTAGTATTTCTTGCGATTTTTTAGTAAATTTATAAATTAAATATAATTTTTTTTCTTCTCACTAAAAAGTATAATCGTTTATTGCCATTTGCAGGCAATATTGTATATTTACTGAAATTCAATGTATATGAAAGTACTAATACTGGCTTTAATTCCCGCGTTGATGTTCTGCAACTTCGCATGTTTTTCGGGCAAATCGCCCGGAACGGACGGCACAACAGGCAGCCAACCACAAACATCACCCCAAAGCACCGGCAAAACTGACAGCAATAAAGTAAGCAATAATTCAGGCAAACAGGATTCAACTATGAGCACAAACAAATACAGCGATCTTAACAAAGACGCTTTCAGGCTTCACTATGACGCAATTGTAATAGATACACACAACGATATTTTAATGCCGGTATTCCTGCAGGGTGCCGATCTTAACAGGGATAATCCCGGGACGCAGTCAGACCTGGTGAAATGGAAGCGAGGCGGGCTGGATATACAGATGTTTTCTATCTATGTGCCTGAAAGGTACAAATCAAATCACTACAGCTACGTAATGAAGCTGATTGATAAGCTTGAGGAAACCCAGGCTGAAAATCCCGAAACATTCGCACTGTGCAGGAACTCCGCTGAGCTTGAAGCAGGCTTAAGCGCGGGAAAGTTTGTGGGATTAATGGGAGGCGAAGGCGGCAATATGATAGAAGGCTCAATGGAAAACCTTGAGACCTTATACAGCCGCGGTGTGAGATACCTTGGCTTAACATGGAACACAAGCAATGCAATAGCGATTTCAGCAAAAGATGAAACTGAGCGCGGTAAAACAGGCGGATTAACGGAGTTCGGCGTGGATGTAGTAAAACGAATGAATGAGCTTGGAATGCTGATCGATGTTTCACATTTGGGCGAGACAGCATTCTGGCAGGTTGCGGAGCTTAGCAATGCGCCGATTATCGCATCACACTCCAACTGCTACTCACTTGCACCGCATTACCGCAATTTGACAGATGAGCAGATAAAAGCGATAGCCAAATCAGGCGGATATATAGGGATAAACTTCTTTTACAAATTCCTTGACCCAAGCGGAAACCCGGGCTCTATTAAAAACGCGCAGAATAAATACCGCAATGCGGCAAACCAGTTTGCTGATGAATTCGGTGATGACCTGGTTGGATTCAACGAAAAAAGATATGAGTATATTACCGGCAATCCAGTTAATACCGGCACACCTGTTGATATATTGATTGACCATATTGATCATATTGTAAAGCTTGTTGGAGTTGATTATGTTGGCTTAGGCAGTGATTTTGACGGCAGCATTACAACAGTAAATGAGCTTTATGACGCAACCTGTTACCCCATTATCACCAAAAAGCTTGTTGAGCGCGGTTACACTGAGCAGGATATCCGCAAAATACTTGGCGGTAACTTTTTGAGAGTGTTTAAACAGGTATGCGGTTAACCGGTAACCCGGAGTGACTGCAGTTTTTGGCAGGAACGAAGGGTTCCATCACTGAAAGTAATTTCTCAATTTTATAATTTCAATTTCCAAAAAATCCTGTCATGCTGAATGAAGTGAAGCATCCAGACTTATATTCTGGATTCTTCGTTCGCTTCGCTCACTCAGAATGACATGAAGATTATATGAAGATCCCCCAATCAAAAATAGACGAAATATCATCATCACTTGATATAGTTGATGTGATCTCGGCATACACTCCCCTTCGCAAAGCGGGCAGAAGCTTTATGGGCAGGTGTCCATTCCATGAAGAGAAAACCCCATCATTCAGTGTATCGCAGGAAAAAGGGGTTTACCACTGCTTTGGCTGCGGCAAAAGCGGCAATATGTTCACCTTTATCATGGATACAGAGAACATGACTTTCTTTGACGCGGTAAAGCTGCTTGCTGAAAAAGCTAATGTTACAATTGAATTTGATAACGAGCCGTACGACCCCGATAAAAATAAAATTGAGCTATATTACGATATTAACCGCAAAGCAGGCAAATATTTTTACGATAAGCTTATGAGCCGTGAAGGCGCATATGCGAAGGAGTATTTAAATGAGCGCGGATTAAAGGATGATACTATAACAAAATTCGGGCTTGGGTACTCACCGCGCGATAAGGATGCGCTCTTCAGGGAGTTTGAAAATGATTTCACCACAGAAGACCTGCAGAATGCAGGGCTGATACTCGTGCTTGGCGCGGGTGAGATCCGCGACCGTTTCAGGGGCAGGCTGATGTTCCCCATATTCAATGATTCAGGCAAAGTTGTAGGTTTTGGCGGAAGGCGTATGTACGATGAAGGCACAGATGAAGCAAAGTATGTTAATTCACCCGAAACGCGGATATACAATAAAAGCAAAACGCTTTACGGACTTAACTTCGCAAAGGGTCCCATAAAACAAAAAGGATTTGCAATACTTGTAGAGGGTTACATGGATCTTATTTCGCTTTATCAAAGCGGGATAGAGAACGTAGTTGCTTCAAGCGGTACAGCGCTGACACAGCTTCACACAAAAATTTTAGGGCGTTATACAAAAGAGGTTGTGGTTGTATATGATGCCGACCTTGCGGGACAGAATGCATCACGCAGGGCTATAGAGATACTGATAGAGAATGATATTTCAGTAAGCGTACTCGAGCTGCCTTTTGGCGATGACCCGGATACATATATTAAAAAGAACGGTCTGAGCGGGTTTGAGCATCTTCTTGCAAACAGGCTTTCAGTCATAGATTACATAGCAGAGCGTTATGAAACTGAGGGCAAGATGTCCACACCTGAGGGAAAAACTGAATTTGTAAGAGAAATAATAGGGCTCATAGCAAAAATGCGTGATGCCATTAAGCGTGATTTTTATGTAAAGGGTATCGCGGAGAAATTTTCTATTTATGAAAGCACAATCCGTAAGGAGCTTGATACCATAGTGAAATCAAAAAGCCGACCGCAGTTCAATGAACGCGATTCAGAAAGCAGAAAGCCGGAAACACCCGCTAAGGAAAAAAGCACGCGCTTTTCAGCGGTGGAGCTTGTACTCATAAGGCTGCTGGTTGATTCAGACGCGCAGACCAAGGCAATGCTGATGAACGAGCTTGAGCTTGACCTGGTAAAGAATGATACAGTACGGAAAATTGTAAATTACCTGATGATGAATATCGATTCACCTGAAAAACTTGCGCTTAATCAGCTTTTCATTGAATTCCAGGATGAAGAAGCAAAAAGCATTATTGGGAAATCATTACTGGATGATAACTATGTAATGCAGGGCGGCAGGAACAGGAATTACATGAATGAAGCGAACCAGGTACTGGGTCAATTAAAGCTTACAAATATTAAGAATACGATAAAAGAGATTGAGACAAAGATCAAATCAATAGATAGTTCATCACCTGAAATACTTAAGCTGCTAAATGAGCAGCAAACCCTCCGCCGCGAGCAGATGCAGATTGAGAATAGTATGAAGAGTTTATAGGAAAGTGACGAAAGTTTACATTTTGCGAGCGAAGCTAATCAATAACATGGGGAAAATTATTCTGTTGTTGGTGACAACACCAACAACGGGGGTAAATATAAAAAACTATAAATATAAGATTGCTTCGTCGCTTACGCTCCTCGAAAAATTCCTACTTTATCAGAATCATTTTTTTTGATTCAGAAAACTCGCCTGTTTCAATTTTATAAAAATAAACACCGCTTGGGAAGTTTGAGGCATCCCAATTAATTTTGTAATTTCCCGCATTAATTTCACCCGATACTAACTCAGATACAACAACGCCAATTGAGTTATATACGTTTAATTTAATAATGGACCTTTTGGGGACTGAAAAAACTATTGACGTAACAGGATTAAACGGATTCGGATAATTCTGGTATAATCTATATTCTGAAGGAATACTTGAATTAACATACTGAATTCCAACCGTAGATGAATACTTTATAACTACAATGTCGCTGTCATTTCTACCTTGAGGGACTGAGCAACCTGTTATGAGTATGTTCCCTTCGTTATCAAGTGCAATGTCAGTTGAAATACTATAGGGTTCACCAATATACCTCGCGATCCACTGTTGAGTTCCGGATGTATCAAATTTAATAGTGCAGGCGTTATACAGACTGTTAATACCCAAACTTATTCCAGTGACGTAAGCATTTCCATTTGGATCTACCACTATATCCCTGATTCCATCAAAATTATTCCCGGGACCGTTATATCTTGAAACCCAAAGCTGATTTCCGTCAATATCGTATTTTACCAGGCAATAATCATCACCCCCTGATGTTCCCGGGCTTTGTCCACCAACATAAATATTATTTTGTAAATCTACTGCATTTACCCTTGCACCTTCATAGCTATTGGTTGGTCCATTATATCTTTTCACCCATTTCTCTACCCCGTTTGAATCGTATTTTACAGTACAAAAATCTGAGCTTGTACCGGCGCCCGTACTATATCCACTTACATATACGTTATTGAAAACATCCAGCGACAGAGAAAATGCACCATCTACATTGTTTCCAGGACCATTGTATTTTTTCACCCAAATCAAATTGCCATTCGGGTCGTATTTCAAGGTGCAAAAGTCATCCATGCTCCCCGATTCATTTGTAAAACCTGTTACATAGAAGTTACCCCGAATATCAACGCTCAAGTCTTGAGGATAATCTTGTGAGTTAGCACTACCAAAGTAGTATTTTTGCCACAAGATAACGCCATTTGAGTTTAATTTTGTAGTTATGAAATCATTAAATGAACCAGAATTTGTAACATAGCCGGTAATGCAAACATTATTATCTTTGTCACATACTATTTTTGTTGACTCACCAAAACCAATATTTACTTCCCAAATCTTAACACCAAGTGTATTATACTTAACAACCAGTCTGCTAAAGTTACTAGTACCTGCAATATAAACATTACCAAAAGCATCCAAAGTAATTGACTTTGCAGCATCAAAAGTATTGTTATATAACCTAACCCAATGAGTATCGCCGGTAGGAAGAAACTTAATCACACACATATCAAAACTATTATTCTGTTCCTGCACTAAACCCGAAATAAAAATATTATTTGAGTTATCTATTACAATGTCATTTGAGATATCTTGTCTGTCATTTGGCCCTATATATTTGCTAACCCATGTTTGTTCAAACTGGCAAAACAAATCATCTTGATACGCAAAGATACAAAATAGTATAATTAGTAAAATTCTAGTATACTTCATTATTTTTGGAAGTTGTTAAAAAATTAACCCGACAGTTTAATAAACTACCGGGTCATTAATATTCAAAAAATTAATTACTTCTTCGTGCCGCTATCAACCATCTTCATGAACTGTGATATTATATCAACAGGCAGCGGGAAGATTATTGTTGAATTCTTCTCGGTAGCAATTTCCGTTAAGGTCTGCAAATATCTGAGCTGCAATGATATCGGCTGCTTATTGATAACTTCGGCTGCATCGGCAAGCTTTTGCGAAGCCTGGTATTCACCATCTGCGTGAATAACTTTCGCTCTTCTTTCTCTTTCAGCTTCAGCCTGGCGCGCCATTGCGCGCTGCATTTCGATCGGCAGATCGATCTGTTTTACTTCAACGTTTGATACTTTAATACCCCATGGTTCTGTGTGGTCATCAATAATAGCCTGAAGTCGTTTGTTTATCTCATCCCTTTCGGTTAACAGCTCATCAAGCTCGCTTTGTCCAAGCACGCTGCGCAGGGTTGTTTGCGCTATCTGCGATGTAGCAAAGAGGAAGTCCTGCACCTCAATTACAGCCTTCTCAGGCTGCAGCACGCGGAAGTAAACAACGGCATTCACTTTTACTGAAATGTTATCCTTGGTCACAATATCCTGTGAAGGAACATCCATTACAAGCGTGCGCAGGCTTACTTTTATCATTTTATCGATAAACGGGATCAGGATTATGAGTCCGGGTCCCTTGGTTTGGGAATACCTTCCCAAACGGAATACAACGCCTCTTTCATACTCCCTTAATACTTTTATCATGCTGAAGAGCACAATGACAAAGAATAGGAATACAAAGAACAAAAATGTTATTATTACTGCCTCCATATTGTCTCCTTATGGTTTAATTTTTATAAAACTTATATTGAAGAATAAAAATTGAATTTTTAAATTTATAAGATTGCTTCGTCACTTCGTTCCTCGCAAAAAAGCAGGTCATTTATTCAACACTTCACCTCCGCAATCTACAAACTCAACCTGATATATGTAACCTGTAACCTGCAGCCTGTAACAAACTACACCTTCTGCACCACTATTGTCAGATCCTTCACTTCGAGTACTTTTACTTTATCGCCTTTGGCAATGTTTTCACCTGATTCAGCCTTCCAAATCTCGCCTAAAACTTTGACAGTACCTTTACCGTTAACAATATCAACAAAAACTTCGCCAATTTCGCCTATCATACCTGATTCACCGGTCATAGCTTTTCTTCTGTAAGTGCGGATAACAAGCCATGCAAGTACTGAGAACAATCCTGCAATAATAACAACGGTGGTTATAATTACGCTTAGCGAAATATCAACAGCCGCTTCCAGCGGCGATGAGCCTGTATCTATAAGCATCATAGAGCCGATGAACATAGCAATAACACCCGCTACGGTAAGCATACCATAGCTTGTAACTTTAATTTCAGCAATGAACAAAATTATGGCAAGCAGAATCAAACCTGCCCCCGCAAAATTTATCGGCAATGTGTGGAGTCCGTATAATCCCAAAAGAATACAAATAGCCCCCGTTACTCCCGGCAGTATTCCGCCCGGGTGATAGAATTCGAGAATTATGCCCCACATACCTATCATCATTAAAATGTAAGCGATATTGGGGTCGCTTATAATACCAAGGAACTTATGAAACCAGTTCTCTTCAAAATTTACAATAGTATAATTTGACGTGTTGAGTACTTTTTTGCCTGCTGAAGTTTCAACTTCCCTGCCGTTAATTTTTGAAAGCAGGTCATTCATATCATTTGCAACCAGGTCAATAACGCTGTCTCTCAGCGCTTCGGTTTCCGTAATGGAAACACTGTTCCTTACAGCGTCTTCGCTCCACTTAACATTACGTTTGCGTTTTTCGCTTATTGAGCGGATAAATGCCGCGGCATCATTGGTTACTTTTTCGCTCATAGTGGAATCCATTTTGCTTCCATCGCCGCTGACGGGGTGAGACGCGCCAATATTTGTACCCGGAGCCATAACGGCAATGTGCGAAGCAAGCGTTATGAAGACTCCCGCGCTGGCTGACTGTGAGCCCCCGGGTGATACATACACAATTACGGGAATAGGAGCGGTAAGGATATCGCTTACGATATAGCGGGTGGATTTCAGCAAACCCCCTGGAGTGTTCAGCTGGATAACAAGACACTCAGCATTTTTGCTTTTAGCTTCATCAATGCTTCTGCGGATAAAATCTGATGTTGAAGGATTTATTGAGCCATCAATTTTAATAACATACACAACCGGATTCTGCTGGCTATTTAAACCCGCTTCGCATAAAAGCAAAAACAGCAAAGCTAAAAATATTTTTATACTTATATTCATAATAGACCCGGTTTATAATTGCGCTAGCTTAAAGATGAATATATATATTGATTATGAACAAAAATAGTGAAAAATTTGCAGAAATAGCCAACATTTTTTTGATAACACTATTGTTTAATACAGCATTGTTTTGTATATTTGTATGTAATTAACACATCAAAAACAACCCGGATTTAAATAATCTGAAAAAATCGTTTACTTTCTGAGTTATCCAAATTTAATTTTCCAAACAAATAATTATCCAAATATAGCTTTCCGGTTATTACAAATCTAAAACTAACAAATAAAATTAAAGTGTATTATGGCATCAGATAAAAAAGATGATTTAAAGCCTTCTATGGATTTAGCCGAACTGAAGAAAAAGAAAATTGGCGAGCTTTACGAAATCGCAAAGAACTTAAACATTAACGGATACAGTGATCTCAGAAAACAGGACCTGATCTACAAGATCCTTGAAACAGGAACGCAGAATGACGGAGTGGCATTCAGCAAAGGAGTGCTTGACGTTCTGCCTGACGGGTACGGTTTTTTAAGATCATCAGATTATAACTACCTCTCATCACCTGATGATGTTTACGTTTCTCCTTCACAGATAAAAAAATTCGCCTTAAGGACCGGTGATACCGTAAGCGGGCAGGTAAGGCCTCCCAAAGACGGTGAAAGGTTCTTTGCTCTTTTAAGGGTTGATAAAGTAAACGGAGTTGAGCCTGAAAAGATGCGTGAGAGAACATTGTTCGATAACCTCACGCCGCTTTATGCAAACGAAAGGCTTAACCTTGAATCAGCCCCGGGTGAGTACGCAACAAGGATCATGAACCTGTTCACACCAATAGGTAAAGGAAACAGGGGCATGATAGTTTCACCGCCCAAGGCAGGAAAAACAATTTTGCTTCAGCAGATAGCCAACGCTATTGCCAAGAACCAGCCTGATGTTGAGCTTATTGTCCTATTAATAGATGAGCGTCCGGAAGAAGTAACGGATATGGAGCGCTCTGTAAGGGCAGAAGTGATAAGCTCAACCTTTGATGAGCCGCCTGAGAGGCACGTACAGGTAAGTGATATAGTTCTTGAAAAGGCCAAAAGGCTTACTGAAGCCAAGAAGGATGTTGTAATACTTCTGGATAGTATTACCCGTCTTGCAAGGGCGCACAATACAGTAGTACCGCACAGCGGAAAGATACTTTCAGGCGGTGTGGACGCAAATGCATTGCACAGACCAAAAAGATTTTTCGGAGCTGCAAGAAACATTGAAGAAGGCGGCAGTTTGACAATTATAGCAACTGCGCTGGTTGAAACCGGAAGCCGAATGGATGAAGTTATCTTTGAAGAGTTCAAAGGAACCGGTAACATGGAAATTGTTCTTGACAGAAAGCTTGCCGATAAGAGAATTTTCCCCGCAATAGATCTCAACAAATCAGGCACCAGGAAAGAAGAGCTTCTTTTAGACGAAGAAGAGCTTTCAAAGGTATGGCTGCTCAGAAAGATCCTCAGTGACTTCTCACAGGTTGAAGCAATGGAATTCCTTTTAGGAAAAATGAAAGGGACCAAGCACAACAAAGAATTTTTAAAAAGCATGAACTCATAATATAAATATGGGCGCTTTTTAAATTAAAGCTTATGCGTGTGCTATAGTCTGATTACTAAGTGAGTTAACATGGATCTCGAATGAAAAAAGAAATTGTCATCAACTCTAATGCTGATGAAAACCGTATTGCCATAACGGAAGACGGAAAACTGAGCGAGCTCTTCATTGAAAATGAAGAGTATGAGCGCGTTATTGGCGATATATACCTGGGTAAAGTTGCAAAGGTCATCCCCGGTATCAAAGCCGCATTTATTGACCTTGGATTCAAACAGGATGCATTCCTGCATTTCAGTGATGTTGGCGACCAGGCAGAAGATATGAAGGCTTTGCTTGGCGATGATTCAGATGTGGATGATGATGATGACGAAGAAGATACACCGCCGCCACAGAAGCAGCAATCAAAAAGAAGGCAGATGCCGCGCTTAGAGCGCGGGCAGAGAATAATTGTCCAGATAACAAAAGAACCCGTAGGCAATAAAGGCGTAAGGGTCACATCTAAAGTTTCACTTCCCGGAAGGTACCTTGTATTTCTTCCCTTCGAAAATAAAGTAAATGCCTCGAAACAGATACAGAACATGCGCGAAAAGCGCAGGCTTAAGAATATCGTCAGGAATTACAGGAATTCCAAAGGATTGGAATTCGGCGCAATTATAAGAACAGTTGCGGAAGAACAGGATGATAAAGCTATACTTGAGGACCTGGAAAATCTTTACAATATCTGGAAGGATATAGAAAAACAAATAAAGACCGGCACTCCCCCTGCCCTGCTGTATAAAGATCTTACAGTAACTACGAGCGTGATACGTGATCTTTTCCGTGATGACGTTGAAAAGGTTATTGTTGATTCCAAAAAGCTGCTTAAGGAAATTCAGCAGTACGTGAAAATTAATTCACCAGAGCTGCTGAACAAAGTTGAGCTTTATAAAGGCAATAAAGCGCTGTTCGATATCTACGGTATCGAAGCGGAGATACATCAAACCCTGAGCAAACGCGTTCCCCTGAAAATTGGCGGCCACTTGATAATAGAAAAAACAGAGGCGATGTACGTAATAGATGTAAACAGCGGAAAATACGCCAAAAGCAAGGACCAGGAAACCAATTCACTTAAAACAAATCTTGATGCCTCGAGGGAAATTGTGAGGCAGATAAGGCTTCGTGACCTTGGAGGAATTATTGTAATAGATTTTATCGATGTTTACGACGATAAGAACAAGAAAAAAGTTTACGATGAGCTTAAAAAAGAGTTCAAAAAAGACAGGGCAAAAGTAACAATACTGCCGATGTCAGAGTTCGGTTTGGTGCAGATAACGCGCCAGCGCGTGAGGGAAAATGTTGTGCGTTCAATTACCGAGCAGTGCCCGTTATGCGGTGGCAGCGGAATACTGGAAAGCTCAACCAATATATTAACTCGTATAGAGCGCTGGATAAAACGTTATAAGCTTGATAAGAACAAGCCTTCGGGCAAGCTGATTTTAAAAGTTCACCCCATGGTTTACACCACGCTTCGCGAAGGAACTATAAGCAATATGACAAAAATCGCTTTCAGGTACCTGCTTAGAATAACACTGGAAGAAGATACATCGCTTTCATTCCAGGATTTCAGATTCATCCGCGCAAAAACAAATGAAGATATAACCGCAAATTATTCATAACCCGTGAAGCTGAAAACAGACATACTTGTTATTGGCAGCGGTATAGCCGGGCTCTCATTTGCATTAAAGGCAGCAAAATATGCCCGTGTTTTAATAGTTACAAAAAAAGACAGGGCAGAATCAAACACCAATTATGCACAGGGCGGTATTGCCACAGTTACATCCCCTGATGATTCATACGATCTACACATAAAAGATACACTGGAATGCGGCGCTGGCTTATGCCATACTGAAGCAGTTGAACAGATAGTTAAGAACGGTCCGCACCTTATAAGCGAGCTTATTGAGCTTGGCGTAAACTTCAGCCGTGAACAGGGAAAGCTTGACCTGGGCAGAGAAGGCGGGCACTCGCGCAAACGTATAGTTCACGCAAAAGACCTGACCGGCAGAGAAATTGAGCGGGCATTGCTTCATAATATCAGTATAAATAAAAATATCACTGTACTTGAACATCATACAGCGGTTGATCTTATCACAGAGCATAACTTAAGCAAACCGGCAAAGAAAAAAAATAAAACATGTTTCGGCGCATATGCATATGATGAGATAAATAATGATATTAAAACTATAATTTCAAAGATCACCGTTATATGCACAGGCGGTATAGGGCAGGTTTACCTGCATACAACAAATCCCGCAATTGCAACCGGTGACGGGATCGCAATTGGTTACCGCGCAGGGTGCGCAATAGGCAATATGGAATTTGTCCAGTTCCACCCTACCAGCTTATATGAAAACAAGGCAACATCAAGCGAGGCACAGTCATTTTTAATCAGCGAAGCTCTTCGCGGAGCAGGCGCAATATTAAAAACTAAAGACGGCAAAGAGTTCATGCATAAATATGACAGCCGCGGCTCGCTTGCGCCGAGGGATATTGTTGCCAGGGCTATTGACAGCGAGATGAAAAAGAGCGGCGATGATTTTGTTTATCTCGATATAACTTCCCTCGGCAAAATTTCAATAAAGAATAAATTTCCATATATCTATAAAAAATGCTTATCAATCGGAATTGATATGGCAAAAGATATGATCCCGGTTGTACCGGCAGCACATTACAGCTGCGGCGGTATTGTTAGTGATCTTAACGGGAAAACTTCGCTGGGCTCATTATTTGTTTTAGGCGAGGCATCAATGACAGGTGTTCACGGCGCAAACAGGCTTGCAAGCAATTCACTGCTTGAAGCATTGGTTTATGCAGATAAAGCGGCAAGGATCTGCCGTGCAGAGCTGAATGATATTAACAATATCCCTGAAAACAGGATACCTGAATGGGATGACAGCGGGACAGATAATACTGAAGAATGGATTTTAATTTCGCAAAATAAAAACGAAATTAAACAGATAATGTCTAATTATGTAGGCATTGTGCGTTCAAACTTAAGGCTTCACAGGGCTTTGAGAAGGATAAAGCTTATCAAAGAAGAGATAGAGACATTCTACAAAAAAACAAAGGTGAACAGAGAGCTTCTTGAATTGAGAAATATGGCTCAGATCACTTATATGATAATTCGCTCCGCTTTAATGAGAAAAGAATCAAGGGGGCTGCATTACAGCACAGATTACCCTGAATTAAAACGCTCTTATTTAAAGGATACAATAATTACAAATGAAACAGTGAAGTAAACCAATTGATAATTTTTAAGATTTAGTTAATGAGCACAAAATCTTCCGAATCAAAAAAAGGCACTACTCACCATAAAGCTGAAAGCGGCTTCGCCAAAAAAGAAACGCTGACTTTAAAGCATAAGCTTGGATTACTGCTTGTTTCATTAAGTGTCCTTATGCTTGAGTTTACTCTTATCAGGGTGCTCTCAATATCCCTGTGGTACCATTTCGCGTTCATGATAATAAGTATAGCTCTGCTTGGGCTTGGTATCAGCGGTGTAACAATAATAATCAGCAAACGGATTTCAAACGTTGAGATAAATTCATTTTTAACTATTACTTCCCTGCTTTACGCAGTATCTGTAATTTTATCTTTTGTGATACTCAATAAAATTCCTTTTGACCCTTTCAGCCTGTTTATAGATACCACTCAATTTTTATACCTGCCGCTGTATTATATACTGATAACACTTCCTTTCTTTCTGGCAGGTTTAATTATAGGGCAATTATTTACAAGGTTTAAAAATAATATCAACAAGCTTTATTTTTATGACCTTGTTGGCGCAGGCTTAAGCTGTTTTGTTTTTATACTTGTATTGCCGCAATTCGGCGGTTCAGGCGGAATAGTTTTCGCTTCAATTTTGGCATGCGCCGGTGCTGTACTTTTTGCCATCCATAAAAGCAGGATGCAGACAATCGGGCTTTACGGCGCAATTATTATGCTGATAATTAACGGAGTATTTTTAACAAACCCTGAATCTTATCTTCCTATATATATTTCATCAAATAAAGTTTACGGGAATTATATCAGCGAAAATCCTGACCTGCGCCTGCTGACTAAATGGAATTCATTCAGCAAGGTTGATGTAATGAAGGATGACGGCGAAAATGTTGACGATTACCCAGTTTACACTGCAATTATCGATGCCGGTAATTCCACAACCAATATACCAAAGGTGCCGAATGTGCTTGATACAGGTGCAAGGCCGCCGTTTGATGCATCAATGCTTGCAATGCTGCTTAAACGTGAAGATACTGCAAAGGTGTTTATCCTGGGTTCCGGCGGCGGCGGAGAAATATTAACGGCGCTTACCAATAACGCTAAATCGGTTACTGCTGTTGAGATTAACCCGATACTCAACGACCTTGTTGAAAAGGATCTTTCCAATTACTGGACAGGCGGGATCGCGAAGGATAAACGCGTTAAGATAATTACCGATGACGCAAGAGGCTGGCTTCGTTCCAAGCGCATAAAGTATGATGTAATAATCAGCGCGCATACAATTTCTGCCAGCGCAACAAACAGCGGAGCTATGAGCCTAGTTGAAAATTACATATTAACACAGGAAGCTTTGCGTGAATACCTTCAGCATCTTGATATCAACGGAATTTTGTATATCACAAGACCTGAGCCGCAGATGCCGAGGCTTGTAGCATCAATAAAAGAAGCGCAGAAATTAAACGGCGGAAGCGATATTAAAAATCAATTTTACATTTTTAAACGTCCCCCGACTGATTTTGAAATTGATGTAAGTTATTTAACAGGCGTACTGTTTAAAAAGAGCGGATTTGATGAATTTGATATTCAGAGGCTCAAAACAATGGCAGCGTTATTGAATCTAGAAACTATTTACGACCCTGTTTCAAACCAGGACGGAATATTCAAGGATATCGTTCAATCGAACAGCATAAATGAAATTGCAGGAAAATACCCTGATATAAAATTATATCCTGCAACGGATGATAAGCCGTATTTTGAGCATAACACAGATTTTACATCGATAAATTTCAGCAAGATAAAAGAATCATTTTCACAGGGTGACCGCGCAATGCTTTCACTTGTTCAAAAGCCGGTTGCAGAATCAACACTGGTTATTCTGCTGCTGCAGACAATATTGATCTCAGCGCTACTTATTTTCCTGCCGATTTATTTAAAGTTCCGCAAAGACCCTGAAATAAAAAAAGTTAAAAAGGGCAAGTATATTTTATACTTCGCTTTACTTGGATTGGGATATATAATTATTGAAATATGCCTGATACAGAAATTCACCCTGTTTTTGGGGCAGCCTGTTTACACAATGTTAACGGTAATTTCAACAATGCTGATATTTTCAGGTATTGGCAGCATGTTATCTGATAAAGTAATTAAGCTTGTAAAGAATGTTAACATAGTTTATATCATAATTGCCGGACTGACGGTGATATTGGGACTTGCAAACTCCGCAATTTTTGAAGCACTTGCCAGAATGGATATAATGTGGCGTGTGATTATTTCAATATTGTTGATAGCACCATTGGCGTTCTTTATGGGAATACCTTTCCCCTACGGAATGAGCACAATTGATAACAATCAAAAGTATCTTGTAGCCTACGGCTGGGGTGTTAACGGTTTCTTTAGTGTTTTGGGAAGTGTGCTGGTTGTAATGCTTTCAATGAGCTATGGGTTTATAGTTGTATTTATAATTTCGGCATTGCTTTATCTAGCCGCTATGCTTGTTTCAGGAAAACTGAAACCAAAGGCTACCGCGTAAGTTTTATTTTATTCCAAACCTGGCAGTTCTTTTTGATACTTTAACCAATTTGGATGGTCAGAAAAGCCTTAACCACAGAGAACACAGAGTACACAGAGGGTATACCTGTTGTGGGGCTTTGCCGGCTTAACAAGAAATTACTTACGAAGTTAAAGAACAACAATTATATTTGTAAGGTCGATTTTTATTCAGTTGATAAGTTTGGAGCATAACACTTTATGATACTAAAACTGTTCTGGTTTGCATTAATTTTTATAGATATAATTCTGATACAAACTTTCAGCCAATTTGTAGTATTTTACATTGGTAATTGGCCGATACTCATTTGCATATCTTTATCCTGGAGTTTATCTTTTGCTATTATTTATTTTATTAAGAAGAATGATACCAGTACTGCAAAAGCAATCCTGATTTTAGTTTTTGCACTTCTGGTAAGTACAGTAATTGTTTATTATGGATACTATTTCCTAAGTTTGGTATTACTTGTTTCAGCATTATCAATTCCAATTTTAATTTATAACGGGATCAAATATGTTTTCAAGCAGACAGAATCGATAGTTAGCAAAAAACCTATGTTTGTTAATAGGAAACATTAAGTTCAGTTATTTCCAAAAAATTAAATAAAACACATCTTTAAGTGAATAAAATAATCAACATTAATGCTCCTATCATTCCTAATGAGAGTTTGGGCGGAATTAAATTAAGAGAAAATAAAAATTCACTTATAGGACAACTCAAGCAAAACAAAATTTCATACGAAGTTTCATATGAAAATGAAGATAATAAACGTGTATCTTTATTTTCAATTCTTGAGGAGATAATAATAGTCTCCGTAGATAACAAGAACTCTAAAATATTCAGAGTTACAGCCAATGCAGGTTACATTGCATGTTTGTTTGATAAAATCAAGATTGGCTATACTCTACAGGATGTTATTAACACAGGCGAAGGATTTTATTACGACGAAAGAGAAGATACAATTCTAAGCAGCAAGCATCACGGTGTATCTCTTGATTTAGATGTACCTGACTATTTAGCTACTGATGTAATTAACCCGAAAATCGGAAGTATTTCTGTTTTCGCAGAAGATAGTATGTCACTAGAGGGACAAAGGGGGAAATGGTGAATCTTGTTGAATTTAGTGTTGCTGGCTGGTATAACAACAAAGAAATATGATAATAACAAATAAGATTAATAATAATCTTTAGATGATAATACTAGATGATAATAATAAGCCAATAGATAGCGTAGAAGTATACTTAACGCTTGAAGAAGCAGAAGAGTTTTTAGGAAGATTGATTTCTAATAATGAAATGCCCGATGATTACCTGGAAGCCGGAAACGTATTCGGTACAGATGATGGCTTTGATGTAGAATCAGGTTATCTTGAATTTGGTATATATACTCCCGAGAATAAAAACCAATTTCCCAATTTATTGATAGAACTAATTAATGAAGAATATGAGAATAATAAATCCTGAAGAAAAAACACTTATCAATATACTAGGTTTGATTCTATCTAAGTCTGAGGCAGCATTTATGATTGATGAACTGGAGCTTTTAATAAATGGCAATGGTAATCATGTTATCAATTTTGATAATAATTCAAAAGGCAATGGAAGTGGAAGAAAACATATAAAATTCTTTTTATATGATACAAAATTAGTTGAAGGATTAGACAGCGAAACAAAGAAACTTATTAAGTATGGCAAGATTTAAAATATAACGATTACGCCCTTACAGGGCTATGTACCAGCTTTACCTCCGCGATGGACTGCGTCCATCGCTAGAGTATTTTGCCCCTTAAGTACTAAAGGCAGAGGTAGTGAAAATTAATAATTCGTGAAATTAGTGTAATTCGTGGTTAAGATTTTGGCTTTGTTTTTCCCGCCGTCATTGGTGTTCTCACCAACTACAAAATACAACCCGTCGCAATAATGTATTAATTGTTGAGAGAAATATAATATTGTGTTAGAATTAAAATCTGATTTTGATTGAACCGTTGGTGAGAAAACTGCATAATCAGTCAAGCACTAACGTTGGCGTATAAATTATGACAACTGCCCTTCGACTCCCACGCCTTAGGCGGGCACAGCGCTCAGGGCGACATCCAATTTCTGTAGTAGAGCCCTTTCAGGGCTAAAGGCAGAGGTAGTGAAAATTAATTATTCGTGAAATTAGTGAAATTCGTGGTTAAGATTTTGGCTTTGATTTGTTTGAACATCACTGCTTGTGAACTTCCTATGGCATTTCTAAAATAGATAGATTTCAAAAATCTAATTATAAACAAATTACAACAACCCTTACAGCATTGAATATCTTATCATATTTTGCTAAATTTGCCTATAAATTATGGCAGAATTAACGGAAAAAATCAAAGAAAAATTCTCTGAATCGAATGGTTTCGGGGGATTTGTTTTTACAGAAAATCTGAATTACCCTATGATAGAGCTTCCAAAAGAAAAGCTGCTTGAAGTATGCAGAATTCTAAAGGATGAATTTCAGGTAGATCAGTTACGGGATGTTGTTAGCGTTGACCGTTTCACTAAAAATGAAAGGTTTGAATGCATTTATAACCTGTATTCACTTACACACAGGTACAGAGTTTTTTTAAAGGTTAAGCTCGATAGCAAAAATCCTGAAGTAGAAAGCCTTTGCCCATTATGGAAATCCGCTGACTGGGCTGAGCGTGAAGCATGGGATATGATGGGTATCAAATTTTTAAATCACCCTGACCTGCGCAGGCTGTATATGATGGAAGAATACGAGTACCACCCGTTAAGGAAAGATTACCCGCTTATGGGCTTGCCGGGCGCAGTAACATTACCAAAAAAATAAAAAGCTTTACGATAGAAATATAATATGTCGTTAGATCTAACAAAAGAAGAGTATATAGAAGAAACCAAGGAATCGAGCCATATTACAATGAGCCAGGAAAGGATCCTGCGCGCACTGGAATCAGATGATGTGCGCGGGCATTTTGAAGGCACACTGGATAACCAGCTAGTTCTTAATATGGGTCCCCAGCACCCTGCAACTCATGGTGTATTGCAGCTTGTTGTGAGCCTGGATGGTGAATCAGTAGTAGGAACAATCCCGGTACTTGGCTACCTTCACAGAGGTTATGAAAAGCTTGCTGAAAACATGACATTTCATGAGTTCATACCCCATACTGACAGGCTTGATTACCTTTCACCTTTGGCTAATAATGTTGGATATGTACTTGCAATAGAAAAACTGCTTAAAATTGAAGCAACAGAGCGCGCTCAGTGGATAAGAACCATGTGCTGTGAAATGGCAAGGCTGGCATCTCATTGTGTGTGGATGGGCACTATGGCAATGGATGTAGGCGCATTGACGGTGTTTTTATGGACATTTACAGAAAGGGAAAAAATACTCGATATTCTTGATATTTTAACCGGTGTTAGATTTACCACGAGTTATACAAGGATAGGCGGACTCGCTCTGGATATGAGCGATGAAGTTGTTGCAAGGCTCAAAGCATTCCTGGACCAGTTCATACCGAAGCTTGAAGATGCAAGAGCACTGATTGAACGCAACAAAATATTTATAAACAGGTGCGAAGGTGTTGGATATATTTCAAAAGAAGACGCTATTTCACTTGGGTTAACGGGTCCGAACCTGCGCGCAGCGGGCATTACCAACGATTTGAGAATTGACGACCCGTATTTGAAATACAGGGAAGTTGATTTTGATGTGCCTACACTCACAGAAAGTGATGTGCTTGCAAGATATTACGTGAGAGTTAAAGAGATGTATGAAAGCGTAAAGATATTAAGACAGTGCATGCAGAAGCTTCCGCAGGGACCAATAAATACTCCCGATGCAAAACAGGTTTTGCCGGATAAAGGCGAAGTTTATTCAAAAATGGAAGAGCTTATTCATGATTTTATGATAGTAAACTTTGGTAACACCCCTGAAAAAGGTGTCGAAGCTTACCAGGCAATTGAATCTTCCAAAGGCGAGCTTGGTTTTTATGCTATCAGCGACGGCAAAGGATACCCGTTCAGGCTGAAGATACGCTCCCCTTCAACTGTTGCAATAGGCGCGCTGCCTACCATGATGAAAGGCGCAATGATCAGCGATATAGTAGCGATCATCGGCAGTATTGACCCTGTGATGGGTGAAGCTGATAAATAACCTGGTTTAACTTGATTTAGTGATTTAATACAAGATTCCTGCCTTCGCAGGAATGACAAAATAGTGATAGTTTACCTTCTTTAATGGGTAATTTTAAAAATATGGAAATTAAATTTACAGACGAGAATTTAAAGAAGCTTGAAAAAGCAAAGAGCCATTACCCTACAAATGATGCAGCATTAATGGATGCGCTTTGGATTGCCCAATACCAGTTTGGCTGGCTTTCGACTGATGTAATGAAATATGTAGGCAGCCTGCTTAATATTCCCTATGAGCATGTGCTGGGCGTAGCTGAATTTTACACAATGTACAACAAAAAGCCGGTAGGTAAACATCACCTCCAGGTGTGCACAAATGTATCATGTATGTTGTGCGGCGGGTATGATGTTGTTGATTATATTTCCAATAAGCTTGATATTGGTATTGGTGAAACAACGCCTGACGGCAAATTCACTTTAATAGAAGCAGAGTGCCTTGGCAGCTGCGGAACTGCGCCAATGATGCAGATCAATGATTATTACGAAGAAAACCTAACCAAAGATAAGATAGACGCTATTTTAGATAAGCTTTCTAAAAGCGAATAATTTAATATTTCCAGCAGAAATTATAACTGAGTTAAAATAAAGAGTTAAAATTAATATGTCAGATTTCGAACCAATCATACTGAAAAATATTCCTGATCTTCACAATATCGAAGTATATGTAAAGAACGGCGGTTACAGCACATTCAAAAAGACCCTGAACATGACGCCGGAGGCTATTATTGAAGAAGTGAAAAAATCAGGTTTACGCGGCAGAGGCGGCGCTTGTTTTCCGACAGGTATGAAATGGTCATTTATGCCCCAGAAATCAGACAAGCCCAAGTATTTATGCTGCAACGGCGATGAATCAGAGCCGGCGAGCTTTAAGGATAGAGAAATATTCGAAAAGAATCCCCACCAGTTTATTGAAGGAACACTGATAGCCTGCAAGGCTATGGGTATTAAAACCGCTTATGTTTATATACGCGGTGAATACTACCCATGGATAGTAATGCTTCAGAAAGCTATTGATGATGCTTATGGCAAAGGTTTTATCGGCAAAAATATAATGGGTTCAGATTTTTCAACTGATATTTTTATACACCGCGGAGCCGGCGCATATATTTGCGGTGAAGAAACCGCGCTTCTTAATTCCATAGAAGGAAAACGCGGAATGCCGCGCTTTAAGCCTCCCTTCCCTGCTAATTTCGGGTTATGGGGTTGTCCTACAACAATTAATAATATAGAAACACTTGCAAATATTCCGCCCATTATTGAAAAAGGCGGTGAATGGTTCAGCAAGATCGGTGAGCCAAAACATGCTGGATCACTTTTATATGGATTAAGCGGGCATATTAATAAACCGGGAATTTACGAGCTTCCTTCAGGCACACTTCTTACTGACCTAATCTATAAATACGGCGGAGGTGTAAAAGATAATAAAAAGATCAAAATGATAATCCCGGGAGGTTCTTCAATGCCGCCGCTAACGGCAGATGAAATTGAAGGCTTAAGAATGGATAATGAACATCTTAAAACGGTAAATTCATATATAGGGACAGGCGGTATTGTGGTTATGAATGAAGATACCGATATTGTAAAAGTAATAAAGAGAATTACCAAATTCTATTATCATGAATCCTGCGGACAGTGTACGCCCTGCCGTGAAGGCTGCGGCTGGATGCTGAAGATACTTGACAGGATTGATAAGGGAATGGGCCGTAACGAAGATATAGAGTTATTACGGGACGTTGCAAATAATATTGAAGGCAATACTATTTGCGCTTTTGGTGATGCAGCAGCCTGGCCGGTAAAATGGGCTATAAAGAAATTTATGCCTGATTTTGAAAAGAAGGTCAAGGAAAGTGTAGAACTTCCTATAGCGAATAAGGTTCACTCTTTAAGGCTAACCGTTCAAGAGTAGATTTTTTTAGTGTTTTTTTAACAAAATTCGCCCTTGCGAATTTTCTAACGTAATTCGGGTATTGTTTTTTCAAACTAATTCGTAAATATTGCGATTAATCTTCATATTTATCGTAGTTAACTGATTAGTATTAATGATTTTTATAATATATTAACTTTAGGTTCGTAAATAAAACTAAACAAACGGAGTCAACAACAATGGATCAAACTTCTGCTAATGTAAAAACGGCACAAAACACTGGGTCATCCCAGCTTTTCGGCAGTAACTTTAAAAAAGACAACCTGGATAAAAGAGTTCAGGAGCTTCTTAAACAATCTACCGAATATCATGAGTTAAAGCAATATGTAATAAACAGAGGCGTAAATAAAATTCAGGCTGAAGGCGTAGCCGGAAGGTTTGCACCTGCAATTCCTTCTGTAATTGCACTTCTGCTTTCTGTTTTTATTGATGTAGCTAATGTACCTTTCCTCGGAAAAATTGCAGAAACACTTGCAAATACAATTTTCCCCGGCAGTGTTACACTTAACAAAGGCGTTGAACCGATATCATTATGGTGGATGCCTTTTATAGTTTATGCTCTTTTTATTTTACTTGCAGAGCTTTCATACAGGAAACTGATGAAAGAAGTTTCTTCAAAAGGATGTTCACAGGAGATCATCGAAAGGATCACAAACCGTTATGCTACAATTGTTGACGGTATCGGTACAGCTCTCCCGCTTCTTGGTGCAGCTATCCTTCTTATTTCAATCAAAGAAGGTCCTATAGTATTTTTAGGATTTTCAGTACCATTTGAAATTAAATCAATCGTAATTCTTGCAGTTGCGAAATTATTTGAGACCGTGTTTGATGCACAGGGATTAAAATTCGCAGAATTACGCGAAGAGCTGAATGATCTTGAAAAAGAATATTTCTCAGAAAGAGAAGATATTCACCAGAGAGCAATATTACAGCAGCTTCATGACGGTTTCAAGGGTGCAAGCATGACATCAGGCGGACCGGGCTACGAAAAATTCTCAAAAGAAGAAGCAGCGGAAATTTCAAATTCACTCAAAAAAGCAGCAGAATTCGGCGAGAACATCTCGAAGAACGTTGTTATCATGAAGAATGCTATTGCTGAGATGAGCAAAACAAATGTTCATGATTCCGAGCTACTTAAAGAGCTTCAGAATACAAGCCAATCATTAACAACAGCGCTTGCAGCAGCTTCACAGACAGCTGAATACAGCGAAGCTATGAAGAAAAATCTTGAAGCAATGCGTAATTTAATGAAGGAAATGGATAATATAAAATATCCGGATGACAAGCTTTTGAAAGAATTACAGATAACTTCACACATGTTAACAGAAACAGTAAATTCATTTAAGGATGCACAGGCAGTAAAAGGCCTTGATAATCTTGCTTACTTAGCAGGGAAAAGAGCACAGTAAATAAGGACTGACTAAGGAGAATAACTTAAATGAAAAAGCAAAAAGACGTAAAATTTATAATCTACCAGGCGTTATACATATTTGTAGTGTGTGTGATTGCCATCAAGGGTGCCAACCTTGACCTCACGCAGGTGGTAGAAGATGACGGGAAGCCTAAAGTATTCCTTTCACCTGACTCATTGCAGAAGTTATATGAGATCATCAAAAAATCCATAATTGTTGATACAAATCTATATGTAATCATAAAGAAGGAAGACCTGGAAAAAATGGATGACAAGATAAAGCAGCTTGTCGTAAATCCGATGAACGTACAGATCTCTTCTACACCAATAAATACATTCACAACCAATAATCCGCAGATCGAGCAGCCCAAGATCGAACAGAAACCTGAAGAAAAGAAAGATCCGGGCGAAATGCAGGAGATCAGGATTGGTAATATTCAGCTTACACAGTACACCAACAACACGCTTAACAATCCGTACGATACACCTTTAGAGGTAGAAGGTATCACAACAATACCTCCAAAGAGCTCCAAAACCTTCCAGACGGGCGGCCAAAGTACGGTTACAATTAAAGTGGGTAATTCTACAAAAACTGTAGAATTAAAACCGAACGAGAAACCTAAGATCAGCATGCAGAGAGTTGCATCAATGGGTGAAGAAACCCGTGTAACACAGCTGCAGAGCAGCGTATGCTACAGGGTAACCATCAGTGATGACTTCCCCGGACAGCTTGATGTTAAGTTCAACGGGCCCGCTTCTGTAAAAACTGTAGGCGCAGGTGTATATGATGTAACCATGAACGCCTTCGGTTCAAAATCAGCGTTTGATAACTTTACAGACGGCAAGGATGCACCTTACTCTGTCGGCTTTACAGTATCAGTTTCTGATAACATCGCAGGCCACAAGATCACCGGTCAGAACAGCTTTATATTCGGTGAATGGTAAACATGAAAAGGATAGAAATAAACAATATTAATCAAATCACCATAAAAATGAAAAACAGAGCTAATTTCAGTATCTTGGTATTACTAGCGATAGCGTTATTTACGCTGGTGATACAAACCGGGCAGACTTTCTCTCAGCAGGAAGACCCCAACAATCCAAGGACCTGGAAGTATTTCAAGATCCTTGCTAGGGCGGAAGATGACAGTATTTTTATCATCGCCCAGGACGATATGGGTATTGATCCGAAACTTGAATCATACACCATAGTTGTAAACATCACAGATCCCAACACACAGAACCAGTTTGTTGTATTGGGTGATGAAGCAGACCCCTCTGCATCAAGGTATGCATGGTCTCAGCTTTCAAAAAGAGTTCAGGATGGACTTATTAACTGGTCAAATACAAACAAAGAGAACCTGAACCAGAAAAAGCTTGATTACGCATCAGTATTTTTAGATGTTATCAGGCAGATCAAGATCAAAGAATTTGTTGCTCCGCCAAAAAGAGAGCGTGTTATCAGGAACACCACAGCTTATATCAATCCGTACTTCACAGTATTCGGATGGGAGCCTCTTGGTATTCCTGTAAAGAGATCCATCGGATTCACATTCGGTATGGGAAGCAAATATTCAGGACCGTTTGAAAGTGATGAGGTTTCAGCAGGCTTCAACATGCTTGGCGTTAACATTTCATATGTTACAAGGATAAGAGAGCTTAACACTCACGATCTTGGTTCAGACAGTGTTGAAAACAAACCATGGAAACAGTATAATGCAATTTTTATGCCTCCCAGAGGTATTAAATTAACCTATACTATTCCTTTAGGTAACTTCCTTGAAGTAGGTGTATATAGTGAGATAAAAGAAACCGGTGTTGAGCCGGGCGGCGGTCCACCGCTTTATACCTTCAGGAATCAGAAGGATAGTACAATAATGCCTAACAATATAGTTACAGGTTCAAACCTGATCGCAGAATTCCGTTATCCGTTCAGAATGTTCGGATCAACAAGAACACAGTTCTATGCAGCTTACTATATGAATGAAATGAACATCGGTCTTTATACACGTGAATCAAGGCTTGTAGGATCAGTATTCGATTTCAGGGTAAACGCTACATTAAAAAAGATCAGAAACTTCCAGCTGCTTGTTGAGATCATGGTTTCAAACATCGCAGAAGGATTCGCATTAAACTCATTCGCTGTAGGACCTTCTATCAGGCTATCAAAACTTGATACAGGCAAGTTCGGATTGCTTTCAGCATTCGTAAACTTCCGCTTCAAGCTTGGTGACTTCTTCGACGAAAGAGAAAAGAAATAAAACAGCTCTGTTAAAAATTGATATATACTTAATATAATAAATTGAATATTCTGCTGTTTGAAATATAACAGCAGGATATTCTTAAAAATACAGAGCAATATACAGGATATGGAGAAAACTAAAGGGAATTGATCAAAGATGAAGAGCAAATAGCGGATAAGCAGCAGGAGCTTGACGAACTTACTTACATAATTTCACATGACCTGCAGGAACCGCTTAGAATGATAACAAGTTACGTACAGCTTCTAAACAAAAGATACGGTGAGCAGCTAGATGACAACGCAAAAGATTATATAAGGTTCGCAGTTGACGGTTCGAACAGGCTTAAGAAAATGATGGATGATCTTTTAACATATTCACGGGTTGGCAGACCGCACTTTCACAGGGAAGATACTGATCCTTCTGCGGCAGTAGAAAAAGTAAAAAAGCTTCTTGCTTCAAGGTATCCGGATTCTGCGGGAAAAATAGAGTTTGCTGCCGAAAGGCAGATAATGATCAACGCAGATAAAGAATTACTTGTAATGCTGCTGTATCACCTGGCAGATAACTCACTGAAATTCTGCAGTAACAAGCAGCCAAATGTAAAAATTACGGCAGATGAAGATGAAACAAACTGGTACATTTCAGTTTCAGATAACGGTCCGGGAATAAAAAAAGATTATCACGGTAAGATTTTCGGCATATTTCAGAAGCTTCATAATCATTCAGAATATCCCGGCTCAGGCATGGGACTTGCGATCTGCGAAAAGATAGTGAATAAACATCACGGGAGTATAAGGCTTGATTCAGAGCCGGAAAAAGGTTCAACGTTTCATATCACATTTAGAAAGAAAGAAATAGCATAATTTGATAAAGATCTTATTAATAGAGGATAACCCGGGAGATGCCCGGCTCATAAAAGAATACCTCTCGGATCTGAAGAATATTGAACATACTCTTCAAATTGCTGACAGGCTGCAAAAGGGCCTGGATATTCTTGAAAACGAATTTATTGATGTTGTTCTCCTGGACCTGAAGCTTCCTGACAGTGATGGTTTATCCGGCGTAGAGCAGATATTCAATATTATCCCGAATATTCCCATTATAATTTTAACGGGATTGAACGATGAAACTACAGCAATTAATGCAGTAAAAATGGGTGCACAGGACTATCTTGTAAAAGATAGGGTTGAAAGTGAACTGCTGCTGAGATCGATAAGGTATTCAATTGAAAGAAAACGCGCTGAAGAAGATCACCAGAAGCTGCTTGAGCAGCGTATAAGAGCTCTTTCAATAATTGAGGCACAGGAAAACGAAAGAAGAAGGATATCAAGAGAGCTGCATGACGGATTAGGCCAGCTGCTCAGCGCTGCGAAACTGAATTTCGGTATGATAGATTTTATGAATGCCGCTAATAAGGAAAAAACCACTGAGATCGTAAAACAGGTAGATTCAATCATAAGCAAAGCAATAGTAGAAGCCAGAAGGATCGCACATGACCTCAGACCTACTACACTTGATGATTTCGGGCTTATCCCGGCATTAAGGATACTTTGCCAGGAATTTTCCAAGATAACAGGCATAAAAGTAAAATTCCAGGTCTCCCCCACCCTTGAACGTATCGACCCAAAGATTGAAATTGCAATTTACAGGATAATACAGGAATCGTTTAACAATATTAGTAAATACGCAGAGGCAACAGATGTATCACTTGATCTATACAGAAGCGATACACAGGTTTTTGTCCGCGTAAAAGATAACGGTAAAGGCTTTGATACAGACAACATTACAAAGTCTAAAAAAGCAGGCGGCGGGTTCGGGCTGCTTAATATGAAGGAAAGAGCAGAGCTTGTTGGCGGAAAAGTAGAAATAATTTCCAGCCCCGGCCATGGCACAGAACTTCTTCTTGAAATAAATTTAGAATTTTTCAGTAATAATAACCATCACTAAGTAAAAAAGATTGAAATGAAAACCACTAAAATTTTAATAGTTGATGACCACGAAGTTGTTAGGGACGGATTGAGGAACATTTTAACCAGTCTCGATAATATCTCAATTGCAGGCGAAGCCGGCAATGGCGAGGACGCGGTTAAGATGTACTCTTCATTAAAACCGGACCTTGTAATTATGGATATTTCGATGCCCGGTATGAACGGCATTGAAGCAACCAGGGTTATTAAAGAAAAGGACCCGGATGCCCGTATCCTTATATTGACTATGCACGATAACCAGGAATATCTGAACCAGATAATACGTTCAGGCGCAAAGGGTTTTATCCTGAAAAATACTGATAAGGAAGAATTGCTTGACGCTGTTAAAACAGTTGCTTCAGGCGATAATTTCTTCAGCAAGGATATTTCCAAGCTTATTATTGATAACTACATCAGGACAGCAAAAGAAACAGAAAAAAATGATGGTTACAAGGAAGTACCGCTGACAAAACGTGAAATAGAAATCCTGAAACTTATAGCTTCAGGTTATTCAAACCAGGAAATTGCGAATATTCTGTATATCAGCTATAATACAGTTGATACCCACAGAAAGAACATAATGCATAAATTATCAATCAAGAATACTGCAGGCCTTGTTCGTTACGCAATTGAAAAAGGTTTAATATCATTAAATTAAAATACAGAGCAAATATTTATAGAAAGGGCAAATAAAATGAATGCTCAAGTTCCCATAGTAAGAGTTTTAATAGCAGATAACAATCCCGATTTTTTAAGCGCTTTAGCGCAATACGTTCGCTCCATACCCGGGGTAGAGCTTGTTGGCGAAGCAGTTGACGGGGAAGACGCTATTAAAAAGGCTGAGGCTACGTATCCTGATCTTATCATTCTGGATATCATAATGCCGAAAAAATCAGGTATTGAAGCGCTGAGCGCTATCAAGGATAAATTTCCGGATGTAACGGTTGTGATGATATCAATAAACGAAGGCCAGTCTTACAGAAAATTGGCGGAAGTTTACAGGGTTGATAAGTATATAGGCAAAAACTCAGATGATATTCACAAGGAACTGCTGGAAATTATTCAGTTAACTCAGCAGAAACTGGCATCAAAAAACAGTTAAATAAACAGGGAAATTACTACGTAAATGGATAATAAACCAGTAAAGATACTTCTTTGCGATGATAATGATAATTTCAGGCAGCTTCTTACACAGTATATAAAAGCAATGCCCGGAGTAGAAGTAGTTGGTGAAGCAGTTGATGGAGTTGATGTAATTGAAAAAACGGAATCACTGAACCCGGATCTTGTCCTTATGGATTTAAGCATGCCGAACCAATCCGGTCTTGATGCAACGAAAACCATTAAAGAAAAATGGCCTGAAAAATCAGTTATCATATTAACTTTATATGAAGACAGCGTTTATAAAGAGCTTGCAGATGAATTTAATGCTGACGGTTTTATAGCAAAAAGCTCAATAAAAGCACAGCTTCCTTCGGTTATCGAAGCAAAAGTTAAAAACACTGCCCACTGAAGCATTAAAAATTATTTTTATATGATAACCGATTTCTGTAGAAAAATAGAAATCGGTTTTTTATTTTACAGTAAAACAGGATATTAATGTTTCATAAAAACACAGGAGAAAACAAATGAGTAAATTTTTGCGCTTCCCGTCAGATTTCGGAGCACCGCCTCCGCCACCGCCGCCGAGTATGTCTTCACCGCCGCCTCCCCCGCCTCCATCAGCAGGCAATGTAAATATGGGCGGCAGTGCGGGTACTAATGCAATTATTGCACTGGTAGCAGGTATATTATCATATATTTTCTGTCCTTTCATTCTGGGTATTGTTGCCTGGATAATGGGTAAAGGAGAGTTAGGAAAAATTGACAGGGGCGAATCCTCTGAAGCAGGAAGAACATTTGCCAAAATAGGTATGTGGCTGGGTATAGTGAATGTAATACTTTCCATATTATTCGGTTTGGTATATGTGCTGATAATTGTACTTGCAATAGCAACAAGCAACTAAAAATCATTCAACCTATTTAAGGCAGCTTATTTTAAAAAGCTGCCTTATTTTTTAATCCAGTCCAGCAAAGTGATCTTAAAAATCCAGAAAATAAATGAAGAGCTGAAAAATCCACTCCCGGCATATGCAACAGAGCATGCATCAGGAATGGATGTTACTTCAGCCTCAGTTGATGATATCAATATTCAACCGCAGACAACAGCGGCAATACCAACAAACCTTATCCTGGAAATTCCGGTCGGTTACGAAGCCCAGATAAGGCCACGAAGCGGACTGGCGCTGAAACATAATATCGGGATTATTAATTCACCGGGCACTATTGATGCGGATTACCGCGGTGAGCTGAAAATCCTGCTGACAAATTTCGGAAAAGAAACTTTTACGGTTAAATTCGGCGAGCGCATTGCGCAAATGGTTATTTGCAGGGTTGAGCAGGCAGAAATTAAGCTTTCTGCAGAGTTAAGTGAAACTTTGCGAAGCACCGGCGGATTTGGTTCTACAGGGAAATAACTTAAAATTTATCATTATATTGAACGATAGCAGCCAAAATACATTTAAAACACAGGAAATAGTAATATCAGTATCAGCATTTGTGATATTCGGTGTACTATTTACTGTAACAGAGCTGTTTCACAATCCTTTCATAGTATTTGGAGTGATATTATTCGTTCTGTTCCCTTTCAGAAAAAGCAAGCTCATTAAAATAATCATTTCGCTCTCATCCATAATTTTTGCATTATGGTTTCTGCATTCTATATCGGCGCTGCTGGCACCGTTCATAGCAGCATTGATAATTTCCTATGCTTTAAATCCTCTAGTTGAAAAAATGACCCGCGGCAAAATTACCAGAACAATTGCAAGCGCAATAATCCTGGTTGTTTTCCTTCTAGTGGCAGCACTGGCAATTATATTACTTGCCCCTCCAATAGCAGCACAATTTTCAGAGCTTATAAAATCTCTGCCGGGCGCTTTAAACGACCTGCAGTTATGGATAAATACCGGGCTTATACCCAAGCTGAACTCGCTTGGCATACCTACTTCAGATATACAGACTAAGCTTTCTCATGAGCTGCCTGCTAAGCTTGAGAACTTGCTGAATACGCTTTTAAGCGGCCTATCAGGCCTGTTTGCAGGGATATCTGTAGTTTTAACACAGGTTGTTAACCTTATTCTTATTCCCTTTTTAACATTCTACATAATGAAGGATTTTGATAACCTTAAAACATTAATTAAAGATATCGTTCCTAAAAAGAACCGTAAAAAGGTAACCGAATATTACCAGAAAATTGATGATCTGCTGGGAAGCTTTATAAGGGGTCAATTGATAGTATCAGTGATACACGGAATAATAGTATATATATTCCTTTCTATATTGGGAGTAAAATTCGCAATATTCCTTGGAGCTTTAGGAATAGTTTTAAATATTATTCCTTATTTCGGACTTCTTGTAGAGATAACACTTGCTGTAATTGTTTCCTTATTTAGCGGAGACCCGGGGCTGCAGGTACCGCTGGTTGTGATTATATACCTGGCACAGAACCTGCTTGAAACATCGTTTATTATACCTAAAATTGTAGGTGATAGAATTGGACTTCACCCTGCCCTGCTTATACTTTCACTTTTTGTGTTTTCGTACTTTTTCGGATTTATAGGAATGCTTATTGCCCTGCCGACAATGTCAATAATAATAATGTTCTTTAAGGAATGGCTTGCTAACAAGGATGTTAAAGAATCAGAAGCATAAGCTTATATACTTATAAACCCTGCATTATTTTGATAGCAGCCTGGTTCAGATTCTGAAATAAATAACCGTTCGGTTCTGTTTCAGATTTCCGTTTAAGCTCTTTGCGGGTTTCATCCGGGTTAAGCCTTATGTTATTTTCAAATTCTGCTTTATTAAACAAAGCTGTATAAGGATCGATTATTTTATATTCATAATTCTTTATTACTTCCTGAAATTTCGGGATATCTTTCACAAACAGCATTGATTTATCATCCCAGAAGACGAGCTTCCATTTATTATTAGTACTGAAGTAATTGGTAACAAGCCTTTTAAGGTCATTCGGCCTCCTGATAAGATCAGGGTCCAGATAAATAACATAATCCACTCCCCTTTCTTCCAGCTTCTTTTCAAAACCGGGCTGCATAACCATTATTGAATTATACTCATTATGTATCTCATCATTCAGGTTGCGGCTATCAATATAATTCTTCTGTTCAGGGAAGTTCCAGACCAGGTAACCGCCTGTACCAAAATGGTTATACGGTGTACCAGATATTTTATTTTCCCTCATAAAGTCGAATAGCTGAACAGGCATAAAATCACTGTTTATTCCCCACCCGTATATTCTGTAATATTGTATCTTCTCATATACAGCATTATTGGGTATAAGGGAAATTATGTAAATAAAAAATACTGCGAGCACAGCCTTTGGTACAGTACCGTTGTATATCTTTTTAAAGTCAACTGAGCGAATTTTTGAAATTATGTATGATATACTTATTACAATAAACACAGCCGTGATCATTTCATAATCTACGGTGAACCTGATGGCTCTTACAGAATAAATTACAAATGAAATATACATCAGCGCAAAAAGAAGGTCCTTCTTTTTGTAAGCATAGTAAAGAATAAATATACCGGCAAAAATGAATATCTTGTATAAAGTAACAATAAAGCCAAGATCAAGCTTAGATGAAAACGGCTTTTGCCATTCGTTTACACTTTCAAGCATTTTCATCTGGGTATGGCTGTAAGCGTAAGCATAGGTACTGAATCCGTGCGGATTTACAAGCAGCATAAGCGCGCTTACTGCTGATATTATCCATAAATTCCGTAGTTCGGTTTTATCAAGAGGTTTTGCATCAGCGGCTGTAAATTTGCCTGGGTTTAGATAGATAATGGTTTCAGTAATAGTGAATATGAAAAGAATCAAACCGCCTGCCAATACACCCATGTGAGAGTTAGCCCACAATAAAAATATAAGAGGTATAAAATAAAGCTTTTTGGAATACCCGCTTCGGTTAATATATTTATATGAAAGCAGTATATAAAGCAGCAGAACAAAGAAAATATAGGTTAATATATGCGGGCGGGGTGAGAGCCTATCCATAATTGAAATAAGAAGAACAAACAATACAGCAATCGATAGGAATGAATTTATTTTGAACTTCCTCAGCAGCATATAAAGCACGAAGAAGATAAAACAAAAAGCCAGCGATCTGAAAGCTAAAATGGCATTTAAACCGCCTATATTATACAGTCCGTAGGTCATAACATCCCAGCCCCATTCAAAGGGGATCCATTCCTGCCCTGAAGTTATATGCCCGAAAACATCTTTATCGGGCACCACCTTATTTTCGACTATATACCTGCCGGTTGCCAGGTGCCAGAATACGTCATCATCACCTGAAATCTTATATGATGCCGCCATGAATACCAGTACAAGGAATATTCCAAGCAGTCCGAATGTTACATATTTATTTTCTTCTGGTATAACAATTTCAGCCTTAAGCTTTGACTGTTTGCTTTCTTTGCTCTTTGGTTTTGCCACTGAATTATTTTAAGATTATTAATTTCCTTTAAATACCGGTTTTCTTTTTTCGAGAAATGAGTTCACGCCTTCTCTGTAATCATTGGAATTACCCGCAATATCCTGTGCGGCAGCTTCTGCTGCCAGTACTTCAGCAAGTGTGCGAGAATAAGAATTATTCACAAGCTCTTTTATCATTCCCAAAGCTTTTGTAGGCATTTTAGAGAATTTTTTGGAGTACTTATCCAGTGCTGCTGCAAGTACATCTGGAGTCTGTACGCATACATTTACAATTCCAAGCCTTTTAGCTTCTGAGCCGGTGATACGCTCCGCTGTTGAACACATCTGGAATGCTTTTGAAAGGCCGACAATACGCGGCAGGGTGAATGATGAAGCTGAATCTGGCACAAGGCCTACATTTATGAATACTTCAATTAGCTGGGCTGATTCGACAGCTATCCTGAAATCACATGCAAGAGCCAGTGAGAGTCCCGCGCCTGCCGCAACACCGTTTATTCCGCAAATAACCGGTTTTGGGAGTGTCATTATCTGTGTGATGAGTGGGTTATATTTTGTTTCGATAGCTTCTTTAAATGTCTTCTTTTCAGCTTCAAAATCCTTCAGGTCCTGCCCTGAGCAAAAGCCTTTTCCGGCACCTGTTAAAACCACACAGCGAACATCATCGCTTAAGGCTTCCTTAAACGCATCCTGAAGCTCAAACAGCATTTCTGAATTGAACGCATTAAGTGAATCCGGACGGTTAAGGGTTATCTTCATGATGCCGCTTATTGTTTCCTTTAGTATTGAGCTCATTATTTTATATAAATTTAATAATAATTATAAACGAATTTGTATGAATATAACAGCTTTCCTGCAGGGTCGTAATATTCTTCAAGCAGCCTGTTACCGAATTTATCATATTTGATAAGTATATCGCTGGATGAGCTAAGCTCCCCCGTTGTTTCAACCTTTTTTATCCGGACAGAATTATTATCGTAAGTATATTTTCTGCTTATATAAGTATCTTTTCCGGTAATTTCATAAGATGATTCCGGCTTTCCATCAGCAGTGTAAGTGAAGGTTTCGGTCTTGAACTCCCCTGCTGTTGAATTTGTTTTCTTCTCCAGTATCCTGTACTCTTTATCGTAGGTATAATTATATTTGGTTTCAATGGGTTTATCTTCGACGGGAATACATTTATTAACTGTTGTTATTTTTACCAGGTTATTGTAGCTGTCATACACATAATTTTCTGTGATCTTGCAGTCATTCACCATATCTTTCTGAGTTGATTCTATTAACCTTGAAAGGTCATCATACTCGTATTCATACTTTTGGGAAAGCTTATTGTTCACAAATACCTGTTCATCAGTAATATTGTAGAATTCATCGTATTTAAGGTAATATTTTTTGGGTGATGAAAAAGTAGAATCAAATTTTTCGGTGAGTAATTTAAAATTATTGTAAACATAAGAAAACTTACGTGTGATATATTCTCCTTTTTTATCAAGGGATGTATCTATTTTTGATGATTCTTTAAGCAAATAACCATCCTGGTCATAATAAGAGATCTTTATAGTATCGGCCCTTTCGCCTGAAACAAGTATTTCAATTGCTGTACTTATCTTAGCCTGTTTGATAATTTTAGCGTTATCATTGACCTTCAAATACGTTTTAACAGCCCTGGGGTACTCAGCCTGGGCGTATAATTGAAATCCAAATAAGCTACAAACAATAATTATATAAAAAATCCGGAATATTACCCGTTTATTTATCATCAAATTTTAATTGGAAACTGCAATCTAATAACAAAAATCCAAAAAAAATATGAATAATCTAAACATTTATTAATTCATCAAAATATACTAACTTTGGCTATATGGAAACTCCAAAAGCTATAAAAAAACCGTACATAAAGCTAAGAAGACTCTTCAGGCCGAAGAAAAAACCGGCAGGACTGCCGCCGGGCACGGCTGTATATACCGGTGATGTACCAAAAGATGAAAAGGTATCGATAGAGATAATTGATTACAAAGGCGGCGAAGTTTTTGAAAAGGAAATTACCGATCCTGCTGAATGCACTGTTTATTCACAAAAAGATACTATCAGCTGGATAAATGTTGAAGGTATAAATAATGTTGCTATCGTTCAGAAGCTGGCTGACTCACTTTCGATCCACCCGCTTGTAGTAGAAGATATTCTGAATGTTGATCAGCGGGCAAAAATGGAAGAATTTAACGGGTATATTTACCTTGTGTTAAAAATGTTCCATTTAGGCAAAAAAAACGGTGAGATAATCCCTGAACAGGTAAGCATAATTCTTGCAAAAAATTATGTGGTAACATTCCAGGAAGGAATCGAAGGCGATACATTCCAGGAAATAAGAAGCAGGATAAGAAACAATAAGGGAATAATCAATAATATGACCTCAGATTACCTTGTTTACTCCCTGATGGATTCTATAATAGATTCATACTTTACAATACTCGAAGTATTTGGAGACAGGATTGAACACCTTGAAGAAGAGCTGGTAAATAATCCCCAAAAAAGAACACTTACTGAAATTTACAGGATAAAACGTGAAATGCTTTATATCAGGAAATCGATCTGGCCATTAAGAGAAGCCATCAGCCGGCTTGAACGCGGCGAATCTGATCTGGTTTCCAGGAACACACATCTTTATCTTAGGGATGTTTATGACCATACGATAAATGTTCTAGATACCATAGAAACATACCGTGATATGCTCTCAGGTATGATAGATATATACCTCTCAAGCATCAGCAACAGGCTGAATGAAACAATGAAATATCTCGCTCTTATCTCAACAATTTTTATTCCAATGACATTTATTGCCAGCATCTACGGGATGAACTTTGAGTTTATGCCTGAGTTAAAATGGATTGGTGGTTATCCTTTTGCACTGGGTATTATGGGAGTTGTGGGCTTGAGTTTTTTAATATATTTTAAACTGAAAAAGTGGGTATGAAATTTAACATAGATCCCGATATACGAACAGCTGAAACAATGCCTGCTGAATTTTACAGAAGCAGCGATGTGTATGGGCAGCTTAAAAAGAAAGTTTTCGCAAAATGCTGGCATTTTGCGGGAGATAGCGACTTAGTTAAAGTACCCGGTTCAATTTATCCGTTTACTTTGCTTGAAGGCTATCTTAATGAGCCGCTGCTCTTAACCCGTGACCGTGATGACAAGATACACTGCCTAAGTAATGTTTGTACTCACCGCGGCAATATACTTGTTGAAAGCGCAGATGTTGTACAGAATATGCGCTGTCGTTACCATGGCCGCAGATTTGAGCTTGATGGATGCTTCAGGTCAATGCCGGAATGTGAAGATGCTTTAAATTTTCCGAGGAAAGCAGATAATCTTTCAAACGTACCGTTTGAATTATGGTATAATTTTATATTTGCATCAATTGATCCGGTTAAGCCGCACAGTGACTTTTTTAAGCCCATTACCGACCGTTTGGATGGTGTAAAGCTCGGCGAAATGACTCACGAACCCACACGAAGCAGGGATTACCTTGTAAAATGCAACTGGGCGCTTTATGTGGAAAATTACCTTGAGGGCTTTCACATTCCCTATGTGCACAGCAGCCTTAACGATGTAATTGATTACGGCGCATATACCGATGAATTATACGAATATTCCACCCTTCAGCTTGGCGTAGCCAAGCCGGGTGAGGAATGCTTTACTCTTTCGGAGATCTCACCCGATTACGGAACAGAAGTTGCTGCATATTACTGGTGGGTTTTCCCGAATATGATGTTCAATTTTTACCCATGGGGACTTTCAATAAACATTATAAGACCGCTTGGGATCGATCTCACCAAGGTATCATTTATAACCTATGTAAGCGATCATTCCAGGCTTGATAAAGGCGCTGGTGCAGGTTTAGACAGAGTTGAGCGCGAAGATGAGGCTATTGTTGAGATGGTACAACGCGGGATGCAGTCAAGCTTTTATTCACGCGGCAGGTATTCACCCAAGCGTGAAAAAGGAGTCCACCACTTTCACAGGCTGCTTACACAATTTTTAAACAATGAGTAAATTTAAGAACGCGGTTATATTCGGCGCATCCCAGGGAATCGGCAAAGCCCTGGCGCAGGAATTTGCGCGCACAGGCACCGTGCTGGTCCTGCTTTCACGCAATGATAGCTCTGCAGCACAGCTGTGCGAAGGAATTTGCAAAGAAGGAAGCAATGCCTTCAGCAAAAAATGCGATATAACTGATCCTGATAGCGTTAAAGAGGGTATTCAATTCGCACTGGAAAAGCTGGGTACAATTGAGCTTGTAATTATTAATTCAGGTGTTGGTGGACCCAACTGGATGAGCTCATTTTCAAGCAGCCAGTTCAAAGAAACCTTCGCAGTAAATACGTTTGGCATAGCACATGTGCTTGAGTTTATTATGCCGGTTATGAAAAAACAGGGTTACGGTACGATAGCCGGCGTTACATCACTTGCAGATGTGCGCGGCTATGGGGGCTCATCCAGTTATTCAGCAAGCAAGGCAGCAGGCTCGATACTGCTGGAAGCAGCAAGGGTTGAGCTGAAAAAAGATAATATCAGGGTCATTACTGTTAGACCCGGCTTTGTAAAAACCGCTATGACCGATAAAAATGAGTTTAAAATGCCGCTATTGATGCAGCCTGATAAGGCTGCGCGGATAATCCGCAAAGGAATAGAATCCGGAAGGAGTGTTGTGCAGTTCCCCTTCCCTATTGTTATGGCTACAAGACTGATAAAAATATTGCCGAATTGGCTTTATGACTGGGGAATGAATCTAGCAAGGCCGAAGAAGTGAACAATGTACAATGTGCAATTAATAATGAACAATGATTAATGAGTAGTTTGAAAGGCATTTGAGTATTATAATATTCGTAGAGTAAAAGTTGTAAATGCCCTGATCTTAAGTGCCGAGGTCTTAAAGCCGCGGGTATACGCGGGAATGACAAATTTGAATCAATAAGCAAGTTTTTTTCCATCGGCAATTACTTCATTGCCGTGAATCCCGGTAACCTTTTCGCCTATTCCAACTGCCGTACCATCCAGCTCAGCATCGGTAATTACAGCTTTTTCAGATACCAGTGCGTTGCGCACGATTGAATTTTTAACCGAAGCACCATCAGCTATCGTAGCATTGGGTCCGATAGTAGAATTTTCAATGCTGCATCCTTCCCCTATATAAACCGGCTCAATAAATGTGCTGTCTTCAAAGGGATAGTCCTGGTCAAAATTCCAGTCACGGGTTAAAATATAAGTATTGGTGTTAATGAGAGTTTCAGGCTTACCGCAATCGAACCAGTTCTCAATTTCAAACGGGACCATTTTTTCTCCATCGCTTACCATTTTCATTAATGCATCAGTAAGCTGGTATTCATCCTTGGTCCTTATATTATTATCCATCAGGTGTTCAATTGCACTGAAGAGGGTTGTGCCGTTCTTTATGAAATAAAGCCCGGCAATTGCGCTTTTGCTTTCAGTAACACCGGGGGCGGGTTTTTCTATCATACGGGTTATAAACCCGCCTGTTGATTCAATTATTCCGAACCTAGTGGTATCTTCAACATCTTTATATCCAATGGCTGAGTGTTCGCTGTTTAGAAGTGCATTCAGGTCGAATTCAAAAATAGTATCCCCAAGAATTATCAGGACAGGCTCATTATTTACAAATTCAGCAGCATGATAAACAGCATGTCCAAGCCCCAGCATTTTTTTCTGTTCAACAAACTCAAACTTTACACGGTTTTCTTTGTATTCACCCTCAATAAATTCAATTACCTTATCACCAAGATAACCTATAATTAAAATAATTGTATCAATTTTATTATTTTTGATAAGTTCATCTATGAGGTGGAACAGCATGGGCCTGCCGGCAACATTAACCAGAACCTTTGGCACAATGTTTGTCAGCGGCTGCAGCCGCGTTCCGATACCCGCAACGGGAATGATAGCTTTCATATTTTTAAATGTGGCTAAAGCCACAAATTTCTGGTTTATGTACCACGACCTAAAGGTCGTGGCAACTCAATTATTAAATAAACAAATACATCTTACAACCTTGAATAGTCACGGTCTTCAGACCGTGGATTCTGAATATATAATCTTAGCGGCTTTAGCCGCAATTTGAATATCTTACAGATATTTCTGTATTATACCCGGTAACGTCTCCAACGCTTCTGAGATCTTCGATACATCTTTGCCGCCTGCTGTTGCAAGGTGCGGTTTACCGCCCCCGCCGCCGCCCAGAATTTTTGCAACATCACCTGCAATTTTGCCAGCAGAAAGCTTCTTTGTTTTCACCAGGTCATCGCTTACAACGGCGCAAAGGCTAACCTTGCCTTCAATTACTGAATACAGCAATCCAATCGCACTACCCATTTTTTCGCGAAGCTTATCGCCAAGCTCTTTGAGCTCATCGGTATTATCAACTGAAAATTCACCTGTAATAAGCTTAATACCGCTCACTTCACCTGCTGAGCTAATTAGCCCTTCAATTGAACCTGCGGCATTTTGCACCTTCTGTTTAGCAAGCTGTTTTTCGAGCTGGCGCTTTTCTTCCTGGTATTTTTCCCTTAGCTCAAGCAGTGAGCTTAAAGTTGAATCATGATACTTAATAAGTGATGCAAGCATTTCTGTATTTCTGAAATTAGTACCTTCAAAATCTTTTTTGAATTCAGATATTGCCAGGTTGAAATTATTGGAGTATTTTTCTGGCAATTCTGAGGCTAATTTTTCAATTTCTGCAGTTCGCTCGTTAATATATTCAATAATACCCACTCCGGTTCTGGCAAATATGCGTCTGGTACCGGCAGAAATACTTTCTTCACGGGTAATTTTAAAGAGTCCAATATCCGAAGTTCCCTTTACATGTGTTCCGCCGCAGAATTCCACGCTGAACTTATCATCAATGAAAACCACTCTAACTGGTTCGCCATACTTTTCACCGAAGAATTTCTTAACATGTGGGATAGTATTGGCTTTTTCGATCGGCATTTCTTCTGAATAAACTGCGATATTCTCTTTTATCTTATCATTTACTATCTGCTCAATATCGGTAATTTCCTGCGGTTTAAGCTTATGGAAATGCGGGAAATCGAACCTCAATAATTTATCATCTAGGTATGAGCCCATTTGCTTAACATGTGAGCCCAGAACTCTGCGCAAAGCCTCATGCATTATATGCGTAGCGGAGTGATTCCGCTCAATGGATAGCCTGCGTGGTATGTTTACCCTGGCTTCTGCTTTTACAGGAAGGGATGTGATATCGGTTTTCAGTATTTCAACAATATTCTTGTTAACGATGTTGAAAATTTCCACTTCCTTATTATCTATTACGATTTTTCCTTCATCATTTACCTGGCCGCCTGAAGCTTTATAAAACGGATTATTTTTCAGCAGTATACCTGTGCAATAATCAAATTTATTCTGGTATGCTAATATTTCAGTTTCAACAGATTCATTTTCGTGGTATGGATCGTACTCAAGCCCGTCGGAAATCTTAAGCAGGTCACTGTATTCATTCTGTTCAATTGTATCCAGCACTTTATCAACCCTTGAAAGCTCCCTGGCAATTTCCATATCTCTGTTAAACAGATCCATATCCACTCCATAACCGCTCTCCCTTGCCATAAGCTGGGTCAGGTCAACGGGAAAGCCGTAAGTATCATGCAGCTTAAAAGCCACATCTCCGCTGAAAGTAGTTTCACCGGCAGCTTTCATTCTTTCAACCTCTTCTTTAAATAAAGCAAGACCCTTATCTAGCGTAACATTAAAGCTCTCTTCCTCGCCTTTTATAACTTCCTTTATGAACTCACGCTTTTCAACTATTTCAGGAAAAACGTGGCCCATTGTATCAACAACTGTATCAACTAATTTGTATATAAAAGGAGTCCGCATATCAAGATTCCGCCCATACCGCGCTGCGCGCCTGAGTACCCTGCGTAAAACATATCCCCTGCCTTCATTGCTTGGTATAGCACCATCGCCGATTGCGAATGTGAGTGTGCGGACGTGGTCTGCGATAACATTCATCGGGGCTTCAAATTTGCCTGAATATTCCTTACCTGTGATATTTATAAGCTCATTTATCAGCGGAAGGAAAACATCAGTAAGGTAGTTTGATGATTTATTCTGCAATACCCTGACCATACGTTCAAATCCCATACCGGTATCGACATGCTTTTGGGGCAGCTCATGCAGCTTGCCGGAGCTATCGCGGTTGTATTGTATGAACACAAGGTTCCAGATCTCCATAACATCGGGGTTATCTGCATTCACATCACTGCCATTGCAGCCGTTTGGAGTGAAGTCATAATGTATTTCGCTGCAGGGACCGCAGGGACCGGTATCGCCCATTTCCCAGAAATTATCCTTTTCATCAAACTTTAATATATGGCTGTGATCAATATCAGTATGCGTTTCCCAAAGCTCTTTGGTTTCGAGGTCTTCGCGGAAGTATGTTACCCACAGGCGATTTTTATCGAGGCCCCAAACCTTAGTAAGCAGCTCCCATGCCCATTCGATAGCTTCCTTTTTGTAATAGTCGCCAAAAGACCAGTTGCCAAGCATTTCGAAGAATGTGTGGTGGTAGCCATCATGACCTACCTCTTCGAGGTCGTTATGCTTGCCGCTCACCCGGATGCACTTTTGTGTATCGGCGCAGCGTTTATAATCACGTGAGCCTGTTCCCAGGAAAACGTCCTTGAACTGGTTCATACCGGCATTGGTGAAAAGCAAAGTTGGGTCATCATACGGGAAAACCGGTGCCGAAGGCACTATTTTGTGCTGTTTGGACTTAAAAAAATCCAGGAAGTCCTGCCTTATTTCAGTAGATTTCTTCAATTTATATGTATTTAAGCTACAAATTTAGCAAAGGATTTGTTAATATTAAATGATTTAATTAAACCTGAAAATAGAGGTAAATTTCAAACATTCAGATAAAGATACTCTTGCCACGAATAGGAATTATCAGAGATTTATTCATTTAATATTCTTCACATATTCACATGAATTACTTAAAATTATATTCGTGGCACGAGTTAGTTATAGTTAAAATTAGGTATAATTTCGTAACTTGAAGGGGGTTTAATATATTGGTATATTTGTTGATAATATCGCGGGGTGGAGCAGCTGGTAGCTCGTCGGGCTCATAACCCGAAGGTCGGAGGTTCGAATCCTTCCCCCGCTACAACTACCCGCCAATAAAATGGCGGGTTTTTTATTACTATGGGTAAAATCTATTTTGTTTACATTATCTTAAGTAAAGAAGGATATAAGTACACTGGAATGACAGAAGACTTAGGCCTTAGACTAAAACAGCATAATGATAAAACACTATCTCTGTGGACTAAAAGGGGTAATAACTGGAAGTTAATTTATAAAGAAGAATTTTTTACTAAAGCAGAAGCTCTAAAAAGAGAAAAATGGTTCAAAACTGGAGTTGGCAGGGAATTCATAAACGAACAGATAAAATAATTGGAGGTTCGATCCGCCGCGGCGGACTTCCCCCGCTACTAAAAAAAGCCGCTATTTAGCGGCTTCTGTGTTTAAGATTCCTGCCTTCGCAGGAATGACAGCAAATCTACTTACAGCCTTCAATCATTTTGCGAAGCATGGTTATAAAGAAAATGGAATTTTTATACAGCTTGGCATCTTCCAGCTCTTTAGTATCACCGTTAATATTAATTTTATATTCCTGCCCGTCCATATTGATCACCATATTAATTCTCGTATAAACTTCAAAGCTGTTTGTTTTGGAAGATTCCTGGTACAATGAATCTGTAACATTTAATCCTTTAGTTTCAATAGTTTGTTTAATATTCTTTAGGTCCTGTTCAGAAAATGTACAGGTTTTTTCTGTATCCTGCTGGTTTTTGCTTTTCCTGCCTGAGTATTTTACAGAATAAGCCGCTGCGGAATTGCTAATAGCGTAGCTTTCTTCCGTGGAATGGCTATCTTTACTTTTTTCACCCTGCAGGAAGCTTATCGCTATGTTCAGGTCCTGTGAATTTGAAATGGAAGCCGTTAAGAATAATACAATGAAAAGAAGGATCAAATTCAGTTTCATAGTTTGTGTATTTTAAATTAACAATCTTTAATAATTCTTCTCAGGTCCTTGATAAGCTCAATTACCCTTAAATAAACTTTATTTCCCATTACAAGATTTGCTTCGCCATCAAGCAGAATATCATACGGTGTGCCTTCATACATCATTTTAACTGAAATTACCAGGTAAATTATACCGTTTCCTATTATATTTTCTTTTCCGTAAAATGTTTCATTCACAGCAGCCTTATTTTCCTTTATTGAAGTCATGATCTCATCAATTTTAAGCGGGCTTAGCTCGCAGTTCTTAAGCTCATTGCCTTCATTGGGCATTGTTTCCCCGGTATATTCAACTGAATAAGCCGATGTACTTCCGGTTATGCTGAATTTTTCCAGACGCGAACTGCGGTTTCCGTCATTTTCAGCCTTATAGTACGAAATTTCAAGTACTAGTGACTGTGAAAATACAGATGCAGTCAATAAAAAAGCGGTTAAAATCAATAATTTTCTCATTTTACTCTTATTGTGATATTAATTTATAATGTTCTTTCAGCTTCTCAAGTTTTTTGGTATTATCATCAAGCTTTTTACGCTCATTTTCTACAACTTCAGGCGAAGCGTTTGCGGTGAATTTTTCATTGCTTAATTTTTTTGTAACTGAGCTGATAAATCCTTCAGTACGTTCAATTTCCTTCTGCAGCTTAGCTTTTTCCTGCTCAATATCTATTAACCCTTCGATCTTTAAATAAACCTGGTATGAACCAACTACTGCAGTTACCGATTTATAAGCAGGCGCATCTGCGCCGGTTCTGATCTCAAGTGCTCCAATTTTTGCGAGTGATTTTATATAGTTAGATACTGAATTAATAAATGCCGTATCATCCGGTGAGGCACAGTTAATTGTGATATCACATTTTACCGAGGGTGAAAGCCCCATTTCAGCGCGCAGGTTGCGCGCAGCAGCCATAATCTGCTGAATGGTTTCGATCTTACTTTCAGCTTCTGTATTTATCAGTGAATCATCCGGCGTAGGCATATCCATAACGGATATGCTATCATTTTCGTTTCTTTCTTTTATCCCCTGCCATAATTCTTCGGTAATAAAAGGCATAACCGGGTGCAGAAGCTTCAGGCAGTTATTGAATATATCAATTGCATTGCTGAAAATAGCTTCACCCGAGGCCGGGTTATCTCCGGCTTTGATCTTTAATATTTCAATATACCAGTCACAGAAATCACCCCAGATAAAATCATACAGCGCCGCTGAGGCTTCGTTGATCTTGTATTCATTCAACGCCTTTAGATACTGTTTTAAAGCTGATTGGAATCTGCTTTCTATCCAGTGATCAAAAACATCTTTTTCATAAGCCGCGTTATTGCCGGCTGATTGTTCCTTTTTCATTAAAAGGAATCTTGCAGCATTCCACAGTTTATTGGCAAAGTTCCTGCCAATTTCGCACTTTTCTTTTGCGAAATAAATATCTGTACCCTGCGGCGCAAGATAAACCAGCGTAAACCTGAGTGCATCAGTGCCGTATTCGTTCATTACTTCGATAACATCGGGTGAGTTGCCAAGTGATTTGGACATCTTCCTTCCCTTATCATCGCGAACTATATTGTGATAATACACATCGGTGAACGGAATTTTACCTGTGAATTCAAGTGAAGCCATTATCATCCTGGCTACCCAGAAGAAAATTATATCAGCGGCTGTGGAAAGGAAATCAGTCGGGAAGTATTTCTTCAGGTCTTCGGTTTCTTCCGGCCAGCCCATGGTTGAAAAAGGCCACAGCCAGCTTGAAAACCACGTATCAAGAACATCGGGATCCTGTTCCCAGTTCTCAATATCAGCCGGCGGGTTTACTTCACAGTAAATTTCACCGTTATTTTTGTTATACCAAACAGGTATCTGGTGCCCCCACCACAATTGGCGTGATATACACCAGTCACGGATATTTGTCATCCAGTTTTCATAGGTTTTCGTCCAGCGCTCGGGGTGGAATTTAATTTCACCTGACCTTACGGCATTCAATGCCGGCTCAGCCAGGGGTTTCATATTTACAAACCACTGGTCGCTTAAATAGGGCTCAACCTGCGCACCTCCGCGCTCACTGAATCCAACGTTATGCGTATAATCTTCTATCTTTTCGATAAGCTCAAGCTCTTTTAGCTTTTCAACTATCGCCTTGCGTGCTTCAAACCTATCCAACCCGGAATACCTTCCGGCATGTTCATTCATTTTGCCGGTGTGATCAATAACCTGAACTGATTCCAGGTTATACTTCTCACCTATCATGAAATCATTGGGATCATGCGCCGGAGTAATTTTAAGTGCGCCGGTACCGAACTCCATTTCTACATATTCATCAGCAATAACAGGTATCGCTTTATCAACAATAGGCAGTACAACTTTTTTGCCTGCAATGTTCGTATATCTTTCGTCTTTTGGATTTACAGCAATTGCTGTATCACCCAGCATCGTTTCGGGTCGTGTAGTAGCAATGATAACATAACTGCTCTTATCTTCAAGCAGCGGGTACTTTACGTAGTAAAGCTTATCGTTTTTTTCTTTATAAATAACTTCTTCATCACTCAAAGCGGTTTGCTGCTCCGGATCCCAGTTAATAATTCTTTTACCTTTGTAGATCAGACCCTTTTTATACAAATCAACAAAAACCTTGCGAACCGCAACGGATAAGCCTTCATCCATTGTGAATCGTTCACGCTGCCAGTCAACCGATGCGCCCATTCGGGTCAGCTGCTGTACGATATTTTTGTGATAAACTTCCTTCCACTCCCATACTTTTTCAACGAACTTTTCGCGGCCAAGGTCATACCGTGAAATTCCCTCAGCGCGAAGCTTGCCTTCAACAACGGTTTGAGTGGCAATACCTGCATGATCTGCCCCCGGCAGCCATAATGTGTTAAAACCAGACATACGCTTCCAGCGGGCATAAATATCCTGGATGGTGTTATTGAGCATATGCCCCATTGTTAAATTACCCGTGACATTTGGAGGCGGAATTACAATTGAAAATTTCGGTTTTGTTGAGTCTTTTTGCGGAGCATAAAAATTATTCCTGCTCCAGAAATCAATTATTTCATGTTCAATTTTGCCGGGTTCGTATGTTTTGGAAAGCTCCTTCAAAAAAATTATCCTTTCTTAAGATTTTACCTGCGGCGCGTATTTATTGATAAGCTCGTAAGCAAGCTCCAGGTATGCCATGGAAACATTTGCATTTACATTATACAATATTGCAGGTTTGCCGTAAAATGTTGATTCCGTTATCATGTGGTTGCGCGGAATGTATGTTTTAAAAAGGTACTTGTTATATCTCAGCTTTAATTCGCGCTCAGATATTTCAGTTACCTTTGTGTTTGATTCATACATTGTCATTACAATGCCTTCAATATACAGTGTTGGATTGGCAATTTCTTTAATGTATTCAACATACTTGAACAGCTTTGAAATTGCCTCAAGTGAAAAGTGCCCGCTCCTAACCGGCATTATAACCGATGTTGATGCTGTAAGCGCATTGGCAACAATACCGCGCATTATAGGTGGACAGTCAATAATAATATATTCATAATGTTCAGCGGCACCTTTAAGCGCGTTTTTAAGTACTACACGGTTTTCAGCTATTTTATTGAATCTTTCATCACGCTGAATTGTGTTTACATTGCTTGGCACAAAATCGAGATATTCAAGCTCAGTTTTGTGTATAGCATGATCGAGCGAATGAGTAAAGCTGAAAACTTCGGCTATACCAGATTTGATACGTTCAGGAGTAAAGCCAAGCGACATTGCAGAAGCCCCGAACGGGTCGCCATCGATAAGCAGGGTTTTCCTTTCAGCAACGGCAAGCGATGCAGCGAGATTTACCGCAGTGGTGGTTTTACCCACGCCTCCCTTCGGGAGGCAGATTGATATTATTTTAGCGCTCAATTATTTATTTAAATTTCTTTCCTGTGTTATCTTCGCCTTCAGATTAAGCGCATCCCTGAATGCAGGGTCAAATTCCAGCGCCTTATCCAAAAACTTCAAAGATAAATCATAATTTTTATTATTATAATGATAATATCCGGTTTCAAACATCATACCGGGTATGACCTTGAACAGGTTCCTTTCATGGGAAGTATTGGGCTCAAACCTGCTGAACTTTTCATTTAAAAGCCGGGTTCCGGCATTCACGTCATACTGCAGAGTTTTAGGCTCCATTTTATACAGCATACCGTCCGGCTTCAGGTAATATTTATCAAGGAACTGCTTGGTTTCTCGGCCAAGCACTAGATCTATAGTGACAAGTACCGGGAATTTTGCATAAACTTCATCTATAAACGCGCCAACAAGGGCGGTAAGCTTTGGTGCCCTGATCTTTTCATTCTCATCATACACTTTGATATATTCCTCCGCCTCGGGCTTTATCAATTCATAAATATCAGGGTAATATTTGCTGATAGTTTTGAGATACCACGGCGCTGAGAGGAATTTAATATTGAATACCTTAACATCAGGCCTTACTTTTTCAACAAGCTGGTAGTAAAGCGAAGCTGAATACATGTATGCCCAGTCATAAACTATAATTACGGAATTTGGCGGCACTGAATTCAGCGCACTTAAGGTAACTTCGCGGTTTGCATACATACCGCTGTTATCATTTTCCTTATAATTATATCCCGCTGAAAAGATAACCAGTATTAAACCAGTAATAATTACTTTTGAAATTGAAGCCTTTGGCTCTTTACTTTCACTAAGTATTTTTCCCGGTTTTCCTGCATTAACAATATATATAATACCTAATGGTACCGTAATTGAAAACAGGTAAAATACCAAAAGATAAAATGAGCTTATTTCAATTGTGTTGTAATTGAATGAATATATCAGTGTGAATATGATACAAAGATAAATGTAGATAGAAAAACTTTTAAAAGTTTTCCAAAGCAGGAATAAACCAGCGGCAATGAAAAGTAATGAAATTATCGCGAATTCCCCCGGCAGATTTTTGAAAAATGCAGCGGCATTATCGCTGAACTTAGCTGTAGATGAGAACATAAGCTGGGAAAAATCAGATCCCCTTAAATGATCAGGCAGGTTTGATATATCAGAAACATCAGACCAGTTAAGATACGGACCGGATGAAGAGCTTATTATGAGGATTCCATAAAGCAGCACACCCGGTAATAACAGCAAAGCATAAGGCAGAAGCTTTTTGGTAAATACAGCATCACTTTTATACTGGAGGTACAGCATATAAAGAACAGCTGGTAAAAAATAAATTGTAGTTGAGTGATTTGCTGCGCTTAAGCCGATAATTAAAGCAAGCAAAAGCCAGTTCTTTTTTGAAGGCTCCTTTATAGAAGTTAAAATTTTAAGTGAGTAAAAAACTATCAGGCTGATAAACAATGAATGCAGGGCATATACTTCAATTTGCGTAGCATCATACCAGAATGTTTTTGTAAAGCCCGTCAATACTGCTGTAAAAAAAGCGAGCAGATATATCAACAATGAAAGATCATTCGGATTCTTTTTAACCTGCGGCTGTGAAGCAGCGGCATCTGTTTTTTTGCCGGTTTTACTTTGTATCTTTTTAACTCCTGCTGTATTTATTTTGTGAAAAATATAATTCAGCAGCATAACTGCAGAATAATATGTAACTATTACAGCAGCTATGCTTTCAATTGCGCTGAGCATATTAAGCCTGTATATAACGCTGCCGCCTAAAGGCAAATGTGAAACAATAAATCCAAGCAGCAGGAACAGCGGGTAACCTGTGGGATGCGGAACGCCGAAAGTAAAAACTACGGCGGCAAGCTCACCGCTATCAATGAATCCAACAGTCGGGTGCATTGTAAGAATATAGATCACCAGGCAAACAATCCCTGATAAAGCCGCCAGTATATGTTTTAAATTACTTTTCATTAACCTATAGTTACTTCCAGTTTCCCAATATGCTGAATTTCAGCGCTTACCTTATCACCTGTTTCAAGCTTTGTGATGCCAGCCGGTGTTCCTGTAAATATTATATCCCCTTTTCTTAAACCGAATATAGAAGAGAGGTAATGAATTATGAATTTAATGCTGAAGATCATCTCAGAGGTATTGCCTGATTGTTTTACTTCACCATTTATGCTTAATTTTATATCAAGTACCTGCGCATCGTTAAGTACAGAAGCAGTCACAACCTCGCCAACGGGTGATGAAGTCCTGAATCCTTTGGCTACAGCCCAGGGCTTGCCCTGTTTTTTCATTTCGGTTTGCAGGTCACGCAGAGTAAAATCAATACCCACTGCATACCCGTAAACATACTCCAAAGCGTTTTCTTCTGGGATATTGTCGCCATCTTTCCCGATAATTATTACAAGCTCAACTTCGTTCTGCAGGTTTTGAGAAATAGGCTTTGTGTTAAACGAAGGCACCTTTACAATATTACCGGCAGCTTCAATTGCAGTTGAAGGCTTTAAAAATACTACCGGTTCCTTTGGTATTGAATTATCAAGCCCTTCAATTTTTACTTCGCTGATATGATCAACATAGTTTTTGCCGATGCAGAAAACATTCTTTACCTCTATTACATCAGCGGAATCTTTTACTATTAGCTTTGCCATTTATCAGATATTTATCAAATGCTGCAGATTGTTTACGATACCAACAGGTTTGCATTTAAGCTCCCACCCATCAAATGGAGTATTTTTGCTTTTTGAGTGCAGCTCAGAAGCATTTACCTTCCATGTTTTATTTACATCAAGGATTGTCAGGTTCGCAGGTGAGCCTTCCGAAATACTGATATCCTTCAGCCCAAGGAGCCTGCGCGGATTAACTGACATCTTATTTATCATTTCTTCGAGGGTGATAATGCCTTTATCAACCAGATATGTATATGTTAAGCCTATTGCTGTTTCAAGTCCAACTATGCCGAACGGCGCTTTTTCAAGCGGCAAAGATTTTTCTTCGGCTGAATGCGGCGCATGGTCAGTGCAGATAACTTCGATCGAGCCGTCTCTTAGACCCTCAATAACAGCATCAACATCACTTTGAGTTCTGAGCGGCGGATTCATTTTGGCATTAGTACCGTACTTCAATATTGCTTCATCATTTAAAATGAAATGATGCGGGCATGCTTCTGCGGTTACATTGGCTTTTTCAGCTTTAGCTTTGCGGACAAGCTCAACCGCTTCTTTTGTGCTGATGTGCTGTATGTGGTAATGCGAGCCTTTAACCTCTTTTGTGAGCCTGATATCACGTTCAATAATTTCATACTCTGATGCATTCAAAATACCTTTTACACCAAGCTGTTTCGAAACTGCACCCTCATTCATAATGCCGCCGTTAGTAATACTCATAACTTCGCAATGCTGCACAACAGGCTTTTGGAACTTTGCGGTTTCCGCCAGAACCTGCCTCATAAGCTCATCGCCGGCTATCGGACTGCCGTCATCGGTAATTGCCAATGCCCCGGCTTTAATTAATGCGGCAATATCAGCAATAACCTCACCTTTTCTGCCGGCGCTGGCGCAGGCGGAATGGTATACATCAACTAAATGATCCCTGGTTTTTGCAATATTGGCTGATAATACTTCAACGTTATCAATTGGGGGATTTGTATTTGGCATTGTCATAACGCCTGTAAAGCCGCCGTGGGCGGCTGCAAGTGAGCCTGTTGAGATATCTTCCTTGTATTCCTGCCCCGGTTCACGGAAGTGAACATGCATATCAAAAAACCCGGGTACTATAATTTTTCCGGCAAGATCGAATTGGATCACCTCGCGGACATGCTGCCAGATAACGCCCATACGGTTAATTACACCGTTGACTATTAATATATCAAACCTGCCGTTAATGTTTTCAGCAGGTGAAATAACGTGACAATTTCTGAGTAATAAATGCAATATTTTATGTGATTTAATTACAAATTTAGTGATTTTTAAGGATTATTAAAATTGAAAAGGAAATCTGATTTTACGGGTTCTTATGACCTTCACTTTCACAAATTATTTTACAGTTCAACTTCTGCGAGGAGCGTTAGCGACGAAGCAGTCTTATATTATATTCTATGAATGAGATTGCTTCGCTTCGCTCGCAAAGTTTAATAATTGCGCTTCGACTCCGCTCAGCGCGACAATTGCTCATGGTTTAAGAAAAAATTTCGCATCGACTCCCACGCCTAAAGCGGGCAAGCGTTCTGCGCGGCAAGATCTAAGTACTGCAATGATCATTTCTACATTATGCTTTTGATGTAAAGGAAAATATATAATGCAGGGACTGCGAAGAGTATGCTGTCGAATCTATCTAAAGCGCCGCCGTGGCCGGGGATCAGATTGGATGAATCCTTAACCTTTACACTGCGCTTTAAGTGTGATTCAAACAGGTCGCCAATCTGCGCGAAAAATCCGACAATAACCGTAACAGAAAGCCAGTGCCAAACCGTAAAGCCCGGATAAAAGAACTTCCATATCACAACGCCTGATATTATTACGAAAGCAAATCCGATAATTGAGCCTTCCCATGTTTTTTTGGGGCTTATTCTTTCGGCTAGCTTATGCCTTCCGAACAATTTACCGCCGAAGAAAGCGAAAGTATCGCTTACCCAAACAAGCACCAGGCAAATAATTGCATAATTTGCCCCGTAGAAATCCAGCATTTTGGCTGAATCCATTAAGCTCAGCAAACCGAAAGGCGTTGATATATAAACCACTGAAAGCAGCCATGTACTGACAGCTTCAAAATGTTTTTCTTCCTTAAATACTTCCGATACTATCAGGAACATGAACATAAGGAAATATAATATGAGCACATAATTGAAATGCTCAAAATAAAAGCTTATTACGATAAGTATACTTATTATCAAAAAAACGGTTTTGTGAAATGATATACCCCCGAACCATCTGGTAAGGCTTGATGGCGGCTTTACAGGTCTTTCAAACAGGTTGTAGAATTCATTCATACAGAAAAACGAAAGGATAGTACAGAAGACGAGGAAAACTTCATTGCCTAAGATAGCGGAAATAATTATAAGCGGAATACCAATTGCGCCGACTATAACACGTACAACCGTATTGTTCAAGCAGTACCTCCTGCGTTTAAAGTATCTTCAGGCTGCTTAACACGAAGCCTGTAATACAGAATAACGATACTTGTAAATATTAACAAAGAAAGAACTACTGCAACAATTGTATCAGTAAGTTCATCACCTGCAAGGCGCGGAGTTTCGAACTCAGGCTTTCCGTAAACAAACATGTAATACGAAGCGAAGAAATTATTCAGGAAGTGGCAAAGCACGCCGACATACAAAGAATTGGAATAATACACTATAAAGCCAAGGAAACATCCTAAAATAATAAGCGGAATTATATTGAACGGCTGAAAGTGATATAAGGCAAACAAAAATCCGGTAAAAAATATTGCTTTAGCGGGCCGGTAAACTTTGCTTACGTTGGAAAGTGCGAGTCCCCTGAAAAGCGCTTCTTCGCAAATTGCGGGAGTAATACATATTACGAACACCACCACAGAAAATTCAAACCAGTTATGCGCCTTCACTATTTTCATAGTGCTGCTCTCAAATGTATCGAAGAGATCCTTAACAGGCTTCAGGCTATCATTTAAAAACGGGATGGAATTTATTAGCTGTTCCTGGAAATACATATATCCCTGCAGGAAAGGCTGTATCATTACTATACCAAGAACAGCCAGCAAAAGCAGGGATGGTTTTGGAGTATTCAGCTTGAACATGCTTTTTAAGTCATGAGTCCTGAAGCGTGCGAAAAATACAGCAGGCGCAAGAATGAACATGAACTGACCGAAGGAGAGAATTACCCTTGTTATTTTAACATCGGGATTATCCATTGTGATATCGCCTGCTGCAAAAGCCAGCAAGCCGCCTACGAACTGGTACAGGAAAAATATCACTGCCAGCACAACAATCACAAAAGCTACCGGGTTTAGCTGTTTAAAAATGCTGCCCGGCGGCGGAGCGGATCCGTTACTTTCTTCGGGATTAAATTCCTGCAAAATATGCGGTTTAGTAAAAAATGTTTTGCTAATATAAAAATTAGAAAATTCAGTTATTATTCATAAATTTTTACAGTTAAAGTATTTATTTAAACTACCTAATATAGGTTATATTAAAAAATTGATTTAATGGACATATTTTGTTATGTTAACACATTGTAAATCAAAAATATATAATTTGCCAGTAAGAGCCTTCGTTATTGTTATAGTTTTAACGTTTTCAGTGATTACTTTATATTCCGGTGACAGGTCTAATGCGCGTTCTACCTCTATGGGATTTTCAACTCTGGTATCATCACAGGGTAATGATGCGTTCGGCATAAATCCAGCAAACTTTGATTATACGCTTCCTATCACAAAAACCAAAGGTGTTATGAAGAAGAAACGAAAGATCTTCGACCCGCACTGGGAATTTTCAGTTTTTTCAGCCGGAGGCGGTTACGGCAGTGATTCATCAATTGAGTTCTATAACAACTACCTTAAATATCTTTCTATTGACCGCAACCGCTTCGCGAATTTATTCACCAATATCAACGAAGTGTTTACTTTCAGAAATACAATTCTCCCCGCAGATAAAACCGATGTGAACTATGATTTTGAGCTGAAATGGCTTTCAGTAAATTATAAAAATAAATTCGGGGCGGTGAATATAACAATTGCTGACCGTGTTGGGCTTAACACAGAAGTTAACAGCAGGGATGAGTACCTGCCTTTGACTTTCGGGTTTACATTTAACCAAAACGGCAGCTATAACCTCACCGATGTTAACATGAAACAATCCGAGGCTATTGCGTGGTGGATAAGGAAATATAACGTAGGTTATGCCAAGCAGTGGCAGTTCAAAAAAAGCGGGATAAAAAGCTTTTCTGTGGGCGTATCAGGCGGATTGGTTCACGGGTTTGGAAATGTTTCAACGTATGAATCAAAGCTGAATATAAGCACATACGGAATTCAGAGCATCAACGGACAGAATCACGTTGACAGCATCAAGGGCAAGCAGGATTTCCACACACAATCAGCTTTAACTGATTTTTTCACTGATTACAATTCCGGTGCTGAAACGCATTTTAACCTTTTCCCAAAACCTGCGGGTACCGGGTGGTCATTAGACTTTGGTATGGCCCTGGAAATAGGAAGTGAATGGAAAATTGCTGCAAGTGTTACCGATCTGGGTAAAATCACCTGGAACTACAACACAATAACGAACAACGATACAAACAGCTTTGCGTATTATGATTTTTTTGTTGCGACCGGTGACCCCACCTATAACCAAATGGTTGATGACCTGGGCGGTTACCAAACCCAGGATACAGTTTCGACATTCACAAGCGAAATGCCGACCAAGTACAGAGCGGGTATAATGTACAGGCCAAGCAGCAAGTTCATGATAGAGTTCAACTGGGTTAAAGGAACAAATGACGTTCCGGGCAATACATCAGATGTTATATACTGCTTCGGCGCGGAATACTTTCCGCTCCCCTACCTGCCTGTCAGGACGGGTTTTTCAGCAGGCGGACCCGGGGCTTATTATATATCTATAGGCACAGGAGTAAAATTTAAAAATTTTACGTTTGATGTTGGAACTTACGGACTGAATCAATTGATTGAAGATAAGAGGTTCTCTGTTTCACTATCAACTAAGGTAATTCTTTAAACCGATATCAATACAAAATTTAATATTAAATATATGAATAAAATAAAATTATTTTCATATTTAGTTTTAACTGCAGCAATGGTTTGGGTTTGGGGCTGCGGCGATGATTCAACAACCGGAGGAAATAATACCGGGGGTTCAGTACCAACAATCAATATGAAGGTTGGTTCTGCTTATTCGTTTACAAATGATTCATTAGATACTAATGGTACTGTTCGAAGAACACAGATTAAAACAACCATGGTATATGCTGAACAAAATACATTTTTTGGTCAATCAAATGCTTTCAAGATCAGAACAACAAGTATTGATACATTCCCTACACCAACCATAATAGATGTAGATTCATTTTACGTAAGATATGATGGTGGTAAATTTTATCAATATGGAATGGTCAAGTTGATAGATTCAACCCAATCCCCGAATTGGGATTTAGTAGCCGACTTTAATGTAGCCACGGGAACAGAGTGGAATGTCACAACTATTAATACAACTATTAATGGTATTGGTGTTACAGCCAATATCAAAGGTAAAGTTGCCGGTCAAACATCGTTTAACACTACTTCAAACCCTTCAACTAGTATTAACGCTTATAAAGTCGAAATAACAGCTTATCTTACAGCATTATCATTACCTATCGGGAATATTGTTTTAGAATATTATATCGGTTATGCTGACCCAGCTTCAAATCCATCAGGTTTAGTCAGATTAAAACTAAACCCAATAAAGTTATCACTTTCAGGTACACCATTCTATGGAGCTGCAGGTGTTGACCAAGTGATGCAAACATATTTTATACCATAATTTTTAAAAAATAGTTTTCTTTAAGCCCGGTTCGCCGGGCTTTTTTTATGACCTCACCCTCTACGAGTCCACGACTCGAAGAGTCGTAGACCCCTGCCCCTCTCCTCATGCATTCTGCTTGACTGCGATACACCCTACGGTTGTATCTTGAAAGGAGAGGTGTGCGAAACAGGTAAATTAAATAAATCGGTAAAAGTTAAAGTAAAAATCGAAACTACCTAATGGGTCTTTTTATGCTAAGCCTGCTTATTTAACCGGTAAATAGACTTTTATTAAGCTTCTTAAATGGCTATTTTTGCATTTATAACAATCGGAAAATTAAAATTGCATAAATTAAAGCCTGAAAATCCCGTAAAAGAGTTTGATGAATTTGTAAGCATTATGAAGCGGCTCCGCAATGAGTGTCCCTGGGATAAGGAGCAGACGCATGATTCCATACGCCACCTGCTTCTTGAGGAGACCTACGAAACCCTTGAAGCAATTGACGAAAAAAATTACGATGAGCTGAAAAAAGAACTTGGCGACCTGCTTCTGCATGTGGCATTTAACGCTATCATTGCCGAAGGCGACGGCCATTTTGACCTGAAGGATGTTATCAACGCGATTAATCACAAAATGATAACACGCCACCCGCATGTTTTCGGTGATACCGAAGTGAGCGGGACTAAGGAAGTGCTTAAGAACTGGGAGCACATAAAGCTGAATGAAGCCGGAAGGAAATCAGTGCTTGAAGGCGTGCCTAAAAACCTGCCATCGCTCACAAGAGCTTACAGGATACAGGAAAAAGCCGCAAAGGTTGGGTTTGACTGGAACAACAGCTTTGACGCTTTCAAAAAGATTGATGAGGAATTGCAGGAGTTCAAACATGAAGCGGAATCCAATAAGAACTCCGATGGCAAGCTGCCGGATGAAACAAGGGTAAAGCTCGAAAAAGAGCTTGGCGATATTTTATTTGCAATTACAAATTATGCCAGGTTTTTTGAGATAAATCCCGAGAACGCCTTAAGGCTAACGATTGAAAAGTTCATAAAACGTTTTAATTATATTGAAGAAGAGCTGGGGACACGCGGTAAAAAGGTAACGGAATCAGATCTTGAAGAGATGGATTCAATTTGGAACGAAGCAAAAAAAACAATAAAATAACAATCAGAAATCTTTAAAATAAATTGATAATGACCAATAATAAAACCGGGATATTAAAAACCCCTGTGCAATTAAAAGCAGCTTTAATTTTTGCCGTACTTTTCATTTATCAATTTACGTATTCGCAAAAAATACCGCAGGAAAAAATTGATGAGCTCTCAGGAAAGCTTGATTCAATTTGCCTGCCGCTGAAGAACCAGGGTATAAAAGTATCATGCAAGGTTATGCATGCTGATTTTAACAAGGTATTATATGAGCTTGACCCTGAGCTTTCAATGATACCAGCCTCAATAACAAAAATTGTTGTTGGCGTAACAGCATACGCAAAGCTTGGTGCGAATTATTCCATACCAACGGTAATTTATACTGATGATAATAATTATAAAGACGGCGTAATTGACGGAAACCTGTATTTAAAAGGCTACGGCGACCCTGACCTGAATTCAGGGGATATACAAACACTTGCCGATGAGGTAAGGAAAGCCGGAATTACAAAGATAACAGGCAACATTGTTGCCGATGAATCATACTTTGATAATGTATATAAAACGCTCTCAGGTGTGTATAAAGGTGATACGGGTCCGAGTTACTGGCCGTATGTATCGGCATTATGCCTTGATAAATCAACCGGCGCTATGAGCGCGGGCAACCTGCTCTCATCATCACTTTCGGGTTACGGCGTTGAAGTTCAGGGTACGGTGATCACCGGCACAACACCTGAAGGCGCTAAGGAAATAGTACAGCTTAGCCACTCGCTTTACGATGTGCTTTCATACATGCTTAAGGAAAGCGATAACCATTCCGCAATTACAATGTTCAAGCTTCTTGGTGCTAAATATAAAAATACTCCAGCAACACTTGAAGACGCGCAATCTGTGATAAATTCTTTTTTAACAGAGCTTGGTGTTGACAGGTATTCCTATGAGATACTCGAAGGCTCCGGCCTTACACGCTATAATAAGGTTAATGCCGATATGTATATGAAGATGCTGAAATATATGTATGATGACAGGTTTTTATTCGATTACTTTATGAACTCACTTACCATAGCCGGCAAAGACGGCACTTTAAGGAAAAGAATGATAGGCACAGAAGCTGAAGGGAACGTTTATGCCAAAACAGGCACTTTAAACAGTGTGAGCGCGCTTTCGGGTTATGTAATTGATAAAGATGAGGAAATATTGATATTTTATATTGTTATGAACGGTTTTGGCGGCAATGCAACGGAAATGCGCGCAGCGCAGGATGATGTTTGCATTACACTTGCGGGATTTACAAGAAAGTAATTTAATTTACAAGGTCACCCCTTTTAGAAATATTATAATATAATTGGCAAAATTCCAGTTAGAATCCGAATATAAACCATCAGGCGACCAGCCCAAAGCTATTAAAGAGCTTACCGAGGGTATTCAGCGCGGCGATAAATACCAGACACTGCTTGGAGTGACGGGTTCAGGGAAAACTTATACAATTTCCAATGTTATTAAGAACATCGGCAAGCCAACGCTGATAATGTCACACAATAAAACCCTCGCAGCGCAGCTTTACGGTGAGTTCAAAAAGTTCTTCCCAAAGAACAAGGTTGAGTTCTTTATCAGCTATTATGATTACTACCAGCCTGAATCATACATACCGCATACCGATACATATATTGCGAAAGATCTAGCTATTAACGATGAAATAGACAGGCTTCGCCTGCGCGCCACCACTGCCCTGCTTGAAGGCAGAAATGATGTTATAATAATTGCATCGGTATCATGCATATACGGAATAGGCGCGCCGCAGGAGTACGCTGACCAGGTACTTGTTTTAAACCGCGGCGAGAAGATCGGCAGAAAAGAGCTGCTGAACAAGCTGATAAATATTCATTACGTAAGAAACGATTTTGAGTTCAAACGCGGGGTTTTCCGCGTGCGTGGAGATGTAATTGATATCATACCGGCATATGAAGATGATACTGCAATCAGGATAGAGCTGTTTGATGATGAGATAGAAGGCATAATGTATTTTGATAAGAAATCCGGTGAAATAATAGGTCTTGATGAAAAAGTAGCAATATACCCGGCAAAATATTTTGTCACTTCACCTGAAAGGCAGGAAAAGGCGATACTTGATATAAGGAAAGAGCTGAATGCACGGGTTATTGAGCTTCAGGAAATGGGCAAGCTTATAGAAGCGCAAAGGCTTGAGCAGAGAACGAACTTTGATCTTGAAATGATTCAGGAAGTTGGATACTGTACAGGTATTGAAAATTATTCCAGGTATATGGATCAAAGGGAACCGGGCTCAAGGCCTTCATGCCTGTTTGATTACTTTCCAAAAGATTACCTGCTGATTGTGGATGAATCGCATGTAACAGTGCCGCAGGTGAACGGTATGTATAACGGTGACAGGATGCGCAAGACTACTCTGATTGATTACGGCTTCCGCCTGCCTTCGGCACTGGATAACCGTCCTATGAAGTTTGAGGAGTGGGAATCAATGCAGAACCAGGTAATTTATGTAAGCGCAACACCTGCTGAGTATGAGCTGGAAAAATCTGGGGGTGTTTATGTTGAGCAGATCATCCGCCCGACAGGGCTATTGGATCCGGCAATAGAAGTTAGACCCACCAAAACGCAGATAGATGACCTGATAAATGAGATAAGAATTCGCTCAAAGAAAAATGAAAGAGTATTGGTTACTACTTTAACCAAAAGAATGAGCGAAGACCTGACTGATTACCTGATAGGTATCGGCATAAAAGTGCGGTACATGCATTCAGAAATTGACGCACTTGACAGGGTCGATATACTTCGCGACTTGAGGCTTGGTAATTTTGATGTTTTGGTGGGTGTAAACCTGCTGCGTGAGGGTTTGGACCTTCCGGAAGTATCGATGGTGGCAATAATTGATGCTGATAAGGAAGGATTTTTGCGCAGTGAAAAATCGCTGATGCAGACTGCCGGCAGAACTGCAAGAAATGTTAACGGACTGGTAATTCTGTATGCAGATAAAATCACTGCGTCAATGGATAAAGTTATAAAAGAAACAGCGCGCAGAAGAAAGATACAGGAAGAATATAATAAAGAGCACAATATAAATCCAAAAACAGTGCTTAAAACCCTTGAGGAAATAATGAGCTCAACGGTTATAGCTGATTCCAAGGGCAGGCAGGACCAGCGTAACAGGAAAAGGAAAGCAGAAGAGAAGAAAACAAGTCTTTCTATACTTACTGACCCGACACTTGAAAGGAACAATCCCGCTGAGCGCCGTGAGCTGATAAACCAGCTGCGTAAGCAGATGGTTGAAGCGGCGAAGGACCTTGAGTTTGAGCGCGCCGCAGAATTAAGGGATGAAATAAACAGGCTTGGCAGCTGATCTAATCTATCAAAAATAAAAATGATAAAACCAACAGGAAAAAACACGGCTTTAATTATCTTAATATACTTTATTACATCGTTTTATTTCTCCGCATGTCAAAAAGACCCGGGCGAGATTAAGGTTGATACTGTAAATAACAAGGATGCTTCAAAGATACAGTTCAAAAAACAGGGTGAAGTATATTTTCAGGATTCACTTAAGAACCTGAAGAAAAAAATTGATGTTGAAATTGCTGAGACCGAAGAGACACGCCATTTGGGTCTGATGTTCCGTGAAAATATGCCTGAAGACCAGGGTATGCTGTTCCTTTTCCCCGCTGAAGAATTCCAGAGCTTTTACATGAAGAACACAATAATGCCTCTTGATATAATGTTCGTAAATTCCAAAAAGCAGATAGTTAAGATTCACAGGCGCACAGAGCCGTTTTCAGAAAAAAGCCTGCCCTCAATGAAGCCTTCGATGTATGTGGTTGAAGTAAACGCAGGGTTCAGCGATAAGTATAATATTAAAGAAGGCGATCATATTGACTGGAGAAAGTATTAGTCAATAATTGTCAGTTCAGCTGTAAAGATCTGTTCTTCTGTCACTGAAAATATTGTTCATTTTAGTAACATCTTTATCAAGCGCAAACTCCGGGTTAATTTCCGCAACTTTAACTTCTTCTGACTCTTTGCTCCCCGATGCTAAATAATTTCCTTTGGGGTCAACAATAACACTGTTGCCTGTAAAATACAATTCTTTATCACCATTCTTTTCTGTTCCGGTACGGTTAGCAGTAACTGTGAACACCCTGTTTTCAACAGCGCGCGTGAACATTGCCTGCTGGCAGTAACTCAGCACAAGGTTTGAAGGATGCGCAATTATCTGCGCTCCTTTCAGCGCAAGTGTTCTGGCTGATTCAGGAAAAATCCAGTCAAAACAAATCATAATGCCAACTTTAGCTTTACCAAAACTGCCTTCAATTTCAAAGACATTAAGCCCGGTATCACCGGGCGAGAACCACAGCTTTTCTTCGAGGAATAAGTGGGTTTTGCGGTAAACGCAGAACCTGCCTGAAGGGGTAATAAATACTGCAGAATTAAACAGCTTATCCCCTGCCCTTTCACAAATTCCCGATACAATGAACATATTTTTTTCAGATGATATTTTTTTAAGGGTTTGGCAGAATTTCCCGGAAGGAATTTCTTCTGAGGCAGCAAAGGCCTCATCTATAGAATTAAATAAATAGCCCGAGTTTGCAAGCTCGGGCATTACAAGAAGATCAATATTTTCATTTATGCTGCCTGTTAGTTCCGCAGTTTTTTTTATGTTGGCTTCCGGGTTTTGTAACTCCGGCTTAAACTGGAGGAAGGCAATTTTCATAGGTTATTTTGGCTGAGGAACCTGTATATTTGCACTGAATGAAACAATTTTATTAGGCTGTGTCGGGTGATTAGTTTCAATAGTAACAGTTTTTTCGTTCACTCCGCTTCTGCCTTCTGTGTTGAAAGTAAACTTTATCTTACCTGTTTCTCCCGGCTGGTATTCTTTCTTTTCATCAGCAACAACGCCGGTGCAGCCGCAGGCAGGTGTTATTTTTTTAATTACCAGAACGCTTTGACCGGTATTGGTAAATTCAAACTCACCATTAACCACAGGACCCTGGGGAACTTCGCCAAAATCAATTTTTTCCATCTTAAAGGTCATAACCGGCGGATGAGTTTTTGGGTCGCTTAAATTCTTGTTTACAAGGAACGCTGAAAACGCACCAACCATCAGTATTCCTAAAATAAGAAAAAGGATCTTTCCTGTTTTTCCTGTGTTCATAATATTAATTTGTTTGATTTATTAAATTATTTTTTTCATTTTCTTCATTGTTTGCAGGATATGAATATTTCAGCATCATAAACGAAACAAAAAACAAAGCTATATCTTCAATTACCCGCAGCCATACTTCTGATGTTGAAGAGGGATTTACGCTGAAACAACCGCATGAAATATCAAGTCCCCTGATCAATGCCTGTACCAGCGCTATAATAAATATCACAAGAAGCGCGTTATAGATCAGCAGTGAACCTTTGACCCACTTACCAGTAATAAGCAATAATCCTGTAATAAGTTCCAGCCATGGCAAAAAAATTGCCAGCGGGTTCACAAGCTGGTAAGGCAAAAGGTGGTAATTATCTATAATATTGGCAAATGCTTCAGGGTTAGCCATTTTATCGAAGCTGGCATACATAAATACTGCTCCAAGAACAATTCTTGCAGCAATGATGAAATATTTATTCTGAAATAATTTTTTCATGTAATAACTATCAGTTTGCTGGGTAACCCGCATTTTTCCATTCATCCCAACCGCCGTGGAAAATATATACCTTTTTGAATCCAAGCTTCGCCATATAATATGCCATATCAATACTTACATCGCATGCGGCGCTGCAGTATGTTACATAAACCTGGTCTTTGGGCAGGTCGTTAAACTTATCCTTATACTTTTCTATTTCATGGAACGGTATATTCATAGCGCCCTGAATGTGGCCTGCATTATAGTCTGAAATATCACGCGCATCAATGAAACGGTATTTTTTATCAAATAATGCTTTTGCAAAATCAATTTTAATATCAACAGGCTTTACAATTTCTGTTGGCTGTGCATTTTTAATTGAATCTTCTTTTTTCTGCTGTACGGCTTTGAGTGAATCCTGTACCCGCTTTAATGAATCGGTTTTATTTGCAGCGAGTATTGAATCCTGTTTATGTTTTTCAAGCGCAGCTTTAAGCGAATCACTTCTCAGGTTCGAAGAGTTTTTCAATGAGTCAGCTGCCTTAAGTATAGAATCCTGAATCCTCAAAGCATTTAGCAAACTATCACTGGAAGAAAAATCAACAACTTTTTCATTTGCAATGAACTGTATCCTGTTTGGATTGGAAATATTGAAAAATATTCCGGCAAGAAGTGTAATAACAAGAATACCCGTAACCTGTAATAAGGCCTGCTTATTCAATTTGATAATTTTTCTGCTCTAATTTGTTAATTTGTTTTTACATCTACCAGAACCGGGATCTGGAAATCACCCTCGGAAGTTTTAATGATAATAGCGGCGTTTATTGCTGATTCTTCATAAATCTTAATTGAAATATTAAGCGAAGCAGCTTCGCCGGAACCGATAGACATTTTATCGGATGTAATTTTTATTACCGGTGTATTGGATGTAATTTCTGTTATATCTATTGTTTTATCGAATGAGTTAAGAATTGAAGCAGTTTGTGTCAGTTCATCGCCGACTTTTCCTTCGGTAATAATTGAACCCGGGTTTAATGTTACGGGGTCAGCCATATTCATAGTCATCTGCACATTATGAGTCGGGTTACCCGATTCATTTGTTGAGATCATTACAATTTTTGTTACTGAGCCCATTCCCTGCCCGTTGAATGTAAATTTTATTGAGCCGGTTTCGCCGGGCTTAACGGCATCGCTGCCTGCCAATGCGCTTGAGCAGCCGCAGGAGGTCTGTACACCAGTTATTTTAAGATCCTGGTCTCCTGAATTTTTAAACTGTATCTCGTAAGTAACTTCCTGTCCGCGCCTGTGGCTTCCTGTGTTGATATTTTCACCGCCAATAACTTCAAGCTTCGGGCCAGTTTGTGAGAATAAAATAACGGGAATAAATAAAACAGCTAATATTAATTTTTTCATTTTGGCTGAAATTTCTTTATTTTAGGTAATTTACAATTACTTTTACATAAAAACAATTTATCAATTTTACTACAAATTTAACACTTTAAGGCTATAAAACGTTTCAGTTAAAAATATTATTTTCAATATATTAACCTTTTAGGTAAATAATATAATTATTAAATTCGTAACGGGGGTTATATTAAAAAGATGACAGAACTAGACGCTCTGTTCTTTTCTGCGCATCCTGATGATGCAGAATTATGCTGCGGCGGTACAATAGCAGCTTTAAATAAATCAGGCAAAAAAACAGGTATTATTGACCTGACCAAAGGTGAGCTTGGCACCAGGGGTTCGGTTAAACAGCGTTTTGCTGAAGCAAAAAAAGCATCTGCAATTCTGGGCATATCTGCCCGTGAAAACTTAGGCATATCTGACGGAAATATAACGAATACACCTGCAAACAGGCTGAAAGTCATTAAGGCTATAAGAAAGTACAAACCCCGCATTATCTTCTTTCCCCACTTTCACGACAGGCATCCTGACCATCATAATACACATATTCTGGTAAAAGAAGCAGCCTTTTATTCAGGCCTGGTGAATATTAAAACCGCCGGGTTAAAAGCATACAGGCCACAACGCAATATTTATTATATGCAGACCTATACTTTTGAGCCAACCTTTATATTTGATATATCAGATACATTTAAATTGAAGATGGAAGCTGTTCAATGTTATTCAACTCAGTTTTATTCAGGTAAAGAATCTAAGGGACCGGAAACATTTATCAGCTCAAAGAATTTTCTGGAATTTATTGAAGCAAGGTGTAAATTTTACGGCTTCCAGGCAGGAGTAAAATACGGCGAAGCCTTTTTTACAGAAGAAAAGATAAAACTGAATTCAGACACCCTTTTAAAAATATAATATAAAATGAGCAAATCAATTTTAAACAAACAATCACTCACATTCCTATTTATACTGGGGATTGCTGTGCTTGTATCGGTTTCAATCCTTACATATATGAACATGAAAGATCAGAATGAAGACCATGATTTTATATCGCTGACATTTCAGCGGACAGCATTAATGGATAATATTTATTCACTGGTAAATGAATCAGAAACATCAAGAAGAGGATATTACCTTACCGGGGATAAGCAGTATGTTACTGATATACAAGGGAACAAAACCGGGATGGATTCCCTGCTGAAGCAGCTAAGAGTAAACTCTCTTGATAATTCAAACCAGCTTGCAAACGCAGAGCTTTTGAAGCCAATGATCACTGAAAGATACGCACTGTTTATGGATGGCATTGAGGTGCAGGATATAAAAGGCACAAATATGAAGTTTCACAAGAATATTTTTGATAAAGGAAAGATCCTAAACATAGATATCAAAAATCTTCTGAATAAAATGAAAAAAGAAGAATTTAAAAATCTCGAAAGAAATAAAGAAACTGCTGAACAAGGTTCTAAATTCGCTTTTATTTCATTCCTTGCGGGTATCGGCGCAAGTGTTTTAATACTGGTAATAGTGTTTGTTTCACTGATTAAAAAAGCTTCTCATACCTTCGCTTTAGAAAACCAGGAAATTTCCCGTGAAGAGCTGGAACAGATAGTAAAGGAAAGAACAGCCGAGATTTCACAGATAAACCAGAAATTGTACAAAAAAATAGGTGAGCTCGAAGCAATGGAATCTCAGCTAAAGAGCTCAGCAGAACAGTACAGGAAGCTCTTCGAGCAGGCACATGATGCCATTGTGATCTTTTCTCCAGATGATGAGACAGTTATTGATGTAAACCGAAGGGCTTGCGACCTGTATGGATTTAAGCGCGATGAATTTATAGGACTTTCTATGAAATCAATATCCAAAAATGTAAAACAGGGTGAAGATAATTTAAAGCTTACTCTCGAAAAAGGATATTACCACAACTTTCAGAGCGTTCAGTATAAAAAAGATATGACTGAGATGCTTATGGAAATTAACGCATCGGTTTTTATGTTCAACGGAAAAAAAGTTATACTTTCCATCAACAGGGATATCACAGACAGGATACTTAAAGTTCCAATATAATACAGGAATAGCACAACGCTAATACTGCTGATATTTATATAATAAGGAAAAAGCAAATTAGTTACATTTTTACTTACCCTCATATTACTTATATTTGTCAAAATATAAAAAATTAATCTATTCGTAAGGAGCAGGATACATGAAGCTAAACCCAATGTCAGGGATGCTTAAACAGGTTCAGAAGATGCAGGAAAAAATGCAGGAAGTACAAAATGAGCTTGAAAATAAGTTTGTTACAGAAGAAGCCGGAGGCGGAATGGTTAAGGTTACCGCAAACGGAAAGCTTCAGGTAACAAAGATACAGATAGAGAAAGAAGTAGTCTCTCCGGATGACCCCGAAATGCTTGAAGACCTTATTGTGGCAGCTGTAAACAAAGCAATTGATTCCGCTCAAAAAATGGCTCAGGAAGAAATGCAGAAAGCTACATCAGGATTAATACCCAATATTCCCGGATTGAACTTGCCGGGTATGTAATATTATTTATACAGAAAGATAAAATGCAGACATCAGAAACGCTGGAAAAAGTAGCCGAAGAGCTTGCCAAGCTGCCGAGTATTGGCAGGAAAACCGCTAACAGGATAGCTATGTACCTGGCTAAATCTCCCGCAGAAGAAGTTGAAAATCTCTCAGGCGCACTTCTGCAGCTGAAAGAAAAAATCAGGCTATGCAGCGTTTGCTGCAATATAACTGAAACAGACCCGTGTTCTATTTGTGATTCTCAAAAAAGAAGCGGTAATTCGATATGTATAATTGAAGAGCCGGGTGATGTTTTCGCTATAGAAAAAACGAATGAATTCAAAGGTAAGTACCACGTGCTGCACGGGATAATTTCACCGCTTGACGGGATTGGTCCTGAAGATATCAAAGTAAAAGAGCTGCTTATGAGATTAAGCGGAGATGTTGAAGAAGTAATACTGGCTTTAAATCCGAGTGTTGAAGGTGAATACACTATAACCTATTTAAGTAAACTGATAAAGCCGCTTAATATAAAGATATCAAGAATAGCCAGGGGAATACCCGTGGGTACTGACCTGGAGTTCGCTGATGAGATAACAATCGCCAAGGCAATTGAAGGAAGGATAACGCTGTAACAGCAAAGATGTCAGAAAACTGGTATAAAAAATGGTTCAGTACCAAGGAATACCTTGAGCTTTATAAACACAGGAACAGTACAGATGCTGCAAAAATAGCAGGGCTTATCTTCCGCACATTAAAACTTAAAAAGGGTTCTAAAATCCTTGATGTTGCCTGCGGTAACGGAAGACACAGCCTGATCTTCGCTTCCAAAGGATATAACGTTCTGGGTATCGATCTTTCAGCATTCCTGATAAGCGAAGCAGTTAAGAAGCTGAAAACAGATTACAGGAAGCAAAATAAGCTTCTTAAGTTCGAAATAAGGGATATGCGCAGCATACAGCATAAAAATGAATTTGACCTTGCTGTAAATCTTTTCAGCAGTTTCGGATATTTTGAAAAAGACAGTGAAAATTTCAAAGTGTTCAGAAGCATATCAAATAGCCTTAAGCAGGGAGGATATTTTTTCTTCGATTATCTCAATAAAGATAATTTGGTAAAAAACCTGGTTCCGTTTGATATAAAAAAAAGAAACCGCAATGTTATAATTCAGGTTAGAGAAATAAAGAACAATGCTGTTTATAAAAAAATTTATATAATAAAGAACAATAAATCAAAAAACTCACCTGCTATCAATGAGTTCAGTGAAATGATAAAATTATATTCACTGGCAATGGTAAAAGAAGCAATGAAAGAGTCTGGGATGAAAATAATAAAGACTTTCGGTGATTATTCCGGCAGCAGATACAACAGAATTTCATCTGAAAGAATGATAATTCTTGCACAAAAAATAAAGTAATGCACAACAGGACAGTAAAATATACAGTGCTGTATTTTTTACTGGTAATTTTTTACCAGGGCTGCGGAATATTTGAAACACGTGACCCTGAGGAACCTGAAACCATCCGTTCAACTTTCTACCCCCCTACTTCTGCAGATATTGTAATAGATAATTTAAGCTATTCAATAATTGAAAAGAACTCGGATAATTATTTCAAATGTTTATCATTGAACTCATTCCGCTATGTGCCTGATTCAAGGTCTCAGCAGCAATGGGAGTTTATATTCAATAACTGGAGTGTGCAGGCCGAAAAGAATTACTTCGATAACCTGATATCCAGGCAGGAAGGCGGTAATTCTTCAGCAGTGCTGTTCCTGGATAATGAAAGGCTGACACAGTATTCCAGTGATTCTGCGAAATACCAGGCCGATTACATTTTTGTATTCCAGCATGACCAGGGAAACATTCCCAAATCATCAAAAGGCAGAATGAGCTTAACACTTGCTTCAGAAAGTGACGCATTGTTTTATATAAGGCGCTGGGAAGATTTCAGGCAGAATGACACTGATTTTACGTGGAGTGAATTTAAAGCCAATTTCAGCAATTAATATCTAATTGGGAAATAACCGTAAAATACTTATTTATTTATTGGCATTAAGCACCGGAATATTTCTGGTAAGCTGTTTCAATCCTTTTTCACCTGGGATCGATAACAGTGAATCCAATGAGAATATTATTTCAGACCAGAAAACTATAGAAGGTGTATTTCAGAACTTTAAATACGCTTACACTTTCAAAGATACCAGTATATACGGGCAGACATTAGCTCCCGATTTTGTATTTTCTTACTTTGATTACGATCTCGGAGTTGATGTTTCATGGGACCGGGCAACAGATATGAGGACAACTGAAGGTTTATTTACCAATACACAGGATCTGAGATTGATATGGAACAATATAGTTTTTCAGGAAGGCGATTCACTGGTTGTTGATGTTAAGCGCGGATTTAACCTGACAATAACTTTTAACCCGAATGATGTTATTAATTTTTACGGATTTGTTGATATGAACCTAGCAAGGACATCTGTTGAGGATAAGTGGAAGATACGTTCATGGAAAGATATGACGAATCCTTAGTTCTTATGTATAGATTTAAACTCAACTGCTGTAAAAATATCAGTATCTCTAGATCAAAAATCCAAAAATAAGATTAGGAATTATACTTCTATTTTTACCTGACCGGAGGCAATGGTTTCACCTTTATTATGATTTACATGCTGCCCGTTATGACCATTTAAACCGGTGTACAGCACTTTATAATAATATTTCCCCGGGGATAACGCTTCATCATCAAGGCTGACCTCATAACTTCCTGCATCTTTATGTTCGTTTAATATAACCCGTACCGGGGTACCGATTATATCAACAACTTTTACCGTTACATTACCAGCTTCCGATATTTCGTATTTGATCTTATTTTCCATGTATGTTATTGATGAAACCCTGTAACCCGGTTACAGGGTTTCAATTTTTCCACAGGTAATTCTGTAGAAACCCCCAATAAGAAATTATTTAAACAGTTAATGCTTTATTACTTGACTAATATCATTTTATTTACAGCAGTAAAGCCGTTTGATTCGAGCTTATAAAAATATACACCGCTTGAAAGTGAAGAAGCATTGAATTCCACATTATATATACCTGCCTGCTGAACCATGTTAACAAGCTCAGAAACCTGCTGACCTGCAGCATTGAATACTTTCAGTGTCACATTACCTTCTTTAGCTACTGAATAGCTGATCACGGTATTTGGGTTGAACGGATTTGGATAGTTCTGAGAAAGTGAATAAACAAATGGATTATTTACACCGGATGTTTTAGATCTGAGTGAAAAATTATAACCGCCTCTTGTATTTTCGGTTAAGCTGATATTCATTGATTCAGACTGGCTTCCGATCCTGTGAGCAATTAAAATATAATCACCAACCGGCAGATTTTTAATTGTATAACTGCCTTCATTGTTTGAAATTCCGTAACCAAAATATTCATTTCCCATTTTTGCATAAACAACTGCATTTGGCACAGGAATATTATTATTGGTAACAACACCGCTGATTGTTGTTGTAGCTCCCGGTCTGTTCTGTGCTGTGCGCTGAACGTATATATCCATTCCGGTTCTGTTACCGGTTAAATCAATATGTGTGAACATAGCAGGATCAACTTTATCAGGATAGCCTGTCGGTACAAAATCTTCCCATTCATCATCGGCTATGCCTATAACATCAGCACCGGTAACAATACGGTGTACTACAAGGATATAGTCCCCTGCCGGAGTTATGTTTGTTTCTGCTTCTACATTACCTTCTGGCGTATACAATCTTACTAAACCTGATGTAACTATTTCGTTATTATCTGCGTATCTTACTTTTCCGCTTAAAGTATAATCTTCAGCTGTTACTGTTCTTACTGCTGCTAAAATAAAAAATATTGCTACAAATAGTTTTAAAGCTTTCATGATTTTTATCCCCCTAATAGATAATAGTTATGAATTTTTTTGAATTAATTATTTTTTATAAATGTTTTTGCAAATGATTCAATACTCTCAGACTTATCCCAGTATAATTCGAACATTTCAGTGACAAAGCCTGCGAATCTCTTATTATGAATTATAATATCAGAACGTTCATGTTTAGGAACGCTTTCATCGTATAAACTTATGAATACTGTATTACCGTCAAACACAGCAAGTATCTGCGGAACGTTATCGCTTAAGCGAATTTTTTCACCCTGTTTTTCAAATTTTTTGCACAGCAAAATGAGCTGATCTTTTGAAACAACCTGCCAGTCATTATTTATCTTGATCTTGAAGTTGCCGTTAGCTTCATAGATGGAACGGAATTGGCCGCCACGTTTATAGAAATTCTTTGTTTCTGAATCAAGGGTATCAGAAACATTGCCTTCAAAACGGTTCATGTAAAGAATAGCTTTTTTTGATCTTTTAATCAGGTCCTGGAACTTGGTTTCCCTGTTCCTGTTAAATCCTTTTATCAGCTCCACATCACCAGTTTTGGAGTTTTTAAATTTTGACTTATAAAGAGGTTTTATTTCTTTAAATGTGGATTTAAGAAGTGAAAGCCTTAAAGAAGTTTCTTTACGGATCTCATTTTCTATCTTTGTTTCAAGAACATCTGAATCAATTATTTCGTAAAGTTGTTTTGATGGTGTTTGAATTTCGTTACAAATTCCTTTTTTGCAGAAACTTTTCAGTATTTCATACACTGAAGGTCGCGGAATTTTTGCTTCCCTGGCTGCTTCTGCAGCGCTCATTATTGAACCCTGGTACAAGGCGAAGAAAACTCTGGCTTCATAATTGCTAAAGCCAAACTTTTCCAGTTTTTCGATTTCTTTCCCCATAATGTTTTTGTTGTAGCTTTAACTACAACAAATCTATATTAAAAAAAATATTTATGCAATACATTGCTATTTTACAAATTAAAGCATTACTTTAAGTAAATATGATAACTCGCTGTTTAAATATTAGGTAGGAGTGAGAAAATTCGCAAAAATATTTTTTTAAAATTTGTGTAGTTGTTATTAAGAACTACAATTCTATTAACGTATGTAAGTTAATTGGTTATTAAGCTATTAATTTACAACGTTTTTCAATTTTAAAAATAATTGTAATTCTCAGGTGGTTTCAGGAATTATTTTACAAAAACCATTTTTTTGCTTTCGATAAATTCTCCATCTGCCTGCATTGAATAGAAATACACACCACTGGCAAAATTCGAAGCATCAAAATCTACAAAATCTTCCAGAGCAGCTGTGCGCTGTTCGTTCATTATTGTTTTTACTTCCCTGCCTGCAGCATCATAAATGGTGATCTTTATATTCGCAGTTCTTGGTACGTTGAAAATTATTCGTGTTTTGGGATTAAATGGATTTGGATAATTTTTTACCAGGCTGAAATTACCCGGTAAATTAACATTATTTCCTTCGGTGGAATATTTAAAAATAACGCTCCAGCCTAGCAAAAAACCACCATCCTGAAAACCATTATCGGTTACACGCAGCTTCCACTGACCGAGGGAATTTTCGCCATCAAAAAGCCACAATTTATCAATAGGTCTGAATACCCCTGTAAAGGGCGGCGCAGCCGCGGAGCTATCAATTGCAACAGGCGCTTCATCATCAAAATATGTATCGGTAAAATCATTTCCGTCAACTCCAACGCCGCCTGCAAGAATAATCTCAGTGCCTGATGGAGAAATTAAGCTGAAAGAAAGATCAGCGTCAAATGTATGCTGCACATTCAACAGTACATTAACATCAAGTATGGTTTTATTTACTGGGTTATTTAATATAGAAACGAATGATGTTTCCCTATCAGCAGTAATTCTGATAGGTACATCACTGCTTGCAAAAGAAGAATCAAACTTATTGGTATTCCTTACAAACATGAACTTTTGCGGAGCAATATTTCCGGGTGGATTTACACCAGAACCACCCAATGGGTAAGTAATATAATTCGGAACAGGAACTACATCCTGAGCTGCGATGTAATAGAATAATCCTTCACTGTACGGAATCACCGGGAATGTAAAACGATATCTGCTACCTGATACATTATATCCCGGTATAACCTGAATCTGACTTGACTGGAGAGTCTTGTAATACAATCTCGGTCCGTATGAAGAAGTATTTAAGCCCACATTATCAGTGATGACTGCTTCAACGGAAATTGGCGTTGTATATACATTACTTTCCGGAGGATAAATTGTAAGTATTGGCGGAACCTGGTCATAAATTTGAGTCGGACCCGCAGGTGTCATATCCAGACAAATTTTAGCATCGATCATTCCATAACCCATTTCTTCATTCCACATTCCGTTTTCCTTTGGAACATTGTAGCTGTAATTACCGACCTTCCTTGCATATTTTTCCATTATTAGCTTAACTGAATCACCCGAAATATTAATATTTTTACTTATCATCAAAGCTGCAACGCCTGCTGCCATTGGTGATGAATCAGATGTTCCGTTTCCGCAAACACACCAACCGCCGCCAAGCTCTGTTGTACCAATAAATGTGCAAGGAGCTACAAGTTCCATTCCTTCACCGTAACATGCGCCCCAATCCTGAAAGCCACCGATATTATCGCAGCTTGTTCTGCTTTTGCGCTCATAACACGGACTCAATCCGCCTACACCTATCACCTCATCCATTGAAGCAGGATATATTACAACATTAGTATCGGCATTACCTGCACCTCCAAAAACAACTGCCCCTTTTCCGTTCCTGCCGTAATTTACGGCATTCTGTATTGCAAAGGTAATTAATGAGCCCGGGATTCCGCCTCCCCAGCTGCAGTTAATAACGCATGCTCCGTGCTGCCATGACCAATTCAATCCTTTGGCAAGAATCAGATCAGTTGTAAATCCGGCTGGAGCTGGTCCAAATACTCTAACCGGCATAACCTGGCTTGAAAATGCGATACCTGCATTACCGGCAATATTATTGCCTGCTGCGCTTGGTATACCGCTTACGCCGGTACCGTGGTAATATTCATCATATGGCTTCTGATCATTATCATATGCATCATACCATAAATTTCGATCGCATAAATTCGGCCTCAGGTCTGTATGATTTGTATCAATACCTGTATCAACAATGGCTATCATTACATTTGGATTACCTGTAGTAATATCCCAGGCATTGAACATATTCATATCGCACCCGGGGGTTCCAACTACACCAAATGGAATATTAGTACCGGTATTGTTCAGGTTCCACATCCGCGGGACCAATGTATCATTTGGTGTTAATCGTGAATTCTGATTTGAAGAATGACTTTTGTGATCCTTGTGACCTTTATTTTCATTTCCTGCTTCAAGCAGCATTTCACTTCTTAAAAAATTAGGGTGAGCAAATTCAACGAACTGCGTTAAAGCATATTTATTTGAAAGCTCAAATACATCATCACTATTGTTTTCATTTATTGATACAAGGTAAGTATTTTCAAACCCGTTGATCTTTTCAATAATAGTGGCTTTAAACAACCTGTTGAGATTACTGATATCAAAGCTTGAAACGTTATTTTTGAATTTAACTATCACTTCGCCAAGTGAGAAATGCAGGACCTTATCGTTATACCTGTAGCACATACCTGTATAGTTCACACTACCGAAACTCCGCATAGATTCCGCAATATTCTGAACCGCATACGAATTTTCAGATACCCCGGCTTTAAGCTTCACAACAGAAACTGAATACCTGTTTCTACCTACGGAAGAAGCATTGAAATCATTCCGGCTTTCTATAAGCGGTGAAATTGTGCCGATTACTTTATTCATTTCACTCAGTGGAGTATTATCACTGAACTTGACGGCAATGTAACCGTTATTTTCAGTCATAAAATATTTGCTGCCCTGGTAATAGACAAAATGATCTTTGGAATATGAAATGAAAGGATTAGAAAAAGCTGCTATAAAAACCAAAATAAAGAATCTGATAAATGTTTTCATATATTTAGCCGGAACTTTGATGATGAATTATAGCTAAATTAATGAAAAAATTCGAGTAAAAATATATCTGTTTAAATGTTAATACTGACGAAATTCGTTATATGTTATTCATCATCAAAGTCTTTTTTTCTTCTGTTCTCTTTCTTTTTGCTGTGTTTGCGTTTTTCTTCCAGCACCTGTTGTTTGGATGAGTAGCTTTTAACGGTTTTAATGCGGATCTTTTCTTTTATCAATGCAGCATTTATAAGCTTGATGAACTTTTCAATGGCTTTTTTCCTGTTGCCAAGCTGGGTTCGCTCGGTTTGTGATGTTATCCTTAAGCTGTGATCTGAATCAAGCTTATTATAGAGCTTTTTCTGCAGGGTTTCTTTTATTTCATCATCAATAACAAGTGAGCCGGGAATATTGAAAACGAGCTCTACCTTGGTTTCAACTTTGTTAACATTCTGTCCGCCTTTTCCGCCGCTGCGGGAGGTGTTAAACTTAACTTCTTTAAGAATTTTATTCAGATCTATATTCTTTAACATAATTTTGTAAAATTTAAAAACTATTGTTCTACCGGATTAAACCCTTTTCCTATCTTTTGAGTTCTTTTTAATGATCTGACTACATAGCCTTTGGCTTTATCAATTGATTCAATTAAACTGAATCCTAAAGCTAGATTTGACGTTATTGCCGCAGATAAAGTGCAGCCGATCCCGTGAGTATTGCCGGTTGAAACATAATTAGTGTTAAAAAGATAAAATTTTTTGCCGTCAAACAGGACATCTGTTCCAAGCGGTAAACCTATTGAATGTTTTAAATGACCTCCTTTAACAAGTACATTTTTCGCTCCAAGCTCAAAAAGCATCAAAGCGGCAGTTTCAAGGTCATCAAGAGATTCTATTTTCAATCCCGTTAATATCTCAGCTTCCGGGATATTCGGAGTAAGCAGGTATGTTTGTTTAAGCAATAGCTTTTTCAGCGCCGTAATTCCCTGCTTATTCAGCATAACGAACGAGTTTTTTGAATAGATCACAGGATCAACAATAAGCTTTATGTTTTTTTTACGTTTAAAGTATCCGGCAATTACTTCTATAGCACCTGCACCGGCTAACATTCCTGTCTTAGCTGTTTTGATATCAAAATCATCGAACACACTTTTCATTTGCGCGTTTATCTGTTTTTTTGTTACTGAAACAGATGACTGCACTCCCTTTGTATTTTGCGCTGTAACGGCTGTAACTACAGAAAGGCCGTATACACCATGGTTTTTAAAGGTTTTGATATCTGACTGAATACCTGCTCCGGCTCCGGAATCTGAACCTGCAATTGTTAATACACATTTTTTTGCTTTGCTGATTGCCATAATTTTACTAAATTAATTTCTTTTTTAATTCCCTTAATACTTTTACAGGGTCTTTTGAATTAAGCACAGAACCGATAACTGCAATTCCATGAACATTTGAAGTTAATACATCCTCAATATTAGCGGGTGAAATTCCCCCGATGGCTATCACCGGTATCTTTATTTTTTTCACTACTTCAGTAAGCAATTTTACACCTTTGGCTTTTTCAGGTTTATATTTGGTTTTAGTGGGATATATATGACCAAAGCCTATATAATCTGCTCCTTCTTTTTGACGTAATAGTGCTTCCTTTATTGAATGCGCTGTACCTCCTATTATTTTTCTGCTGCCCAGAAGCTTTCGGGCATCTTTTACCGGGATATCTTCCTTGCCTAAATGAACACCGTCAGCATCTGAAGCCATTGCTATATCTGTTCTGTCATTAACTATAAACAGAACTTTATGTTCCCTGCAAAGCTTCAATATTTTTTTTGCAATATTTATCAGCTCACCTGTTGGCAGTGATTTATCGCGAAGCTGAATTATATCCGCCCCGCCTTTAATTGCCATTTTTGCAATCTGAATATGTGAATATTTATTCTGAATCACTGTATCAGTTATCAGGCATAATCTGCCGATCTTTTTCATTTTACAACTCTCCTAATACTTTTTTGTAATGCGATATATTTCCTTTAATATTTTGCGAATAAAAAAGATCGCTTATTGCAGCAACACCATACGCTCCGGCTTTAAGGCATTTTTCAGCCCGAATGGGATTTATTCCACCTACAGCAATAACAGGGATTGAAACTTTACTGCACACAATCCTTAACTTTTCCAAACCCTGCGGCTTACCGAATTTTACTTTTGAGGGAGTCCTGTAAACCGGGCCGAACAGTACGTAATCAAATCCATCTTTTTCTGCCTGCAAAGCTTCTGCAAGGGAATGCACACTTTTTCCTGATATCATACTTTTGCAGAATTTTTTGATATATCCGGCAGGGATGCCGTTAGTTACTGCGTGAACGCCGCCGAGACCTGCAAGCAATGCTATATCAAATCTATCATTAATAATTATTTTAGTAACTTTCCCATCCACGTTCCGCATTAGTTTTTTTGCCAGCTCAAGGACCTCGCCGGTTGTGGAATGTTTTTGGCGAAGCTGCACAGCTTTAATGCCGCACTTAGAAAGCGAAATAATTTTCCTGTGCAATGTTTTGCCGGAAACCTCTCCGGGAGTAATTGCAAGAAGCCTGAACGGCAGTTTATTTTTGGGAATGGAAGATGTTTTGATTTTTATTAGTAGATTTTCTTAAAGTATGATTCCTGCTGTGTTCTGTAATCTGTATATATTCCTGAGGAATAATCCTGCTTTATAACATATGTACCTGTTTGTTTAGCATTAACCCATTCAAGCCATATTTGCTCGTTGGCCGGGGTATTTTCTTCGTATTGAAGAATCCGTTTAACATTATCTGTACTGTAAGTAACGTAATAAAATTGTTCATCATGGGAAATTGTTACTTTGAAATCACCAAGCATATAATCTCCGTCAAATGTCTGTGAATACGAAACTGCAGCTGAAAAAATTAAAAAGAATATGACAAACGTTAGTTTTTTCATTTTAAGCTGAATTTATTTCTCAGGTGATTTATTTATCAGGAATTAATTAACCCTTCCAGCGGGCTTGACGCTTTTGCGTAAAGTCTTTTCGGAATTCTGCCTGCCTCAAATGCGAGCCTGCCGGCTTCGATTGCGAGTTTCATAGCTTGTGCCATTTTAACCGGGTGTTCAGCCCCGGCAATTGCTGTATTCATAAGGATTCCGTCTACACCAAGCTCCATAGCAAGCGCAGCATCGCTTGCTGTACCCACACCGGCATCCACAATGACAGGTATATCAATCAGATCACGGATAATTTGAATATTATACGGATTGCGTATGCCCATTCCGCTGCCAATAGGAGCGCCAAGGGGCATTACAGCCGCGCATCCCATATCTGCCAGCTTGCGGCAAGTTATCGGGTCATCGTTGCAGTATGGCAGCACAATAAAATCATCCGCAAGAAGCTGCTCTGCAGCTTTCAACAGCTCTGTAACATCAGGGAATAATGTTTCATCATCACCAATTACTTCAAGCTTAACCCAGTTAGTTTCCAGCGCTTCGCGCGCAAGCTGCGCTGTGAGCACAGCTTCCTTAGCTGTAAAACAGCCGGCAGTATTTGGCAGTATCCAGTATTTGTTTCTGTCAATCATATTCATGATGCTTTCCTGTCCGTCAGCGCTTTTTAAATTAAGCCTGCGTATTGAAACTGTAATAAAATCCGTTCCGCTTGCTTCGAGTGACTGAAGCATTGTATGCGGATCAGGGTAACGTGAAGTACCCACTATTAATCGTGATTTAAACTCTTTTCCCGCTATTGTTAGGTTACTCATAATTTTTATATTGTCATGCTAAATCGTTTTCAGCATCTTAAAATGTTATTACTGAAGCAGACCCTGAAACAAGTTCAGGGTGACAAAACTACCCGCCCTGTACAGCATGTACTATCTCAATACTATCATTTTCATTCAGCATAGTTTCATTCCATTTACTCTTTGGAATGATCATATCATTTACAGCTACGGCTATTCCGCGTGGCTCTTTTCCGTTTAACCTCAAAGCAACAAAATCACTTAAATTCATTTTTCCCTCAAGTTCCAGAACTTCGCCATTTATCTTAATATTCATTTTTCTTATACAGTTTCTTTGTAAAATCTTTCAATCCCGAAACCACTCAATGCTTCGCTTTTTTTGCCGGAAGCTATCCAATCACTTAGTTCAAAAGCTGTCACTGGTGTTAATAATATTCCGTTGCGGTAATGACCTGTGGCAAAATACAAGCCTTCTATTTCTGAATCGCCTATAATCGGCATATGGTCACGGCTGCCGGGTCTTAACCCAACATCTATTGATTCAATTGAAAGGTCATAAATTGAAGGCACTGCTTCCCAGCCTCTTTCAAGCAGCCGGAAAATTTCTCCTGCAGTCGGATCGGTATCATATCCCTGCTCTTCAACACTGGCGCCCAGAATAAGCCGCCCGTCACTTTTAGGCAGCAGGTATACATCAGGAGCTCTGACAACTTTTGTTACACGGCATGAATCGTTCAATCTCAAATTTATGATCTGCCCTTTAACAGGCCTAACAGGCGGCTGCAGATTTTCCGGTAATCCCGGGATCTGTTTTGACCAAGCACCGCCTGCAACAATTATATTTTCAAACTTCAGGTCCTTGCCGTGAACACTGACTCCTTCAATTTTGCCGTTTGTGATATTAATATTTTCTACATTATGCTCTTCATATAATTTGCCGCCGCATTTTTGGAACGCGGTCTTAAGAGCATCAAGCAATAACCGGTTATTTATTTGAGCGTCATCTTCAATCCATATAGCGCCGGTACAGCGCGGTGAGAGGAATGGCTCAATTTCTCTGGCTTCGCTGCCTGTTAGCCAGAGTACCGGCATACCTATCTTTTCGCGGAAGTCATACAGCCTGCGAAGCCTTTCAGCATCATCCCTGTCAAATCCGGGAAGAATGCATCCTGTTTTTTCAAGCTCAACTTTAATACCGCTATCGGCATATAATTCTTCAACAAAACGGGGGTACATATCCAGGCTTTTACGGCAAAGATAAAACAGTTCTATATCTTCAAAACCCATTTCTGCCTGCGGAGCAAGCATACCTGCAGCAGCCCAGCTGGCGCTTCTTCCGGCTATATGGCGCTCAAGTATTTCTACGTTAATTCCCTTTTTGGCGAGCTGCCATCCTAGAGATAGGCCGATTATACCGCCGCCAATGATAATTGTGTTACTCATTATATTCAAAAAGTTATTTACTTTTTACTTCAGTATATTCAAGTCCCCATGGACCCATACCAGTTACCTGGAATGTTACACCTTCTTCACCAGTAAAAACATAATGCGCTTCGTTAACAGGGTTTAAATAATATGAACCAATTGTAAACTTCCGGGCATTTGATGTATCAATTGAATTCCCGAAGCCAATATAAACTGCGCCTTCCAAAACTGTTACCCTTTCATCTTTTGGATGCGTATGCGCCGGCAGTTTATAAAAGGGCGGGAATTTTACACGCATTGTAAAAATTCCCTCCTGCTGCGGATTGCCTTCGAGCACACTTATCATTGCGCCCGCAGGAAGCGATGGCGGAGCGTTAACCCATACAATGCTTTCAGGAATAACCTGTATTGCACCTTTGGGCAATTCCTGTGAAATAAGTACTGTGCAATTGGAATAAATTATAACTGCAAAGAAGTAAAAATTTATGTACTTAAAAATTGTTTTCAAGAATTCTCAATAATTTTCAGATAAACGAATAAATAAACTTTGAGTTCCCCGCCTACGCGGGGAAAATAAAATTATTTCACATAAACTTCAGCGCCGGAATCAACAAACTCTTTGCTCTTTTCTTCCATTCCTTTTGCGAGTGCATCTTCTTCTTTTACGCCAAGTTCTTTAGCATATTTCCTTACATCTTCTGTGATCTTCATTGAGCAAAAATGCGGCCCGCACATGCTGCAAAAATGCGCAAGTTTCGCGCCTTCGGCGGGAAGTGTTTCATCGTGGAATTCACGCGCTGTTTCAGGATCAAGCGAGAGATTAAACTGGTCTTCCCAGCGGAACTCAAACCTTGCCTTGGAAAGCATGTTATCCCTTACCTGTGCACCCGGGTGACCCTTTGCAAGATCAGCAGCGTGAGCAGCCAGCTTATAAGTTATAACGCCGTCTTTAACATCCTTTTTATTCGGCAGGCCTAAATGTTCTTTAGGAGTTACATAACATAACATCGCTGTTCCGTACCAGCCAATCATAGCAGCGCCTATTGCGCTTGTGATGTGATCGTAACCCGGAGCAATATCAGTTGTCAGGGGTCCGAGCGTATAGAACGGAGCCTCTTTGCACACTTCAAGCTGTTTATCCATATTTTCCTTGATGAGATGCATTGGCACGTGACCCGGACCTTCTATCATAACCTGGCAGTCATTTTCCCATGCAATATGAGTAAGCTCACCAAGTGTTTCAAGCTCAGCAAACTGCGCTTTATCATTAGCGTCAGCAATTGCGCCTGGTCTTAACCCGTCACCGAGTGAAAATGAAACATCATAGGCGCGCATAATTTCACAAATTTCGCGGAAATTTGTATAGAGAAAACTTTCCTTATGATGAGCAAGGCACCATTTTGCCATAATACTGCCGCCGCGTGATACAATACCGCATGAACGGTTCGCTGTCCACGGAATGTAACGCAGAAGTACTCCGGCGTGAATAGTGAAATAATCCACTCCCTGCTCAGCCTGTTCAATTAATGTATCACGGTAAATTTCCCATGTCAACTCTTCAGCTTTGCCATTCACTTTTTCAAGTGCCTGGTAAATTGGTACAGTGCCTATCGGCACGGGTGAATTACGTATTATCCATTCCCTTGTTTCATGGATGTTTTTACCGGTTGAAAGATCCATCACAGTATCAGTTCCCCACTTTATAGACCAGCGAAGCTTTTCAACTTCTTCGTCAATAGATGATGATATTGCGGAGTTACCGATATTCGCGTTGATCTTAACCAAAAAATTCCGCCCGATAATCATCGGTTCGCTTTCAGGGTGATTAATGTTTGCGGGAATGATTGCTCTTCCTCTTGCGACTTCATCGCGGACAAATTCCGGTGTAATATAATCAGGCAGCTTCGCGCCGAATGATTCACCTTTATGCTGCCAGTTAAGCTCATTGCGTTTTAAGTCATCGTACAATGCATAATCCATTGCCGCCTCTCTGCCCAGGTTTTCGCGAATCGCAATATATTCCATTTCAGGAGTAATGATACCTTTTTTGGCATAATACATTTGCGTAACCGCTGCACCGTTTTTAGCCTTCAGCGGTTTTCTGCGGAGCCCCGGATAAAATTCAAGCTTACCGTTTTTGCTGCTGCCGGCATTTTTCATCTCTTCTTCTGTTGAATAACCGTTATCAATAGGAGTAATATTCCTGCCCTCGTATTCTTCAACGTCATTTCTGTCTTTAATCCATTTTAGCCTTATTGCGGGCAAACCTTTGGTTGGATCATTTTTTGCGCCTTCTTCTCCCCATTTGCCGCTTGTATCATATACTTTAATTGAGCCGTTATCTTCAAGCGTTCCATCATGCAGCCTGGTTGGCGATGTGGAAATTTCCCTGAACGGAACGTTCACGTCTTTAAACAATTTGCCTTTAACATATACTTTTTTACTGTTAGGCATAACATAATCATGTGATAGCTTTTCTTTGCCGTTACCATTCATGTTAGAACCATTGCCATTTACATTAGCCCCGTTCCCGTTGGTATGAATCCCGTTACCGTTTGAGTTTGATTCTTGCATATTTACTCCGTTAATAACCGCTCGAGGTTATATATTTTAATTTTCAATTTCTTTTTATAACATATTTCCGTAAATAAAAAACCGTTTACCTTACTTCTGTTTTCCGGTGCAGGAAAATAGATACAGGATAAACGGTTTTATTCTGTTTTCCTACGCCGGCATTACCCGGATCAGGTTTCAGTCATGCTTTGCATGACAAGGGTTTGATCTCAGCCTTCCTATTGAAAAGCACCCCTACAGTTCAAATATAGCTAATAGATTACATAAATAAAAAGCAAAATTCCTATTAATTGGTTCCCTACTTCAAGATCACCATTTTTTTCGTTTCAGTAAATTCCCCGGCTTTAAGCCTGTAGAAATACAAACCGCTGCTTAGATTTGCAGCGTCAAATTCAATTTCATATTTCCCGGCAGTAAGCTCTTTATTTACAGCCTTTGAAACCTCTCTGCCCATCATATCGTAAATTACCAGCTCTGCCATTGTACGGTAGGGCAATGAAAACTGTATAACAGTTTTAGGATTGAATGGATTCGGGTAATTCTGAGAAAGTGAGAATTCTTTTGGTAATTCAGGATCTCCGCTGACAGGCGTCAGGTCTCCGTAATAAAAATTAATATCTGTAAGATTATTGCTTTCAATTGTTACAAACCTGGATTTTGATTCATAACCCATTCTGCTGCAGACTATTTCATACTGGCCGGGCGGCATCATTTTGATCTCATAAGTACCGCTGTTACCTGTGATACCAAAAGAACGGTAAATATTCCCGAACCGGGCATATAAAAATGCATTATCGATCCCTGTCAAAACAGAATTATCTCCATTAAAATAAACACCCCCTAAAACACTTATATTTGTTTGCTGGTCATTGGTTACCCTGAATACACCTATATCGATTCCGGTAAGATTGGAATCAGTATAAATTTGCTGTGCATCTTCCCAGAATATTGTTGAAGGATAATAAGTTGGAACAAATGAAACGCTGTACGATATCTCATCGTCATCAAATGCCATAAGGTCTATTGTATCTGGAGGAATATTCGGTAAAGTGTAAGTTCCGTTTGGCTGTATCCCTACGGAATCAATTACTATTACTTCTCCGCCGAGTTCAGAATGTTTTATAGCCTTTACATAACCGCCTGTTACAGGCATGCCGTTATCGCTGTATTTCACTGTACCGGTTATTGTTACATTAGTGGATACACCGCCATTTGTTGTTTTAAGCAAAGTACCATATCTTCCCGCAGCCCATAAATTTCCTTCACTGTAATTCAAATCGTAAAGGGTAACATTTGTTGGCAATCCGGTATGCTGCAATTCCCAGTTCAAACCACGATTGGTTGTCCTTAATATATTCCCTCTGTTTCCCGCAATCCATCCTGTATCAATATTTATAAAATGCATGCATAATAGATAGTGCATGTACGGTGGAATCTCAGGTATTTCTAAATCTATCCAGTTCATTCCGCCATTTGTTGTGCTGAAAAATTTCGGGAAAGGCACACCGCCTTTGTACCAAACATTCACATACCCGCCAACGTAGCCTGTATTGGGATTCAGAAACTGTATGTTATGTAAGTTTGCGACGTGGCCGCCGAAGAATCCCGGAAAATTGGATTTCACCCAGTTGGTACCGCTATTGGTGGTTCTGAAAATTACGTTCCTGTTATCGTTGCCGGTGCCTTCTTTGGCTGTAAACCAGCCTGTGTTTGGGTTAACAAAAAAAACTGAATGTATAAAGTTGCTTTCATCCAATACGCCTGTTATTTCATTCCATTGAATTCCGCCATCAGTACTTTTGAAAATATGCGGAATACCATTATTACCGTTAGCAGTAACAAACCCTGTTAAGGCATCTGCAAAATAAACTGAATTGCAGTTTATTGAATCGATCAATTCCGCTGAAAACCATAACGCCCCTCCATTAGTGGTTTTCCAAACATTTGCCGGCGCGATAACAGTTGCAGAACCTCCGGCTAACCAGCCGGTATTTTCATTTATGAAGAATATGTCATTTGCAGGATCAGGAATGGAAGTTGAATCCCATGTCAACCCTGAATTTGTTGTTTTATATATTATAGCACTCAACATCCAGAATTGGTTTATCATATAACCGGTTTGGGAATTAACGAAATGTATCCGCTTAAGATCAGCGCTTGTTGGTGAAGGCATTTCTACCCATTGACCGAATGCGGATGAAACCGTTATAAATAATGCTGCTAATATGGTCTTTATCATATTAAATTTTTCCTGAAGGTTTATTAATACTTATTATTATTTCCTGAAACTCTGACGGTGCTGCTGATCTTTCCCAGTAATTTTCAAACAGGTCGTACATATTTTCCGCATATTGCCTGTCATTTATTACCAGGTCAGTTTGTTTGTTTTTTTGTGAACCAGGGTCTCCGGCTAAATTTACAAATACTTTTTCCCTGTCAATAATTACCATATTGGGAATCTCTATTGATGTCAGCTTTACCTGCTCGCCATAACTTTCGAATACACGGCAAATGTTAAGAAGGTCATCATTTGAAGCGTTTACGGTTTTATCACCCTTTTTAACACGAAAATCCAGGCTTATTTTATAAAGTGACCTGATCGATCCGCCCCCTTTAATAAAATTCAAACTGAAATCATTGATATCATCTGTTACAATACCTTTTAGCCTGTTCATAGAGAGAATTTCTTTTTTAGCACTTTTTATCAGACCCATATATTTTAATACACGGTGCTTATTGAAGCCCCTTATTAGCTCAACATTATCTGTTTTATCATCGCTTTCCGCAGGATTCTGTTTATAAAAAGATTCAAGCTCTCCAAACGTATCTTTAAGTACTGAAATCTTGTTTTTCAGGTTTTCATTATAATCCTTCTCAAGTTTGCCTATGATCACTTCGGGATTAATTATTTGGTATTTAAGAGTTGTGTTGGTTTCTATTATATTGCAATAGCCTTTTTCAGCAAAATGTTTTAAAGTATCATAAATGGAATTTCTGAGCAGCTTGGCTTCATCGGCAATTTCGGGAACGCTCATTGGAATCCCCTTCATCAGAACAATGAATACTTTGGCGTCAAATTCTTTAAACCCAATTGATTTAAACTTATCAATTATAATTTTTTTATCCATAATTCATAGTACTTTTAAAGTACTACAAATATAGATTAATTTATTGGAAGTGTCAATACCAGTAAAAATAAAAAAACCCGCATTAGCGGGTATTTTAGGAAAAAATATAATTTTATTTCAATTTAAAGTATAAAAATCTTCTTTTTCGTGGTTATGCAGTCTTATTATATCAGCTCTTACAAGATTTACAAGTATCCTGCTTGCGCGGCGGTTGGAAAGATTAAGGAATTCACGGAATTCTTTAAGTGTAACACTATCATGGCTCTGCAGATATTCGAGCAGCGCTTTCTCTTTATCCCCAAGATTTATTATCTGCGGAGGAGCATCTTGTCTCAGCTTTTTTAACACTTTGATCGTTTCTTTGGAAGCCTGAACAGATCTATCTTTTACCCTGATATATACCTTTGTTTCATCATCATCTGATTTCCCGTTCTCTATAAGCCGGTGAGGTTTCTGAAAGCTTTCCGGAATATTAACAACGATCACATCTTTTCTGTAAATATGCATGATATCCAGGGAATAACTGATCTCCGGTTCACAAAAATATTTCGCAGCAAGATGAATGTATTCAATCTCTCCTTTTTCGCTTTCAACTCCTACAACAGATTTGTCATCATCTATTCCGAACAGGATTTTCCCCCCATGAGTATTAGCGAATGCGAGCATTTCTTTGGCAATTTTTTCAGGCTCTGTGAACTTGCGTTTGAATTCAGTGTATTGGTTCTCACCTGCCTCGATCAATTCATTAAGCTCATACAGCGTTAACCGCTTATTTGTTGTAATATTTTTCACTGCAAAAAAACTTTATTAATTAGTTCAGAAATGCGCAGGGTTAATGATAAGTTCCTTTTTACGGCTATCAAGATAGCTTTGAAGCATTATTGATGCAGATATGATATCAAGATTTCCTTTTTGCTGCCTTTTCTTTTTTTTCATTCCGGACTCAAGCATTGAATCAGATGCCATTTTAGAAGTAAATCTTTCATCCCACCTAATAATACCTGTATTAGAAAACTGAGTTTCCTTCAGGACTTTTTTCAGCTCAGCTTCAAACTTTTCGACTTCTTTGGTTTGTTCAGAGCGCTCACCTTTTAAAGTAAGCGGATAGCCGATCACAATGAGAGAAATGTTTTCTTCATTAATATATTTCAGGATCCGCTTGAAAATTTCTTTATTATTGGGAAGGACTTCCCTGCCGAAAGCTATAGTAGAAGATTCATCTGAAACAGCTATTCCAACCCTGACAATACCGTGATCGATTCCTAATATTTTAGCCATAACAGAACGCAGATATTTATTAAAAAAATTTACTGATAATATAAAATAAAATTATTCAAACTACAAAAGCATTTTATAAAACTCTTGTAGTTTGAATTTTAAAATTTTATTCTTTCAGCAGCAATTACCGGGCTTCAGATAAAAATTTTCTGAAGAAGATCAGTCTAAAGGTTTTTTGAGGAATTCTTTAAGTAATTTTCCGGGTTTAAAGTGCATTTTTTTTCTTGCCGGTACAAAAACAAATTCCCCTGTTTTCAGATTCCTGGCTTTAGGTTTTGGTTTTGTTGTTTTAACTTCGAATACACCAAAATCACGGATCTCAATTCTCAGGTCAGGACTTGCAGTCATGAGAAGCTCTCTGATACTGTCAAACAAAGCGTCAACTGCAGCCTTTTCAGAAATTTTCCTTCCTTCAAACTTTTTCGCCAGCTTGATCTCAATATCTTTTTTTGTTAATGTCCTAACACGCAGTTTCTTTTCTGTTGTTGATTCCATATCCCTCTCCATTTTAATAAGTTAAAAATTATTTATTTTTGATAAATCTTTGAAAATATGATAATAAAGACAATATAGCCAGCACTATAGAAATAAATAGCAAAACAGTATATAAAAGTTCCGTAATTTCACTATGATAGGAAAGAAAATTTCCAAACTGACCGTTTTTGGCCCCTATTGTTAAAATTGAAGTAAAAATTGCACTTCCAATAAAAAATACAGCAAGCTTACCTGTCCAGTTTGATTGTAATACTATGTTCTTTTTAGAACTTAAATATAAACCCCCTGCCAGTATAACCGCATCACGCAATACAGTGATTATTACAAACCAAAGCGGAATTATTCCTTTGAACAACAGAACAATTACAAGTGCAATTACAGTTGTTTTATCAGCAAGCGGATCGATAATTTTTCCAAGCTCACTTATTTCATTCCTGCTTCTTGCAAAATACCCGTCAAGCAGATCGCTTAACCATATTATAAATATCATAATACAGGTTAAAAGATAGTCATCATTTAACAGGAAATACAAACAAATACCCAGTAATAAAAATCTTGATAGACTTATAAGGTTCGAAATGTAAAAAAAATCTTTGTTCAATTTACCTTAACTTAATTTAGATCAGTCATTACATATATAATAAGTGCCGGAATGAATCTACAATAATTTATGCAATTCTATAAAGCAAAATAATGTTATTTAACTGTGGTTAACTTAACATTGTATAAATGTTAAAAATTAAAGAGCAGGATGTATTACTGTATAATATTTATACATTTATCTACAAATATACAAAACAAAAAATTTAAAAATTATTCATTTTTTTAGCTTTTTTATTACAAAGCACATAGTTATTTTGCTTAAATACCCGAAATTTATTCAAAAAATGGTAAAATTCTTAACAATTATTTTATATATCATGTTAATTTCTAACAGTGAAAGCCTTGTTGCCCAGATTTCAGCTATTGAATTCAGGGAATTTGATCTTGATAACGGTTTACATGTTATACTTCATAAAGATAATACTAACCCTATAGTAAGCGTTGATATCTGGTATCATGTTGGTGCAAAAGATGAAGACCCGGGAAGAACAGGTTTTGCGCATTTGTTTGAACATATGATGTTCCAGGGGTCAAAAAATGTAGGTAAAACCGATCATTTCAACTATATACAAAATGCAGGCGGCACATTGAACGGTACTACCAACCAGGACAGAACAAATTATTTTGAGACTGCACCAAGTAATCAGCTTGAACTGCTTTTGTGGCTGGAATCAGACCGTATGGCAACCCTGCAGGTTACACAGGAAAACTTTGATAATCAGCGTGAAGTTGTTAAAGAAGAAAAGCGGCAAAGATATGATAACGTTCCATATGGTTCAAGATGGGGAGAAATGATGAAAAGGCTTTTTAAGGGACAAACGTATGAATGGATTCCAATAGGCTCAATGGAAGACCTTAACAGCGCTGACCTAAATTACGCACAGGAATTTTACAGAAAATACTACTCACCTGATAATGCAGTAGTTGTAGTTTCAGGTGATATTGATTACGATGAGACAGCTTCTTTGGTTAAAAAATATTTCGGTGATATTAAACCTGCAAATACTATTAAGAACAAATACGCTAAAATTATTTTCAACCAGGGTGAAGTTAAAGATGTGATTTACGATAATGTGCAGCTTCCCGCGGTTTATATTGGTTATAAGATCCCCGGAACTACTGATAAGGATATTCAGGCACTCGAAATACTTTCAATGATACTTGGCGACGGAAGAAGCTCGAGGATATATAAAGATATAGTTTATGAAAACAAATCAGCTAAATCTGCAGGTTCCTTCATTTGGGATAATGAAATTGGTGGCATGTTCATAGTTTATGCCACCGGATTTAAAGATACAAATCCTGATTCCCTGATTAGCAGGCTTACTTCTATAGTTAATTCAATTACTACAGAACATGTAAATGATACCGAGCTTGAAAAAACAAAAAATGCCCTGGAAAACGATCACATAAACAGGATGCAGACTATAATGGGAAAAGCAGATATGCTTGCTTCCTACTGGACCTTTCATAAAAATACTTCACTTATTAATACTCATATTGATGAATTCCTAAGTGTAAGCAAAGAGGATATTTTAAATGCTGCAAAAAAATATCTAAGCTCAAACAACAGGGTTGTTTTAACTTACCTGCCAAACAAAGATAAAAAAATTAATTAATCCGGAAGTAAATATCCGGTTCAAAACTTTATAAGTTCAATAGAAAATAAGCGGAATATTTTGCAGGAAACGATCACAGATAAACAGGTTATATTCAGCGAACACACATTAAAAAACGGTTTAAAGATTATTTTAGCCCCGGATAATTCTATTCCCGCCGTAGCTGTAAATTTATGTTACCATGTCGGCTCTAAAAATGAAGATAAAGATAAACGCGGCTATGCTCATCTTTTTGAGCATTTAATGTTCGAAGGCTCAAAGAACATACCGCCCGGTGACTATGACAGGCTTTCACTTCAGGCAGGATGCGAAAATAATGCATACACCACAGAAGATAAGACCAATTATTACCTGTTAACCCCTTCTCACCAGCTGGAATTTGGTTTATGGCTGGAATCTGACCGGATGCTTGAGTTTTCAGTTACCGAAGAAAGCCTTAGGGTACAAAAAGGCGTTGTAATTGAAGAGAAAAAACAGGTTTTTGATAACAGGCCGTACGGCTCAGTCAGCCTAAAATTCGCACCCCTGCTTTTTGATAACAACGGTTACAGCTGGGATACTATCGGGAATGTAAATGATATCAAGAAAGCTGCTTTAGCTGATGTAAAAGAATTTTACGAGAAATATTATGTTCCCAATAATGCTGTATTGACTTTAGCCGGTGATTTCGAACCGGAGGAAGCTTTAAGGCTGACTGAAAAATATTTTGGACCCGTATCCTCCGGTAAATATGATCAGGATGAACTGAAAAAAAGAGTAAGTTTCACAGATAAACCAATTGCTAAGGAAATCCGAAAAGTTATTTATGACGATGTTCAGCTTCCCGGACTTTTTGGTGCTTATAAAATACCTGAAGAAAATTCTGATGAGTTCTTTGTTTTTGATATATTAACAGATATACTTTCGACGGGTGAAAGCTCAAGGCTTTATAATGAGCTGGTATATAAAAAACAGATGGTATCTGATATTGGATGCTGGGTTGAAGGCAGAGAGCTAACAGGTCTGCTGCATTATTATGCAATTCTGCTGCCTGGTGTTAGAATAGATGAAGTGCAGAATGAAATAGACAGGATATTTAATGACGCTGTTGAAGGAAAGATCACAGAACGTGAGCTTACCAAGATAAAAAACAGGATTGAAACCCGGAATATTTACAGGCTTCAGACAAATCTTTCAAAAGCTGATATGCTTTCACACTTCAAAACCTTTTACAATACACCGGGAATGATAAACTCAAACTTAAGCAGATATATGTCTGTAACCCTTGATGATATTCAAAATGCCGCAAAAAAATATCTATCAGGCAGCGGCAGGGTTATACTTGAATATCTTCCGAAGGAAGAAAAGAATAAATTTTCAAAAAATTAAATACGTTGATGTTTAAACTTAAAATCATATTTTTTTTATTATTAATAATATATATGAGCAATAATATTACAGCCCAGGATGATGTATTGGACAGGACAAAACCCCCGAAACCGGGTCCGCCCAAAGATGTACAGTTTCCGGAATATTTTGATACAACATTACCAAATGGAATAAATATACTTGTAATTGAAAATAACAAGATACCTGCAGTATCGGTCAGAATGGTATTTAAAGATGCCGGCTCATTTTATGACGGCGATAAATACGGTTTGGCCTCACTAACAGCTGAAATGCTGACCAAAGGTACATCCAACCGAACAGCAACACAAATAGCTGAAGAAATTGATTTTGTAGGTGGCAGTATAAATGCCGGCAGTGACTGGGACGGAAGCTACATTTCGTTATCTGTACTCAGGAAACATCTGAATACAGGAATTGAAATTCTTGCTGATGTTGCCCAGAACCCGGTTTTTGAAGATGAAGAGCTTTCACGTGTAAAAGAGCAGAGATTATCTTCAATATTACAGGGTAAGGATGATGCAGGTCATTTAAGCGATAAAAGGTTTAATAAAGTGGTTTACGGAACTCTGCCGTATTCAAATCCAGCTGAAGGCACAGAAGAAACTGTGAAAAAGATCACAAAAGCTGACCTGCAGGAATTTTATAAAATGAATTATTATTCAGGTAACCTTATAATTGCATTTGTAGGCGATATTACAAAAGAAGAAGCCCTGAAAATAACTGAAGAGAAATTCAACAAGCTGCCTAGAGAAGGAATAAACAGGGTAAATTCTTATAAATTTGATGAGAACAGCTCGGCAAAAAAAGTATATATAATCAACAAACCGGGCGCTGTGCAGTCAAACCTGAGAGTCGGGCATATTGGAATTCCAAGGAACAATCCTGACTTTATCGCAGTAACAATAATGAATACCATACTTGGCGGATATTTTGGCTCAAGGATAAACTACAATCTGCGCGAAAAACACGGTTTCACCTACGGCGCAAGGAGCTATTTTAATCCGCACCTGTATTCAGGTGATTTTTCAGTGGATACTGATGTCAGGAATGAAGTAACCGATACATCTGTTACATTGATCATAGAAGAGCTTAAACGGATTACAACTGAAGAAATAACAGATGAAGAGCTGACAACTGTAAAGAACTATATGACAGGTGTATTTCCGCTGCAGCTTGAAACAGCCAATGCTGTAGCATCAAGAGTAATTAACCTGAAACTATATAATCTGCCGAAAGATTATTACAGTAAATACATAAGCGCTATAAACGCACTGACAAAACAGGATATACTGAATGCAGCTAAAAATTACATCAAACCTGAAAACATCACAATTGTAGTTTCAGGTGATGCAGGTGCCGTAAAAGATAAGCTTTCAAAATTCGGCGAGGTACAGGTATTTGATGCTGACGGGAACAAGATCAATTAGCAATTAGCAGTGAGTAATGAATAATTAGTATAAGCAACAAGTAAATGGACTTTATACATAAATAACATTTAATGGAAGAAAATAAAACTGCTGCAAAAAAGCCTTCTGTAAGCACTAATGGTAATTCCGCAATGAATGATGTTGAGATGGTTAAATACCTGAACAGCAAATTTACGGAGCTGAAAAGTGAAGTGGCAAAAGTTATTGTTGGTCAGGATGCTATTGTTGACCAGATAATTATAGCAATTCTTGCCCGTGGACATTGTTTATTGGTGGGTGTACCCGGACTAGCAAAAACACTGCTTGTTAAAACGCTGGCAGATGTTTTAGAGCTTAAATTTTCAAGAATTCAGTTCACACCTGACCTTATGCCAAGTGATATTATAGGCACCGAAATCCTTGAAGATAACCGAACAACCGGCTCCAAGAACTTCAAATTCATTCACGGACCCGTTTTTGCGAATATGGTTCTTGCGGATGAGATCAACCGTACACCGCCTAAAACACAATCTGCATTACTTGAAGCCATGCAGGAGCATAAGGTAACAGCTGCAGGAACAACCTATACTCTTGATGAACCGTTCTTTGTACTTGCAACGCAGAATCCAATCGAACATGAAGGAACCTATCCCCTGCCGGAAGCGCAGCTTGACAGGTTTATGTTCAATATCTGGCTTGACTATCCAAGTATATCGGAAGAAATGGATATTATCAAATATACGACCAGCATGTATTCACCAAAGCTGAATATAGTATTAAAAAAAGATGAAATTACCATGCTGCAGGAGCTTGTAAAACGTGTTCCTGTTTCAGATAATGTAATAGAATACACAGTTAACCTGGTAAACAGAACCAGACCTGCAGGAGCAAATGCACAGAAATACATTAAGGACTGGCTTGAATGGGGTGCAGGACCTAGAGCTTCCCAGTACCTGATACTTGGCGCAAAAACAAATGCGATACTCAGCGGAAGATACTCCCCTGAAATTGAAGATGTCAAAAAGGTAGCAAAGCCAGTACTCAGACACAGGCTTATTACTAACTTCAACGCCGAAGCAGACGGAATTAAGACTACTGATATAATTGAGAAACTTTTGAGTGAGTAAGGTAGTTGAGTTGTTGAGTAGGTAAGTAGTTAATCAAATTTTGAAGTAATTTTTTGTCATGCCGAACTTGTTTCGGCATCTCTTTAGATTTGTTTAATTGTTATAAATTCATAATGAAAACATTAATATATTTTTCACTTTTTATTTCTGCCTTTTGCCTTATCGCATGTTCTGGCACAAAAATTTCTAAAAACACGAAAGATCTTAAATCATCAAAGTACTTCCGCATTCTGGCTGATGCTGATGATGACCCTATTTATGTAAAACTGCAGGATGACCTTGGAATTGACCCAAAAATGGAAAGATATACTATTATTGTTGATGTAAGAGATAATAATACTGCGATGCAATATGTATTGTTTGGTGATGAATATAATCCAACCCGATTCAGCTGGACGCAGTTGAGCGAACAGGTACGCTCTGGCTTGTTGAACTGGACCGGAAGCAATAAAGAACGGCTGGATTAACAAATAATCTTGTTGTTGGTGAAAAACTGCACATGCAGATTAGCACCAACAAAGGAATTTAAAATAAATTATTTTAACTCAAGCCACTTGTTATAGATCTTCTTCTGTAAAGCTGTGGGACTTGCCGACATTTCAAGCTTATAATTTGAAAGCTTTATTTCTTCCATACTTAGCTTGGCTTCGATAAGTTTATTATTCCTGAAAGCTGTAACTGTTATTCTCTCGCCGGTTTTTAATTCACGAATGCGTTTTTCTGCTTCTTCGTAGCTTAGGCGGCTTCCGTCAACAGCAATTATTTCATCACCGCTTAGCAAACCTGCTTTTTCAGCGGATGAACCCGCGATAACTTCTTCGATAATAATTCTATTTTCGTTCTTGGAACACTTTAAGCCTACTATTGGCGTAATAACAGAGTCGCTGTGAGTTAAGACTAGACCTGCATACCCAAGATATTTTTCCCATTCAATTGGCTTAACGCCATAAACGTAATCATCAAAGAATTGCTTAAGTGATCTCCCGGCGAATTTTTCACAGGTCTTTCGGAAGTCATCATTTGTATAGCCTTTTTCATCAAGCGGGAATTTTTTGAACATGTAGCGAAACACATCATCCAGTGAATGTTCATTCTTTGAAGCATTTCTTATTTCCATATCGAGCACTATACAAACATGTGAACCTTTCGAATAATAATCTGATTCAGAATTGTAAGAATTTGCAGATCGTTTCCAGAATTTGACCCAGGCATCAAAGCTTGATTCAGTTAAAGGCTGAATTTTATTGCCGGGCCTGCGGCGCTCATCATCAACACCTGCGGTAATTTCCTTGTAGAAGTTTTCAATGCTCATCTGCCCTGTTCTCACCAGCATAAGCCCGTCGTAATAACTGGTTCCTCCTTCAGCTATCCATAGTTCCGATGTATAGTTTTCCTTCGTCCAGTCATACGGCGTCAAGCCTGCCGGCTTTAGCTGCTTAACATTCCATGTATGGAAAAACTCATGTGATATCAGCCTCAAAAACGACTCATACCCGGCTTCGGTCTCAAACGCCTGAGGCTTAACACCAACTACAGTTGAGTTAATATGCTCTGTACCGCCTCCGCTTTGCGGTGTGCAGTGCACAATAAAAGTATAATGTTTGTACGGAACACTTCCCCAAAACTCGAAATTCTTTTCAATGATAGTGGTAAAATCTTTTATCAGTCTTTGTTTATCATATTTAGCTTCGCCAAAGAAACTGATTGTATGCTTAATTCCCCTTACTTCAAAATCAAAATCAGTTTGCGTGCCAATTTCAAGTGGGCAATCAGCGAAGTAGTCATAGTCAGGGGCGAAAAAAGTATTTGGTTCATTATTGTAATTTTCCAACCCTGTAGTAACATGCCAGTTTTCATAAGGCTCAACTTTAAGAATTAATGGCTTTTTATAAAACTTAGGTGCAAACATGAATACTGCCAGGTTATTAATAAATCCGTGCTCACTATCTAATCCGCGTGTACGGGAAAGAAAATCATTTGCAAACACTTTGTATTTAACAATTATTGAGTTTCCGTTTTTTTGTATCTGCCAGGTTGCTTTATCTGTTTTTTCCCATTTAAGTTGTTTACCCTTTTCATTTTCAGCGGTAAACTCCTGAACACCACCTGAAAAATCAAAAATTAAATATCTTCCTGAGCGCCAAGCAGGCATTTTAAGCTCAAAAAATTTATTTTGTGCCGGTACATTACTGATCTCTATTTTAACATGAAAAAAATGTGAAGAAGGGTCCGGCATAGAAAGTGAATATTCGACAGGAAAATTTTTTCCATTAGAAACGGTGCGGGATTTTATCATTTGAGTTATAACACTAAAAATTAAAATTATAAGAAATAGCTTCATTGTTTACTAAAATCGTTATAAAATTATTGAAATTTAATTTATAAAATCATGCACTAAATTTTTAACTCAATTAATGATATAATTATCAGGAAAATTGAATCCTGCTTAATCTATACAAATATTTCCATATTAAATATTATCAAAATTTGTCATATTACATCAAATAACAAATCAATAGTAATGAGTGAAAGAATAATAAAATGTATCAAATTAGGAACTGAACTTCCCGGATTAGACGCTCCCCCGCTTCCAAATGAACTTGGTCAGCGGATATATGAAAATGTTTCAAAACAGGCTTGGCAGGAATTTCTTGAACATTTCAAGATGGTAATAAATGAATACCGCCTTGATCTGACTAGTCCCTTAGCTGACCAGGTATTTGAACAAAAAGCCGATGAGTTCTTCTTTTCTGACAATTATAAGATGCCTGAAGGCTACATTCCGGAAAAATAAGCAAAAAAATAACTTATTCACGTTAGATTTTTTATAAAATTATGCTTGTTTTTAGAAGATTTATAATTATATTAGGGGTAAGTCGGGGATAAAATTTAAATAAAAACAGCATGAAAAAGAATTTACTGTTTTTCATCGGAATACTATCTATAATAACTTCTGCTGCAATATCGCAGCCCAGTTCACCAATATTGGTTGAGCCTCCAAAAGATGTTGATGTTGCATTAGCACCCGTAACTTTAGAATGGAATGAAGTTGCCGGAGCGCTATGTTATAGGGTAGAGATTTATACCGACACAACCAGTCCTGATAAATTTACCGGTACATGTAATGCACCTACATCACATTTTGATATTCCGATATCAGAAACAGAGATGAATACAACTTATTACTGGAGAGTCTTCGCCTGCAGCAATGAAGGCTGGAGCGCTCCTTCAGGATTTTTTGCTTTTACTACACAGGCAACTGATGCTGTTGGCAGTATTGAAAATCTGACAGACGGAGTTATTGACCTCATTGCTGATGAGGAAATAGCTGCACCTTTCGGCAACCAGCTTATTCACAGACTTAATAAAGCTAAAACAAGACTGGACAACAACAATGAATTCCTTGCTTTGATAGAAATGGCTTTATTTAAAGCAAGAGTAATTATTTTACGATTTTCAAACCAGATAGACCAGGAAACTTACAATTCATTAAATTACAGCTCCGATGGTGTAATTGACCTAATTGTAGATGAAGAGAGCAGACCCGGAACACTACCAAGTGCTGAAGATTATTTAATACCTAAAAATTTTGACCTGAGCCAGAATTATCCGAATCCGTTTAACCCGAGCACAACGATAGAATATTCAATTCCAAAAGACGCGAATGTAACTATGAAAATTTACGATGTACTTGGCAAAGAAGTTGCTACACTTGTAAATGAACAGAGATCAGCAGGAACTTATATCATAAACTGGAACGCTTCTAATTTCAGCAGCGGTTTATACTTCTACAGGATCACAGCAGGTGAATTTACCGATACAAAGAAAATGTTTCTTATCAAATAAAATCACCGGAAATACAGTTTACTTTATTAAAGAAGAGTGTTATTTTATAATAACGCTCTTCTTTTTTTAGGGTATACAGGTTAATTCAACAAAAAAAGGGAACCAACAGGAATATTTGGATTTCAGTAACTTAAATATCAGACCGGACAGTATTTCGACTGAACATAATTCAGATGAACAGGCAATTCAATATCATTCTGTTCTGCTTGATCTGAAAAAAATGGATAAAGCTGATCTACATGTATTTCTGAAAAAAGTACTGGATGTAGTATCAAATACTTTGGATGTTGAACGTGTTTCGATCTGGTTTTTTAATGAAGGCAGAACTTCTATTTACTGTGACTATCTTTATCTTAAAAAATTCGGTGAATTTGCCAATGAGACTACACTTACTGTTGAGGATTATCCCAATTATTTCAAAGCAATTGAATCAATGCTATATGTGGCAGCTGATGATGCACGTACGGATATTAATACCTGTGAATTAAGTGAAAGATATTTAAAGCCCCGCGGTATTTATTCAATGATGGACGTTCCGGTTTACTTTAACGGTGAAATTATTGGTATAATTTGCCATGAAGAACAGGATAAATTAAGGAACTGGAAGCGGGAAGAAATTGATTTTGCTACGGCAATTTCGACCCTCGTTTCAACATCAATAGAAATTGACTTTGGCAAAAATAAAGAAAAAGAATTTCATGAAAGCCAGAGATTTCTTTCAACACTTATAAGTAACCTGCCGGGGTATGTTTACAGGGTTAATAAAGATGGAGACACCTGGTCAATTCAATATATTAGTGATGGTGTTTACGACCTGACCGGATACAAACCTGATGAGCTTACGAGGAATAAAGTTCTTTATTACTCGATGATGGTTAATGAAGAAGATAAAGCTTCAGGAAGAGAGATAATTTCAAAAGCGCTGGCTGCCAAACAACCCTACAGGATAAATTACCGGATAAGTACTGCTGAAAACAAGATCAAATGGGTCTGGGAGCAGGGACGCGGCGTTTACGGTGAAAACGATGAGCTGATTGCCACAGAAGGTTTTGTAACTGATATCACAGAAAAAAAGCTGTTTGAAGAAGAGATAATCAAAAAGAACAACGAGCTTTCTGCTATATATAACTTCGGCAGAGCACTAAGCAGACTGGCAGAACCGGATGCATTAATAAATGATATAGGCAGCATGCTTATTAAGCTGTTTAACGGAGAAAATATATTTATTGCTCTATACAACGAATCAGATAATGTAATATCATATCCTTTTTATGTCATGGATAATGAACGGAAAGATATTGAAAGCCGTATGTTTGGCTCAAATCTTTCTGAATTCATTATAAAGTCCAGAAAAGGGATGATACTGAATGAAAATCTGGCTCAATCACTTAAAATATTGGGAATTAATTACAACGAAGATAACGCAAAAGCTCTTTTAGCTGCCCCTATGATCGCCGGAGAAAAAGTTATAGGCGTAATAGTTATTCAGAATTATAAGCTTGAAAATTCATACACCCAAAGCCAGCTGGAATTACTTACAACAATTGCTTCACAGGCAGCTATTGCTCTGGAAAATGCTTACCTTTATGCTGAGGTCACTAAATCACTCCGCGAAAAAGAACTCCTGCTTCAGGAAGTACATCACCGGGTAAAAAACAATCTGCAGGTAATGTCCAGCCTCATAAAGCTGCAATCAAGGTACCTTCAGGATGATAAAATGCTGGAGATACTGAAAGAAACAGGGGGCAGGATACAATCCATGGCAATTGTTCATACTAAAATTTATAATTCCAAAGACTATGAATATATTCAGTTTGGTGAGTACGTAAAAAACCTGGTAGAAAATTTCCAGAGCGCATACGGTTATAAGCTTAGGAATGTAAGGTTCAAGATAAATATTGGTGAGCTAAAGCTGAATATAGATACAGCAATTCCGTGCGGACTGATAATTAATGAGCTTATATCAAATTCTGTTAAATATGCGTTCCCTGATGGCGGTGAAGGTAAAATTGATATATCTGTAGAAAGAGTAAACGGAAATATTTTTAAGCTTGTTGTAAAAGATAACGGAGCCGGTTCTGAATTAGGCAAAGAAATTAAAAATTCCGATACTTTGGGAATTCAGCTGATAACTTTACTTACCAGGCAGCTTAACGGTACAATTGATATCAGCTCAGAACCGGGCAAGGGTACTGAATTTGAAATTACATTTGAAGAAGCTATTTATAAAGCAAGAAGATAATCATATACTATTCACCAATAATTTTCACAAGCACTCTTTTTTTTCTTTTCCCGTCAAACTCGCCGTAAAATATCTGTTCCCAGGGTCCAAAATCAAGCTTGCCGTTTGTCACTGCCACAATTGCCTCCCTGCCCATTACTGATCTTTTTAAATGTGCATCAGCATTATCTTCCCCTGTATTGTTGTGTTTATATTGGGTGTATGGTTTTTCAGGCGCAATGTTTTCGAGCCATTTATCAAAATCACTGTGCAGTCCGCTTTCATCATCATTAATAAACACACTTGCAGTAATATGCATAGCATTGCACAGCAGGATACCTTCTTTTATACCGCTATCGGCCAGGCAATGTTCTATATCCGGAGTTATATTAATATATGCTCTTCGGGAAGGTGTATTGAACCACAGCTCTTTCCTGAATGATTTCATTGAAAATATAATATTTAGTTAAATGATTTAAAGCAAATATAATATATCACATTAATTAAATCATTACCTGTTATTTAAATAATTGATATATCTCATATCAAGAAAAACCTCAAAGTCAAAATCTGAAATACTGCTCATTTCATCAAATAAATCATCTGATTCCTTGATTTTACCTTCGAGCCTGTATATTTTTCCAAGCTCAAACATCGCATGCGGCTTTAGCCACGTTTCTGCTTCAACAGATATATTGATACATTTTTTATAATTTTCTGCAGCAGATCTCAGGTCGTTTTTCAGGAAAAAAGTATTGCCAAGCTCAAAATATACCTTAGCAATATCATCTTCACTCAGCTTTTTTCCTGAATACTCCGGGTTCAACAAATTATTATAAGTAACCAAAGCTTCATCAAGCTTGCCGCATTCCCGCAAATTCATAGTTACTATAAGCAGTGAATCAAACTTATTCAGTCCCCTGCCCTTCCTCTGCTCAGCCAGTCTATAGAAAAACTTTTCACCTTCACCATCACGTTCATTAATATAATTTTCCCTTACTTTCGAGTAATTTTCGAGAGCTTTCAGCCTGTTCCCGGATAACTCATACGAAAGCCCGAGAAGAAATAAACTTACATTATATCTGTCATCGTTGTGCACATATTTCAAATGTTCTTCAAAATTCCTGATTGCTTCATTGAAATTATTTTTTCTGAAATACGCTGTCCCAAGCAATGAGTAAGCCCCCTTTTTCATTTCATTTTGCAATGAATTGGTATTCAGCCTCAGTGCTTCATTTGTAAGCTCAATCGATTCATCCATTCTGCTCATCTGCTGATAAAGGCTGGCAAGAAAAAGCCTGAATACGGGGCTTTGCGGATATTCTTTTACAAGCTGCCGCATAATGTTCACTGCTTCAAAACTTTGTTCTTCACGCTCTTTGATTGAAAAAAATGAGAGGTAAACTCTTGATTCCACTGAAGTGAATTTACCTTTTTCATAAGAAGTTTTAAGATATTGTTTGCCTTCCTTTAAATTTCCTTCAAAACCTATAATAGAAAGCAGCCATTGGTATTTTCCCGGAACAAAACCGATTGCGATCTTATATAAACCAAGCCCCATATAAGCATCGTAATAACCGGGATTTTCTTTCACAAGGTCACTTAAGATCCTGTACCCGGTTTTACCGCTGAATGCTGCTCCAATCAGATTTTTATTAAGGTTCAGCATTAAAAGAGACCTATAGCTGTGTGCCAGCCCAAGAATGTACATTGAATCGTAATCTTTTTCATTTTTATCCAGTTTTTTCTCGGCTATTTCTATAACTTTATCACTCAATTCCAGAAACCTGAGATAATCATCATTGCTTCTGCTTGGCAATGCTTTATAGAAATATATTTGGGATGAATAGAATAAAGGTCTCAGATCTTCAGGATCTTCCTTTTGAAGACTGTTAAAAAAGTTCTCTGCTTCATCAAACTTCAGATCGTAAATTAAATCCATGCCGGCTTTGATTTTTTCATCTGGAATAGCCGCTTTAAGTGAATTCAGTTGTATTAAAAATACTATAAATACCAGTAAATATCTTTTCATACCTGCTTAACAATAATTTAAGAAAATAAATTCCATTTTTAAGCAAAAAATTGCATTTTTTTATATTTTAAGTAACTTTTAATCTTGCTATTTTTGTATAGAAAAGGTTAAACATAAAGATGAAAAAGAAACTAGTTGTTTTAGGCAGCGGCTTTGGCGCGTTCAGCGCATTAAAAGAGCTTGATACAAACCTGTACGATATAAAAATAGTCAGTCCCCGTAATCATTTCCTTTTTACATGCCTCCTCCCAAGCACCACTGTAGGCACCATTGAATTCAGAAGCATTATTGAACCGATCAGGAATATAAAAAATGCAGTTTATATCCAGGCATTCTGCAGTAAAATAGATGAAGCTGCAAAAATAATTTACTGCGAAGATACTGATACACAGAAACAGTTTACACTAGATTACGATATCCTGATTATTTCAGTGGGTGAGATAACAAATTCATATAACATTGAAGGTGTTGAAAAATATGCTTATTTCTTGCGGGAAGTTGCAGATGCCAGAAGAATAAGGATAAAAGTAATTGACTGCTTTGAAAATGCATCTATTCCGGGTTTAAGCGAAGAGGAAAAGAAAAGCTTTCTTAGATTTGTTGTTTGCGGAGGCGGCCCTACCGGTGTGGAATTCGCAGCAGAGCTTCATGATTTTATCGAAGAGGATGTAAGGAAGAAATATCCCGGGATGGAAAATGATATTGAGATAATTCTGATAGAAGCAGGCGATAAGCTGCTAAATTCATTTGATGAAAAACTTTCAGAATACACACTTAAGATCTTCAAAAGGCAAAAGATAAATGTTAAAACAAAATCATATATAACCAGGGTAACAGAAAAAGAAATTTATGTAAACGACGGCAAACACTTCAATTACGGTTTGCTTGTATGGGCTGCCGGGAATACTGCTACCGGACTTATCAGAAACAGCACTTTGCCAAAGAACAAAAGAAATAAGCTTGTAATTGATCATTACCTTAAAGTATTGGGCACAGAAAATATTTATGCACTGGGTGACTGCACTGAAATACCGGATGAACCTTTCCCGGTAACAGCACAGGTAGCACAAAGGCAGGGAAAATATTTAGGTAAAGCACTTAATAAACTTGCAAAAGGTAAAGATATAAAACCTTTCAAATATAAAGACCTTGGTATGCTTGCATACATTGGCAGCCATAAAGCGCTTGCCAATACAACACAGTATAAAGGAAGCGGATTTGCTACGTGGATATTCTGGAGAAGCGTTTATATAACCAAGCTTGTGAGCTTAAAGAATAAGATCCTGGTACTTTTTGACTGGTTCAAAACATTTGTGTTCGGAAGAGATGTGAGTAACTTTTAAGGCAAAAGCTTTAATTCACTTTGATCATCATTTTCGTTATCTTCTGCTGAGCGGTCAACTATCCTTGGGTCAATATTTTTAGTAGCTTTAGCACCCATTAATTTCAGGTTTTCTGCGCGGCTTATTATATTGCCTCTGCCTTCAGAAAGTTTTTTCATAGCACCCTCATAACTTTCATTGGCTCTTTTCATTCTGGTGCCAACCTCGATCAGATCATCAACAAACCCCGAAAGCTTATCGTAGAGCTCACCGCCTTTTTTGGCTATTTCAAGCGCATTCCTGTTCTGTTTTTCCTGTTTCCAGATACTGGATATTGTACGTAAAGTTGCAAGTAAAGTAGAGGGACTTACAATTACTATATTTTTTTCAAATGCATCATAAAATAACGCTGCATCATTCTGCACTGCAAGTGCAAATGCAGGTTCAATTGGAATGAACATAAGCACAAAATCCAGGCTTTGCAAGCCGTACAGATTCTGATAATCCTTTGGACTTAACCCTTTTATATGCCTGCGAATTGAATTAATATGTTCACTCAGTGATCTTTCTTTAATTGACTTATCTTCGGCAGAACAATACGCTTCGTAAGCTGTAAGTGATACCTTAGAATCAATAATCATGCTTTTATTATCAGGCATATTTACAATTACATCTGGTCTTAGATTAGAGCCATCATCAGATTTAATAGTTTCCTGGATGACAAATTCCCTGCCCTTAACAAGACCTGATTTTTCCAGGATACTTTCGAGTATGTATTCACCCCAATTACCCTGTGTTTTTGTATCGCCTTTTAATGCACGTGTAAGGTTATTTGCCTCTTCTGACATTTGTTTATTCAGCTCATGCAGAAATTTCAGCTGTTCTGCCAGCGCAGCGCGCTCTTTGGTCTCGGTAATATAAACATCATTTACTTTTTTCTCAAAATCAGCAATTCGCTCTTTTAAAGGTGTTAGTATCGTATCCAGATTTTCTTTGTTCTGTTCTGTGAATTTTCTGCTTTTATCTTCAAGGATTTTCCCTGCGAGATTCTCAAATTCTGCAGTAAATTTCTTTTGAAGATCAGCAAAATCATTTTTTTGTTCAATAAGCCTGGATTCAAGGTTGTCATTATTTGCTTTTGCTGCTGCCAGCTCACCTGTTAGCTCTATTACTTTTTTACGCTGTTGTTCAGTAAGTGAACCGGCATCATTGAGCTGCTTTTCTTTTTCGGCTAAATTAAGTTCTTTTTCAGAAAGTTTGGAAATTAATGCAGATTGTCTGCTCTTTGAAATAAAATATCCAAGCAAAGCACCTATAAGCAATCCCGAAATTAAGAGTATTATTTCCATTTTAATTCAGTTTGTTTTTATTTTCCTTTTTTTTCTTTAGCTTCCTTAAGATAACCGCTCATTGTTTCAGTTAAAGCAGGGTCTATCCGCAAACCTTTTTCCATATTCATAATTGCGTTATCATAATCGCCTTTATACAGGTAAGCTATTCCCATCCGGCAATATGCCTCAGCTGAATTGGGATCAAGTTCAAGCGCTTTATTAAAATCAGCAATAGCCTCATCATACTTCTGCATTTCACGGTAAATTGCCCCGCGGGTATTATAAACATCTACCCTGTTTGGCCCGTACTCAACAGCCTTGTTCAGATCATCAAGCGCACCGGTTGTATCTCCGGAAAACAGCCGCATAGAGCCCCTGTTCCTATATGAATCAACGTGATCAGGCTTTATTTTTATTGCTTTATCAAGCAAAGCCAATGCTTCTGAAGTTTTGTTTTCACCGTAGTATATAACTGACATTGAATTTATTGATACAACATCATCCGGATTCAGCTCAAGTGCTTTTTGATAGCTTTTTATTGCTTCTTCGCCATTTTGCAGATAAACATAAACAGTGCCCCTGCCGCTGTGGGCTTTGTAGTTCTTGGGATCCAGCAATATAGCTTTTTCGAAATCACTAAGCGCTTCTTTTATCTTTTTCAAAAAGATAAGAGTGTTTCCGCGGGAAATATATCCTTTTACACTATCGGGATTGTATTCTATATATTTTGAATAGCTGAAATATGCGTCAGCAAACCTGCCTTCATTAAAATACTCTTCACCTTGCGTAAATAGTACCTCTGATTCCTGTGTAAATACCGGAACGCTTATAAGTAAAAATAATATAACTAATTTTAGTATGTGTATCATTGAATGATATTTTTCAGGATTACCTTATGATACAGATTTAGCTTTAACAGTCTCGCTTACAAGTCTTCCGTCATACAAGCCATTATATTTTTCCTTGAAAAATGGCATGATCTCCTTCATTGTTTTGCCTTCAGCTATTAAGCCTGATACAATTTCTTCGATCTTTTCCCTGCTAAGCTGTGCTGGAAGGTAAGCTTCGAGTATCTTCTTCTCTTGATTCAGCTTTGTAACAGCCTCATCTGAAACACCAAGCGCTATTGTATCATCGGCGTTTTTAATGAATTTCCTGATTATTTTAAATTCATCATCTTCAGTCATTTCTTTTCCGCTTTTGGACTGGGTGAATATTTCGGCATAAAGTGTTGAAAGCAGATTGGCTTTCACAGTTTCTTTGGCAAGTTTTGCCTGCTGCATGTCTTTTCTTATTGTTTCTATCAGCATTTTAATAATTTAAAGTAAAATTTCACTAATTCTTTAAAATTATGAACATTTCTCGAAATTTAAACTGCCTAAATTTATCTATATTAAATATTGTAAGAACAATTCCTTAAATGATGTATTATATTTGTAATAAGAAAGGAGATGATTTATGACAATAAGATCTCTTTTTACCCTGTTTATATCCATTCTTACCATATCTTTAAGCAGCCATTTATATTCAAACGGAGTTTCAGTTGTAAATGCAGCAACAGGAATTTACCTGAAATTAACATCCAGTGATGTGTTAGTTAATTGCGAAAGCCAGGTTTCTGTTGTAACTGCAACTCAGATATTTCTTAATAATTTAGGCGCGGATAAGAATATCAAATATGCATTCCCAATGCCTGAAGGAGCTAGTGCAATAAGTCTCAGGTGGAAAATAAATGGCTTATGGTACCAGGCTCAAATTAATCCAAATTCACAGGATACCGGTTTACCCGGAGGTTCTATGAACAATAACCTTAAAACACATTTAGGTTCAACACCTTTATTCTTTACAATACCACAAACAGTTAAAACTGACTCCAGTTTAATAGTTGAACTTAAATATGTAAAGCTTCTTCCTTATTCATTCGGAAATGTTACATTTACATTTCCAAACAACTACAGTCTTATCCAGACAGCAATACTGAACAGCCAGGTTCTTGATTTCAATCTGTCATCACCAAGAACAATAGACAGTATCAGGCTTGTAAGTACTCAACCGGTCACAGAATTTTCCAATAACGGAACCACTGCACACATAAAAAGTGTACTTATGGAATCAGCTGCAAACCAGAATTATTCCGTTAAGTATTCGCTGAACCTGAACCAGCTTGGTTTGTACAGTTATTCAACCTTAATACCCCAGGCGCAGCTGCCGGACTCTCTGGGTGGATTTTTTACATTTATTGCTGAACCCGATCCGGGTTCCAACCAGGTTATAAAAAAAACCTTCACGCTTATAGTCGACCGTTCAGGAAGCATGAGCGGAGATAAGATAATACAGGCAAGAAATGCAAGTAAATTCATTGTGAATAATCTGAATGACGGCGACAAGTTCAATATTGTTGATTTTTCGGACAATGTGCTCTCGTTCCGTCCGGGACATGTAAATTATACAAACCAGTCTAGGGATTCAGCTCTTAATTATATCAATGCATTTATAGCAAGCGGAGGTACAAATATTTCCGGAGCATTTTCAACAGCAGTACCGCAATTTTCCACCAGCAATGATAGTTCTGCGAACATTATTATATTCTTTACTGATGGTCAGGCTACTTCAGGCATCACTAATACAACACAATTGCTGGCACATGTTAGAAATCTGATTATAAGTACTGAAACTAACATATTCCTTTATTGTTTCGGAATCGGGAGCGATGTTAATGTTCAGCTGCTGACACTATTAGGTTCTCAAAATAAGGGTCTGGCTGAATTTTTAGGTAACGATGAATTATACAGCAGAATAACTGATTTTTACCTGCGTATAAGAAATCCAGTTCTGCTATCGCCTACAATCTCATTTTCTCCTTCAAATGTGATAGAAGTGTATCCTTCGCCTCTGCCAAATTTGTACAAAGGGCAGCAAATGATAGTATCAGGAAGATACCTGCAGCCCGGACCGGTAACTGTAACTTTAAGCGGATATGCTTTTAATCAGCCGGTTTCATACCAATACAGCTTTAACAGGATTGATACAGCAGATTCACGGTACCAATTCCTAACTAAAATATGGGCTAAACAGAAAATTGATTACCTGCTGGTACTTTATTATGCTTTAAATCCTAGTGACCCGGCTGCATTGGCTTTAAAAGCTCAGATTATTCAAATAAGCATTGCTTATGGCGTTCTTTCACCGTTTACCAGCTTTGGTTCAGTAACAGCAGTTAATGAACCGGTAAATGAACCAAATATTAATGCTGAAACTTATGTACTAACGGGGAATTATCCAAATCCTTTCAATCCCTCAACTACCATTAAGCTTCAGGTGAATAAACAGATATTTAAAACAGCTTATGTAAGGATCTATAATATTACCGGTCAGCTTATAAAAGTAATAAGGTTTAATATAAACGGTAAAGGAATTTATGAGATTCCATGGGATGGCACTCTAAGCACCGGATTAAACGCTCCTTCCGGTGTATATTTTTATGTTATTGATCTTGGTGAAATCTTGCTCAACAATAAAATGGTTCTGCTGAAATAAAACTGAACTTAATTTATAAATCAAAAAGCCTCTTAATTTAAGAGGCTTTTTGATTTATAGTGATTCTTTAAGAATATTATTTGACAGTTTGCTGCCTGCTTACTTCTTCCCATGCATTAGGTGAAAAAAAGCTGTATGATTCCCGTCTGTAAGTAGCATAATAAGCATAGCCCCACAAGGGGGTATTTGGATAGTAATACAGGTTTTTAGTATTGATATCCAGTACTGAAGGAAATTCAGCTGCAGCAAAATGTTTGGGGCAGTACCTGCTTAGATACCCGGCAAGCTCTGCTGAAATGTTCTGAGTAATAATTAAAGGATATACAACCAGCATAGCTCCAAAGCCTAATGGCGGACCTGTTCTGTGCCTGTTGGCTAATGAGAACATTTTTTCGCTGTATAAACGCAGCTCTTCTCCGGTAGCTCCTTCAGGCATATATTTAGCGCAAATATAACAATCCACTTTTCCGAATTTAGTGACTTCTACCCTGCTGCGTTTAAATACCCGGTCAGTTCCTGCCTGTTCATTAACGCTAATTGCTTCGAAGCCGTAATATTTCAGCCAGCCTTCCAGCATATGGAAATATTTTTCAGATATATCAGACATATTTAGAGATTACAAATTTAAAGATAATTATACAGATTAATTTATTATACTTTTATTACCGTCTTCTGTTCCAGTTGATAGTATCAGCATTCAAAAGACGCAAATACGTGTTAGATGCATGTTCAAAACCTACCCAGCAGAAATATGTACTGTCTTCCCCGGATGCTCCGCAATTAACGGGATCTATATAACCCAGCGACTGTTTTGTTTCGACATGTTTATAAATGATGCTATCCTTCATAAAATCGTATGTTGTCTGGATAAGCGCTGCGATAAGCGGCGGTACTGTTGTCGGAATATTTTCACTGATTATATTCGGTAATCCTGCCCATGCATAAGGGACTACATCCTTTGTATTTACACAACGATGAGACTGGCTTCCGGTTGATAACATTTGGGCATGATATGTATTTACAAATGAAACATTGCCAACGGTGGGAGCGGCAAATGTATATGTTTCAAGCTTAAATTTTGAGGTAAAACCAAGATCAATAAACCACTTAGTGATCAGTGTTGCCATTGCACCACCCAAGGAATGACCCGTTATAAACATTTTTTGCTTGGAAGAGTTAAGTGTATTTAAATAAGACTGTAAGCTCGTAAATGTTACAGGATCACTTGTATTAAGCAAAGTATCCAGTCCGCGGTACGACCCCAATGCAACAGAATCTCCTCCCCCTGAATAGGGCCATTTTTCCATATCCCAAACTTCTAGGTCTTCTACAATATTGGCAAAGTTAAAAACAGTCCCGCGAACGCAGATAGCGTATTTTAAAGAATCACCGGTTGAATCGACTGCCATATACATCAGGTTATCACCTGTCGGGCTAATACCGGGTCCCCAGCATACTTTCCAGCTGCCGCCGGTAGAATAATTAGTATCCGCTAGCTGCAGATTGATTGAATCTCTTATCTGCAGAGCATTTGTATTACCTTCGGCAACATAGCATAGTGCTGATAGAGTCATCATCACACCTGCTTCGCCCTGGTCATACCCGCCGAACATAGGAGTTGTAATTCCGCCATTTCCCATTAGGTCATCACTGCATCCGCTGAAATGATAAGAAATTAACATTACACTAAATGCAAAAAAAGCTGTTTTTATTGATCCTGTCATGAATAAATTTGTCTTTTATAAACTTTCCAAATAATTTTCAAATATACATTATTCATAATTAGGTTACAAAGGGTTAAAATACTCCGAAATTCAAATTTTATCAAAACAAAAGGCTGTCATTCTACGGAGGTACGAGAATGTCAGCCTTTTCTAAAGGAGGAGAAAATTCAGGAAAAATCCAGCAAGTTACTATTTTACCAATACCATCTTTTTAATATCGGTAAACTCTGAAGTTATTATTCTGTAAAAATAAATTCCGCTTGCAAATTTTGCAGCATTCCAGTCCAGTTTATAACTGCCTGCTGTTAACTGCTGATTAACCAGTATTTCAACTTCTTTGCCCAACATATCATAAACAGCCACTTTTACCATGGAGTTCTTGGGTACATCGATATTAATATTAGTTACCGGGTTAAACGGATTAGGATAATTCTGGCTTAAGTTAAATGTTTTAGGAACAATTCCTGAAACAGGCTCTATGCCAATAACATTAATGCCTGTCATATAAAAATTAATTGTATCAGGGCTAACACTGCCAACTGTTACATTTTTTTCTGCCTGCCAGTAACCCATTCTGTCGCAAATTACCCTGTAATTGCCAGTTGTAATATTATTAATATCATACGGACCGCCCGAGCGTGATACTGAAAACCCCTTAAACTCATTTCCGCTCATAGCGTAAACTATAGCATTCTGCAAACCTCCGGTTTGAGGCGGGGCAACAAATACACCGCCGCTGATAAATGAGTTTCCGCCTGAGCCTGTTATATTAAATACTTTTACATCAACATTAAATAAATTATTGTTCACATATAGTGTTTTTGATGCTGTCCAGCTTATTGTTCCGCTAGCATTACCGGTATGATAAGTTGGTACGAACTGCGGCGGGAAGGCATCAATATCTTCATCATTAGGATATGCCATAATATCAACGCTGTCAATAGTTAAATTCCTCAGCATATAGTCACCGTTAAGCTGAATACTTGCAGTATCTACTATCTGTACAGTATTTGACTGAGCATCATATCTTAACGCTTTAACCATACCTTTTGTAACCGGCTGACCGTTGGGGAATGTAACTTTTCCGGATACGGCAAAGGGCGGGCCGAACACACCTCCATTGATAGTTTTCTGTACTGAACCTGAAAGCCCTACAGTATAGCCCAGATTCCCTTCAATGAAATAAACAGAGTTCAGGTCTTTATCTGAACTTGATACCTGGGAATTCCATATAGAGCTGCCATTAGTTGTCTTAAGAATTATACCGCTCTCACCAACAGTATACCCGGTCAAAGCATCACGGAAGTGGATAGAATTCAGATCTCTATTCACAATCCCCTGCTGTATCCAGGTTTCTCCCCCGTTGGAAGTTTTATAAATTACCCCGGATGAACCGTATTCATAACCGCCTACGGCATAGCCGATATTATCTGTTGGAAATGTTATACTTCTGAAATCTATATCTGTTGTAGAAGGAGAAACTTCATACCATGAAGAACCGCCATTGATGGTTTTATAAATAACACCGCTGTAAGGTTCAGTCATTTTACCGCCGGCAATGAAACCTGTTTGCGGATTCCTGAAATATACAGAGTTAAATTTATTGCCGTACATACTTACGAACTGGAGTTCCCAGTTCAAGCCGGCATCAGTGGATTTTAGTATCTTGCTGTTGTAACCAACAGCATAGCCTGTATTATTATCGGCAAAATTAACTGCCAGCAAAGATGCCTGGTGCAGGTCTGCCCAGCTAACGCCGCCATCAGTAGTTTTAAACAAAGTACCTTCGCTTATATAGCCTGTATAGGGATTGCTGAAATAAATTGATGAACCGCTAAAGGCAGTTGATATCACCAGCCAGTTTGTTCCGCCGTTAAGGGTCTTTAATATGATACCATTACCCGACATATAACCAGTATTGGCATTAACAAAAAATACAGACTTCAGAACATTTTCTGTGCCTGACTGCAGTGGATACCACCCGTTTTGCGCTGTGAGGCGTCCGGACACAGAAAATATTACAGCCAGTATAAAGCCGAATATAATATGTATGTATTTTTTATTCATTATTTTTAACCTCACAAAAATTCTTTAGACTTGTAAAGTCTGCTAAATTAATAAATGGTTTTATCCATTCATACGTAATTTAACAGTAATTTACAAAAATAACAGCATAAAAATCGCTATCATTATCAAAAGGATCTGAAATCCCTGAAAACCGTTAACCACCATAGCTTATTTCCTTCATTTTTTAGGGTTTTTTGCAGCTTATATAATTAATAAAAGCAGCAAAAAAATGAAAAACAAACTGATAACTCCGCGTAATGAAAATTTAATTTTAAATTCCATAGCAGTATTTATTAAGTTTTATTTTTTTTAAATTCATCAATAGTTAATGCTTTCTCCCAGTAATTATTAAAAAGATCTTTCATGTGCGAAGCATAATCAGGATTCTTAATAATAAGGTCTGCTTGTTTATGTTTAGGTACGTTCTTATCGACTGAAAGATTTATAAAAACATTTTCTGAATCAAATACTGTAATGTTTGGTAATTTATAAGGTGCCAGCCTTACTTTCTCTCCCCCTTTTTCAAAAAGCTCGCAAGCAGCAACAAGTTCAGCATTTAATGCTTTATCTTCACTAAGCTGGTATAATGACCTGATCACACCGCCTTCTTTTATGAATACCTGGGCATCACGGCTAAGCTCTTCAACAACAACCCTGCGGGGACTGTACATTCCCAGGATTTCCTTTTTGGAAGTGTTAACAAGCTCCATATAACGCTGCACACGGTGTTTATTAAATCCGCGTATAAGCTGAATATTCTTATCTGGCCCTTCAGTTTTTTCAGATTCCGATTTGTATATCTGTTGAAGCTCACCAAAGGTTTCATTCAGGCTTTCGAGCTTCCTGTTGAAGTTCTTTTTATAATCGCTGGTAATTTTATCTAAAATGATCGCAGGGTCTATTATCTGGTAGTTTAAAATAGTATTGGTTTCAATTTCGTTGCAATATCCTTTTTCTACAAATGATTTAAGAATATCATAAATTGAATTACGGATAATTTTAGCTTCCTTAGCAATTTCAGAAGCGCTCATAGGAGAGCCCCCCAATAATACTATCAGCACTTTGGATTCATATTCTTTGAATCCTAAAGTTTTGAGGCGTTCTATTAAAATTTCCTTATTCAATATTGCTGTAGTTTTAAACTACTGCAATATAGCAAAGTATAATTGAATTGTCAATATACCTAATATAGCTATTTTAGTCACTGCTTAAACTAATGATTTACAATAAATAAAAAGCGATCAAACAGTATATTTGATCGCTGAATTAACAAACTGAAATGAAAAACAGAAAAGAAGGAAATGAAAATAAAATAGCTAGGTTTTAAAAGAGGGCGTTAAAAACTTAGCGCAGCTTCCTGAACTGCAGTGATCATAATTGTTTCTCCCGCCCTTCGAAAGAGGACAATTTATCAAGACAGAGGCTGCTGCGCTTATTATCATTAACAATTTTTTATTAAAATAAATCTCAATTTTATTCTAAACCGGGGTCATGGAAGCTCACTTTTAATTACCTCCGTTGACGCCTTTGGAGCTTACTCTGACCCCGGTCAACAACATTAGTAAGAGATGATTGAAATTTTCTTAAACTGTTTAAACTTTCTGTTGTAAAAATAATATATTTAGTATGATTTGCCAAAGATATTTAAATACGTTTGTTAAAAGCTAAAATCAACAAAAAAGTCCCGGTAAATTACTTTATATTGTATTTTTATTGAAATTTTACACATTTTAAAATGACACAAATCTAGTTTTGTTAAAAGTAGATAATTACTTATTTTTCAATTAATTACTAACAGATAGGTAGTGAAAAATACATTATAAAGAAAAACCCCGTTATTTTTAATAACGGGGTAAATTAAAAATTTGAGTGATTAATTATTTCACTAATACCATTTTTTTAGTTTCACTGAAGTTTTCGGCAGTCAAACTGTAAAAATAAATTCCGCTCGGATAATCAGCCGCATTGAAATCAGTGCTGTAAATACCCGCCTGTATATTTTCGTTAACCAGTACTTTTATTTCTCTTCCAAGAGCGTCATAAATAACAAGTTTTACAAAACCACTTTTAGGAATGGAAAACTTGATAGTTGTATTTGGATTAAATGGATTCGGATAGTTCTGTTCTAATGAATACTTTGCAGGTATCATATTACTAGCAGGCTCAATACCAATCAGGTTAAAACAATTATAATAATAGTTTTTAATATTATCAGTAGCATTTAGCAAAGCACACACGCTTTGGTTATTATTGCTTCCTCTTGCAATTGTATAGGAGTATACAACTACTTGTGTATCTCCTGAATTCATCGTGAACGGTCCGGAATTCATCAAATTCCTGACATCATTACCAGTACTGTCATACCAGCCGGTTTTTGTACATGCATCTCCGGAATATACATATGTAGTTGGCTGACCGGTAGTATAATTAATCAAAGTATTACTGCAACCATCTTTCCCGCGCAGCATTTCGTATGCAACTGATGCACTATCAGGGTCTCCGTAACAAACTGTTCCGCTGTTAAAAAAACCAAAATGACCGGACATTAATTTCATTTTATATCCAACAAGTGTGTTACAAGGCAGCTTTGCAGTATCACTGTTATTACCTGTAAATACAACCGGACCCTGAAGCATCCTGTATCCAACAGCCGGAGGAGCTGCTCCGTAAACAGGGTCGTTATTATCAAAATTATAAGTAAAAGCAATATTTCTTGAAGTATCACACCCTGTTGCATCATCATTAGCTTCACCCAGATCAGCATCATTAACTAAACCTATATAAGTGCTATCCCATACTTTTCCGCTTTTATTAATTATCTTATACCTGATAAAATATGTATCTCTGAATCCTTCAGAATCAAAGGCATATGCTAGCTGCTGAACTTCTACTCCGAGCGGCAGAGTTCCTCCGGGGAGGCTTAACTCTCTGGCATGAGGATTGTTAGTACAATTGGTATAATCCATAAAAACAGAAAACATCATTTCTGAGGGTCTGGAGTTTCCAATTCCGGTACCTGGTCTGTCAGAATTCCAACCAGGCTGATAACCTGCTATACCGTTGACTTCGACATATGGAGCACCCTGTCCAACCGGCCAGGAAGCCCATGATGAATAAACAAAAGTATAGGTTCTGCCTCCGGCATTTTTAGTGATAGTACCGCCGTTTACAAGGGATTGATCATTAAGGCTGACAAGGTAACCGCTGAATGCAGGGTCACTGCATACAGAAGATGGAGGAACCTGCCCAATAACAGGAATATTACCCGGAGAATAATGCGTATTGTACATTGAAGCAGCTAATCTCAGCTCTTTTTGATTTGAGCCGATATTTACCTTTGCACCTATCCACAGGCCTGATGCAAATACCGTTGTCATTCTTTGTGCTGCTGCAACCGGCCAGATAAACCCGGCATCTCCGCTCACAAAAGTAATTTTATCATAGTTAAAATATCCGTCTGTTCTGAATACGGTATTTATATTACCGCTCTGAAGGAAAATACTTTGAGCAGGAGCAAATGATGATTCAATGTTAAGCAATGAGCCTTCACGTTCTTTTGAAAAAGAACCTGACGCTAGAAATAAAATAAGGACTGCAAAGAGGACTAAATTTTTCATATTAAATTCAGGTTAGTTATGAAATAATTTTTAAGCAATTATGGTTTTTGCTAATATAAAAATAGCACATTCCATAGGTATAGGCAAAGATTTTTAAATAGATTTGTTAAATGTAAATATTGATATTTATATGATAATTATCTACAATATCAAAGTTTTTTATTAATTTTCAGCGTTTTTGCAGTTTAATTAATTTAGATTTGTTAAATACACAAATCCAAAACCAATCATAAAATATGCGGGAATCAAAGCTTACTGAGATGGTTAAGGGCATCAGCCCGGCAGAATTCAGAAAATTCGGTGAATTCCTGAACTCACCCTACCATAACAAAAGCAGAAAAATTATTCAGCTTTACGAACTGATCAACTTTAATTATGATGAATTCGATGCAAATGTCATTACCAATGAAAAAATTGCCAAGGCAATTTTCAGCGGTGAAGGCGATAAAGATCAGAACGTAAGGACCCTCATCAGCAGTTTTACTGCCCTGCTTGAAGAATTCCTGGTGATAGAAGAGCTGAACAACAATTCATTACATGGTAAAACATTCCTGCTTAAATCTTTGCGTGATAGAAACATACTTAAGACCTTTGATATGGTATCAAAGGAAATAACTGACATCCAGCAAAAAGATTTTAACAGGAATACCGATTATTATTACAATGAATTCACTTTCAAAGAAACATGGCTTAACTATCACGGTGAAGATCTTGATCTTGACCTGGATAAAAGCTACCAGGAAATGAGCGATAATGCTGACCACCTTTTCATAGTAACAAAACTTAAGGTACTGAACACAGTTATAAGCAGAAAGATACTTTCAGGCATCAGCATTTATAAAACATATTGGGCTGTTGAAAATATCCTTAAATATATCGAGAAAAATATCGATGATATCGAGCAGCATCATCCGATAATTTATTCTGAATATAAAATCTTGATGATGGTGCTTGAGCCTGATAAGGTAAAACATTTTCATGATCTTGAAAAACACGTTTTCCATAATATTTCACGATATAACGAAGAAGAGCTTGAGCAGGTATATTATTCGCTTTCAAATTACTGTGTAAATAAAATTGCCCTTGGTGAAGATAAGTTTGTTAACGAGCTGTATAAGATACATTCCAACTTCGAAAAGACAGGTTTCTATGAAAAGAATAAAAACCTTCAGTACACAGATTTTATAGGAGTGATAATTTGCGGGCTAAATATGAAACAAATGAAGTGGGTCGAACACTTCTTTGATACATACAAAGGCAATATAGCAAGCGAAGTTAAGCGTGATACTATAAATCTTTCTTCAGCACTTATTGCCTTCCAGAATAAAAAATATAAGGATTGTGTCGGATTTTTGAGCAAGGTTGGATATAAATACACGTACTTTTACCTTAAATCAAAGGAAACGCTAATTAAAGCATATTACGAACTGGGAGAAATAGAATCACTTGAAGCTGTAGTAGATGCTGCAAAACATTACCTGAAGCGTCATAAGGAAATGTTATCGATCCATTTTGACAGGTATATCCTGTTCCTGAATTACGTAATAAACCTGCTGAAGCTGGATAAGAAACAAAAACCCGAGCTTAAAATGCTGATGAAAAAGCTTGATGAGAACAGGACAACAATTGCCCGTGAATGGCTTATTGAAAAAATTATTGAAATGAAATAGGGTTTAACCTTTGAATTTTTTGAACATACCTACGTGACCGTTAAGGAACTCCACTGAGTTCATCCTTCTTTTGCCTTCTATCTGAAGCTCGGTGATCTCGAGGAATTCATTAAGGGTAGAAACATACAACCTGCCTTCTTTAATAAAAAACCTGCCCGGGCCCTTAAGGCTATCCCAGTGTGATTTAACAGTACTAAAAATTTTAATTATCTTACCGTTATATTCTGTAAATGCCCCGGGATATGGTGAAAGTCCGCGGATAAAATCATAAACCCTGTCAACAGGAGTATCAAAGTTTATTCTGCAATCTTCTTTAAATATTTTAGGCGCAGGCGTTGCTTCACCATTATTCTGTTTTGAAACCAGCGGATTTCCGCCTGAATTCTCTATCAAATCAACAGTATCAAATAAGACCTGAGCCCCCATTGTTTTTAGCTTATCATGCAAAGTACCGGCAGTATCATCACTTGTTATATCAATTCTTTTTTGCATAATGATATTGCCTGTATCAACTTTTTCCTGCAGGAAAAAAGTTGTAACACCTGTTTCACGCTCACCATTAATAATTGCCCAGTTTATAGGGGCAGCTCCGCGGTATTTGGGAAGAAGCGATGCATGCAGATTTATCGATCCGTATTTAGGAATCTTAAAAATATTTTTAGGCAGTATCCTGAACGCTACAACCACTATAAGATCAGGTGAAATCTCTTTTATATCATTTATAAAATCCGGGTCCTTCAGGCTGGAAGGCTGTAAAATACTAAGGCCACGCTCTGATGCAAACTTTTTTACATCACTTTCCGAAAGATGCTGCCCCCTGCCTTTGGGTTTATCCGGTACTGTTACTACTGCTGATATTTTATGATGTGTATTTAAAAGGGCGTCAAGTGAAGGTACGGCAAACTCCGGCGTACCCATAAATATGATATTCATTATTTCCTGTGTATTATAGGTTTTCCTTTTTTAGGAAGTTCTGCCAATAGATAATCAGTTTCTATTTCTCCTTTTCTGATCAGATCAAGCTCAGGCTTAAGGAGTTTTTTCTCATCTTTGTTTAAATGATCAATAAAAAGCACACCGTTTAAATGATCGATCTCATGCTGTGCAACCCGCGCTAAAAACCCTTTAAGTTCTACATAATGTTTATTCAGGTCAAGGTCCTGGTATTCCACATATATTGTTTCAGGCCTGGTAACATCAGCACGCACATACGGAATGCTGAGACAGCCTTCTTCGAGTGTAATTTCACCGTGATGATCTTTTATTACAGGATTGATAAGTGTAATAGGTTCGGTTTTTATCTTTTTCTTATCTTCAGTGCGTGAAATATCGATTACAGTTACAGCAAGTTCACTTCCTATCTGCGGAGCGGCAAGCCCAATCCCAGTTGCCCTGTGCATTGTTTTGAACATACTGCCAACAAGCTCAATGAACTTATCATCAATTTTTGTGACCTTTTTGGTCTTTTTTCTTAAGACCTCGAAACCGTATGTATAAATGGGTAATGTTTTCAATATTTACAAAAATATCCGTAATTGTTTGAAAAATCAATTCAAGAAAAATGAGTTATTTATGATACTATCAATATATGTGTATATCGTTTTTATTCCGTTTGAATTTTACCATAAATCCAAGTATTGAATAAGCGAAGATTTTAGGTTAAACTTACAGCAATTAAAATAAAAATTTTGATTAATTGACTGTATTGATAAATACATTTAAAATAATAATTGTTTCACTTGCAAGCTTAATATTTACTCTCGGCGCATATTCTCAAAGTTATATGGTATATAAGCCTGAATTAAAGCTGAAAGATAAATTCAGGTTTAATGATTCAACCAAAAGCAGCACTGAAAAAAAGCTTAACAGCGGCAGCCAGTTCATGAAGCCAAAATATAAAATAAACTACTATAAATTTGCAGCAATTACAGGTGTAACCGCTGGCGCATTCTGGTGGCTGCATAATTATCAGAAAAATGCATGGTGGAGCGGGCAACGCGGGCAATTTCACATTCAAAATGACTGGGATTATGCGATGAGTGCTGATAAAACCGGACACTTTTTTGACGGAGCTTTAATACAGGCTATTTACCGAGGTGCGTTTGAGTGGGCTGGATTTAACCCTACCGCTTCAGTGTGGCTCGGAGCTGCATTCAGTATTGCATATATGACCGATGTGGAAATTGAAGACGGCTTCGCAAGGGACTGGGGATTTTCAGTTGGTGACCAGATCTGCAACGTAACCGGAGCATTATACCCCGTAGCGCAGTATTACTGGAAGCCGCTTAGAAGCTTTAATTTTAAATGGAGCTATTACCCTTCCGAGGATATAACAAGCGGTAAAAAGAACGGCGCATTTCTTGATGATTATAACGGCCAAACAATGTGGCTATCAGTAAATGTACATGATTTCCTTGGTAAAAAGGCAAAGAAATTCTGGCCGGATTACCTGAATATTGTAACCGGTTATGGTGTAAATCATTACCAGGAATATGATAAACGCTACGCAGATTATTATGTTGGACTTGATCTGAACTGGGAGCGCATCATTCCCGGCAATTCAAAATTTATGCTTTGGTTCAAAAATGTAATCAACCATTTCCGCTTTCTTCCTCTGCCTGCTTTAAGATTTAATAAAGACGGCGTAACTTATATTGTTAACTTCTGATGAAAAAAAATATTTCCGATAAACTTATAACGGCTTTAACTGCATTATTGATATTTTCTATCACTATTAATGCTGAGGAAGCATCAGGCCTGAAAGGATTATCAGAAATAAAGCTTAAGCTAAAAGAAAAGCAAAAATCAGAATTTTTCAAGCCTGATCTCAATGGCATTAAAAAAACTTTTGCTGAAAAAAAACTATCAATTACTGATCTTTCTTATGAAAAGAACAGCACTCCCCGTAAAATAAAGCAATATAAAGCTGACCCGTTAAAATTAACCATACTTGGTGTAGTTGGTGCAGGTGTGTTTACCGGATTCCATATTTATTATTCAAACACATGGTGGAAAGATCAAAGGGATTATTTTAAATACGCGGCAGATGGATATTACGCCAGGAATATGGATAAAGCTTCGCATATTTATACAGCAAATTTTTTCACAGTTGCTACTTCTGTTGCTTATGAATGGGCTGGAATTTCCCCATCTAAATCTCTTTTATACGGTGCAATTACATCCCTGGCTTACGAAACATATATTGAAATAAACGACGGTTTCGCTCCGAACTGGGGATTTGACTGGGGTGATATGGGCGCAAATGTTTTCGGTGCGGTTTATCCTTTTATACAGGAAGAAGTGAAGCCTTTCAGGCATATTAATTTTAAATGGAGCTTTAAACCGGGCTGGATTAAATCAAAAACTTCAAGCTCACAGGATGACCTTCTGGATGATTATACTAATATGACCTTTTGGTTAAGCGTTAATCCAATGATTGCTTTGCCAAAAGAAGTGACAAAAGCTAAATTATACCCGAATTTCCTCGCTTTAGCTGTCGGGATGAGCATTAAGAACGCTTCGCATGTTACAGGCAGCGGAACTGCCAAAGTCGAATGGTTTTTATCACTTGACTGGGATGTGAATCAGCTTCCGGGAAAATCAGATTTTATGAAAAAACTGAAGAAAATACTCAATTTTTACCATTTCCCGGCACCTGCAGTAAAGATTTCTCCTGAGGGAGTCTGGTATGGACTTTATTTTTAAGTATTTTTCTTTTATTTTTGTAGCTTTAATACAATTTCACATATCATAAACCGATGGCTAAACAACAAACATTTGCAGATAAAGCAGGAAAATTAGGCAAAAAAGCTGAAGTAGTTATTGATCCGGATTCAGGAAAAGAAACTAAACTGCTGAACGTAAAATTCATAGAATCAGTTAAAACTGAAAAAGGCACCTGGAAATTCTTGGAAAGAATGCAGAAGGTGTATGAATCATCTTTGAAACCGTATAAACCGTAACAATAACTGTTTACAGTTTATTTTTTAGTAAGAATTTTTTAACCAGGAAAAGAAAACAGTACAATGTCAAAAGTTTGCGAATTAACCGGAAAAAAACCGCTATCAGGAAACCACGTTTCCCACGCGCATAATAAAACAAAAAGAAAACAGCTTCCCAACTTACGCACCAAAAGGATCTGGGTTGAGGAAGAAAATAAATATGTTACCCTGAAGATTTCAACAAGTGCTCTCAGAACACTGAAGAAAAAAGGCTATGCTAAAATGGTAGCTGAAATGAACAGGGCCAGCTGATCTAAAAAACAGTTTTCTAAAAACAAATTTTGGGAGTGTAATTTTCATTACACTCCTATTATTTTGTGTAACGGTGTATTAAAATATTGTTAAAGATTTCTGCATTTTGCAAAACATCCCCAAAATAAGCGTAATAATACCCACACTTAACGAAGAAAAACTCATCGTTAAAACGCTTGAACAATTCACTCAACAAATAAAAAACAAGTTCAATTTAGAAATAATCATTTCTGACGGCGGCAGCACCGATAAAACACTTTCGTTGCTTACAGATAATGTAGATAAAGTAGTGCATGCTATCCCGGGAGTTAAGCAAAACATTCCCCAGGGCAGAAATGCAGGCGCAAAAGCTGCGGACGGAAAATACCTTTATTTTATCAACGCAGATACCATCCTTCAGGATGTAAATAAATTCTTTGAAAGAACTGTGACGGAATTCAGCGACAGCAGGAACCTTGCCATTACCTGCAGGTTTCATGTATTCCCGGAAGATGTCCGTTTATCCGATAGATTATTCCATGGGTTTTATAATAACTATGTTCGTTTGCTCAATAAGCTTGGAATGGGTATGGGCAGGGGTGAGTGCCAAATGGTACGAAGCGATGTATTTATGAAAGTGAACGGTTATAATGAGCTGCTTGCCGCAGGGGAAGATTACGACCTTTACCGAAGGATAAAAAAGCTTGGTTCAGGCAGGATAAAATTCCTGAATGATGTGCTTGTGTATGAATCACCCCGCAGATACAGGAAATTCGGATACCTGAAGGTGCTGGGCGACTGGACAAAAAATTCCTTTTCAGTATTCTTTAAAAATAAATCGGTTAGCAAAGAATGGGAAGCAGTGAGGTAAGCAACAGATTTCTGCATCCAAAATCCTAAAGTTATATTGCTACAGACACAAAGTCACAAAGACCACCAAGGTACACAAAGAAATTCCGGAAAGTTTAAAAGTTAAATAATTATATACACTGTCAATTGATAATTCTTTTAATTCCATTTTTTATCAATTCTACATTAAAATTAATCAAGTATCCTAAACGTTTTCCTGTAAGATTCAAATGGCTTAATACCTGAGCGCTCCATAATGGATTTACCTGTTCAACTGCTTTTATTTCGACAATAACCAGATTTTCAACAAACACATCGAGTCTAAGTCCTTCTTCAAAAATCATTCCATCATATCTTACCGGAAGATCGATTTGTCTGACAGCGTTTAAGCCTGCCTTATGCAGTTCATAGACAAAACAAATCTCATAAATTTTTTCCAGTAAACCTGGCCCTAAAGCTTTATGAACTTTGAAAGCAGAATTCACAATAATTTTTCCGATTTCTTCTTCTCTTTCGCTTAATGGCAGGAACTTACTTGATTTTTCAGAATCCATAAAATTTAATTTTCATTCAATACTTTGTGAATCTTAGTGCACTTCGCGCCTTAGTGTCTATGAAATTTAAACTGAAAGAGTAATTCCAGGGATCAAATAATTCTTCACATAGTCGTCAATTGAAACTTCCAGCTTCATAATTTCATTATTATACCCTGCTTCACGAAGCTTAGTGATATTTGCCTTGCTGAAATACTGGTACTGGTCTTTAATATTATCAGGCATATCGATCCACTCAATCTGCATTTGTTTACCTAAAGCTTTAAATACAGCAGCAGCTGCAGCAAGCCATGTTGAAGCAGTGCCTGAGCCTATATTAAAGATACCTGTCTTATTCTTCCCTGAGCCGAGAACAGGATCAAAAAACACGGTCATACCCACTGCATCTTTTATATATACGAAATCGCGAAGCTGTTCGCCATCTTTATATTCCTGCTTTAGTGAACGGAATAATTTCAGCTTACCGGTTTCTTTTATCTGGTCATATGCTTTATTCACCATTGAGCGCATATCACCTTTATGTGATTCATTAGGACCAAATACATTGAAATATTTAAGTCCTGTGAACTTATCAAGGAGTTTATTTTCAATCACCCACATATCGAACATCTGCTTAGATAAGCCGTATTTATTCAGCGGCTTTAGTTTTGGGATGATAGCAATATCATCATCAAATCCGTTTTCACCATTGCCATAAGTAGCCGCACTTGAGGCATATATGTACTTTGCATTATTATTTAGGCACCACTTTCCCAGTGATTTGGAATACTCTACATTATTTTCGATAAGATATTCCATATTATTTTCAGTGGTTGAGCTGCAAGCTCCCATATGATAAATAGTATCAACCTTATAATTGATAGCGCTTTTATTAATTTTGGTTAAGAAAATATCTTTATCGATGTAGTCTGAAAATTTTAAACCGGAAATATTCTGCTCTTTTGAGCCGTTAGTATTTTCATCAACAAGGATAATATCAGATATCCCCTGTTTATTCAGTTTCCAGCATATTGCACTGCCGATAAATCCTGCACCGCCTGTAATTATCTTCATAGTAGTTGTAATTTAATTTACAAATTTAAGATTTTGTTATATCTAATTCAATTTATTACACATTTTTACATATTTTTATATTTTTTTCAATGGAATTTCAGTTAAGAAATGGTTAACTTTCTCTTAACTCAATTAACTATATATTTCTCGTGGAGGTATAACATGAAGAAAGCATTACTATTAATTTTTTTTACATCTATAATATCCGGCTCTGTATTTTCCCAGAACTGGACAGAAGGGTTTGAGTCAAACGACTCTACATCTCTTCCTGCTGGTTGGAGTGTATATAACAGGGCAAATTTTCCAATACAGCCTTTTACAAACTGGACAGTTAGAGACACAGGCAAAGTTTTACCTGGTGTTAACGCTATAAGGTTATCTCGTTCACATACAGGCTTAAAAGCTATTGGAGTAAGCTGGTATACAGGAATAGATACTAATACCGGAACAAGTACAGTTTCAGATGCCTGGCTGGTTTCAAAAAGGATCCAGGTCCATTCATCATCAGCAATCATGACTTATTGGCTTGCAGGAGGTACTCCTACTTTACTGGATAGTCTTCAGATATGGATAAGTACAGTTGATTCAACACCTCAATCATTTACTCATTATTATGAAACACAGGTCATAGGTCCGGGAACCTGGGGTGAATTTACCCAGTTCGCAGTTGATTTTAGTTCTTATGTAGGGCAGACAGTTTGGGTTGGCTTCAGGTATAATATGGATGTGACAACGGACGGCGTTTTTATGCACATAGATGATGTTGAAGTTAACAATCCAATCGGCATTCAGAATATAAGCACTGAAATTCCTCAAAAATATGCGCTTAAACAAAATTACCCAAATCCGTTTAACCCGGTTACAAACATTGAGTTTAGTATAGCTAAAACTAATCAGGTTAATTTAATTGTGTTTAACTCACTTGGTCAGGTTGTATCAACTCTTGTTAACCAGGAATTAAAACCCGGAACATATAAATATGACTTCAATGCTTCCGGATTGCCAAGCGGTTCATATTTTTACAGGCTAACAGCAGGTGATTTTGTACAGACAAATAAAATGATACTTGTTAAATAAAATCATCATTAAATAGTTTTTATCAAAAAGGGACGCAATTTTGCGTCCCTTTTTTTATGCATGGACTGAAATTAATCGAACACTGATGAAACGGATATAACTGAATTATAACAAAGCTCCCCTCCTGTTATTAGGAGGGGAAATTCAAAACAATCGTCATATTGTTTTGAATGGGGTGGTCAAAATGAAATATGGATCATTCTGCTTGACTGCGTTACACCCACGGGTGTATCTTGTAAAGAAGGGATTTAAAAACTTAAGATATAAGCACTTTTTACCTGAATATTTAAACAACCGGCATCATCGGCGTTCTATGGCTTCTGTAATTCCTGCCAGAGCGGGATTCCGGCGGCTAATTTTGGGAAATAGGTAATCAGTTTCACAAGTGTTCATTAAGTTTTTAGCGGAGTTTCATGCTGCAATTCTATAAAATCAGCAAATAAATAACCCTCAAAAAACTTCGATTTTCATTGAAACTGACCATATGATTAAATATATTTGTTTTTCATAACATTTTACCAAATACATGAATTATAAGAGGCTGAATTACATTTTTGCCGGAATAGTGCTGCTTATTTCCGCTATTACCTATTTATACACCATGCAGAAAACCCTTTCTTTTTGGGACTGCGGTGAGTTCATTGCTTGCGCATATACACTTTCCATTCCGCACCCTCCGGGCGCGCCGTTATGGATCCTTCTTGGTAAAGTCGCTACAATGATACCAATAGGGTCAAATCCCGCTTTAAGGATGAATGCTCTTGCGGCAATAAGTTCAGCTTTTACAGCGGCATTTTTATACCTCGTAATAGTTTCTGTTATTAAGGTATGGAAAAAAGAGATAACAAATAACTGGGATGCAATAATGATCTATTCAGCCGCAGCCATAGGCGCGCTCTCATTTACATTCAGTGACGCTGAATGGTTCAACGCTATGGAATCTGAAGTATACGCATTGGGAACAATGCTTGTCGGGCTTTGTATCTGGCTGCTTATGCACTGGTGGGAAAAAGCTGACGAAAAAGGAAATGAAAGAATACTGCTTCTTGTTGCTTTTATAGTTGGTATTTCTCTCGGTATCCATTTGCTTGTTGTACAGGTAATTCTGGTTGCCGGTTTTATATTCTATTTCAGGAAACACAAATACGAAAGAAAAGGATTTTTAATAGCAGTCGCAATTTCTGCGGCCGCGTTCATTGCCATTTACCCGATAACAGTAATTTGGTTCCCAACATGGCTTGGCGGCGATATTAAAGCATTTAAGATAGAAGACAGCGGGGCTGTTACATTGTTTGCTGCGCTGATAGCGCCTGCGCTTATTTACGGCATTTACTGGGCTATCAAAAATAAAAAACAAACTCATGCCGTTGCGTTTTCTGCTATCTTCCTCGTTATACTGGGATACACGATCTATGCCGGAGTAATATTAAGGGCTAGAGTTGATAATATCCCTATCGATGAGAACGATCCGAAAAATCTTCCTTCACTGGTATCATACCTTAGCCGTGAACAGTACGGCGATGCACCTTTCTGGCCAAGGAGATACTCACAGGAACCGATGCATAAAAGGACATGGTCTATGTACACGAGTGATATAGATTTCATGTGGCGCTACCAGATAAATCAGATGTTCAACCGCTACCTTGGCTGGCAGTTTATCGGCAGAGAAAGTTATGACCAGGATGTTGGTATCGGCTGGAACGCATCAAGCGGCTCAAAAATGCTGATAATTATCGGGCTCAGCGCATTGCTGCTGGCATCGATGTATTTTTATTCTTCTCAAAAATATCTTTACAGCTTAGTAAGTGTAATTTTATTGCTGGTGGTGGGGGCAGCGGGATTCTGGTCTACGGCATTTAAAGCCATACCGTTCCTCATCGGGCTCTTCGGGCTCTTCTACCACTTCCGAAAGGACTGGAAGCTGGGTCTTACATTCCTTTGGATGTTCCTGCTTATGGGTGTATTCACAGCGCTCTTCCAAAGGCAGCAGGACCCGCAGCCGAGGGAAAGAGATTACTTCTATACCGGGGCATTCTTTGTTTATTCATTATGGATCGGTATAGGTATAATGGGCATTTTGGAGCTTATTAAAGAAAGCCTTCCCAGTATCCAGATGAATAAGATAATTTCAGGTACAGTGCTTGCAGCATGTCTTGTTATGGTGCCGGGTATGATGTTCAAAACGAATTTCCATTACAATAACAGGAATGATAATACCGTTCCTTTTGAGTATGCTTATAACCTTCTGCAGGGTATCGATAAAGACGCAATACTATTTACCAATGGTGATAACGATACATTCCCGTTATGGTACCTGCAGGCAGTTGAAGGCTACAGAACTGATGTAAGGGTTGTTAATCTGAGCCTTCTGAATACTGACTGGTACATACTTGAAATGAAGAATTCAATGCCTTACGGCAGCTTAAAAGTACCGATCAGCTACAGTGATGATGAAATAAAACGCCTTTCCCCTATTCAATGGGGTGATTTCAAGGTTGTAAGCGTAACTGTTCCGCCTACAGCTTACCCGGATTCACTCAAAGCAAAGAACCAGACACCTGATAAGCTTTCATGGCGTATGCCGTTCACTTTCGCATCCGGCAATGTAAAAGCTGTTAAAGTTCAGGACCAGATGATATTTGATATAGTTAAAACAAACAACTGGCAAAGGCCGATGTATTTTTCAGCCACAGTTACAGAAGATAACTTCATCGGTCTTGAAGAATATGTTGTACAGGAAGGTATGGCTAAGCGCATTGTGCCGTTTAAAGCCGATGGCCTTACACAGTTCAGGATAAATGAAGAAAGAATGTGGAAGAACTTCATGGAAACTCCCGCAGGTTATTCAAAAACCCCGCAGGATGGCTACTTCTTTAAGAACTTCCAGAATCCGGATATTTTCTTCAACCAGGTAGAAACCAATGCTGTACAAAGCTACCGCACACAGTACCTGCAGTTCGCGTATGAATATGTGAACCGCGGCGATAAAGCAAAAACCAACCAGGTGCTTGACAGGATGGAAGCTTTATTCCCGAAAAATATAATTCCATACGATTACAGAATATTATACGATGTTTCCATGCAGTATCTGAAAGCAGATAATATAGCTAAGTTCAATGAGCTCTCACCCATAGTTGAAAAAGAAGCAATTGACGCAATGAACAAGAATCCGAATGATATTCAGTCATACTGGAATCCATACAAGCTGCTGCTTGATATTTACGAAGCAAGAAATGATTACGCAAAAGCGCTGGATATATTGTATAAGCTTGACAGGCTTTCGCCCAATAACCCTGAGGTTAAGAACAAAATAGAGAACATGAAACAGAAGCAGCAGAGTAAATAGATCACAATTTCAATTACGGCAGCTATCATAGCAATATTATTTGCTTAAGGTGGCTGCCGTATCAGTTTAAAATTATTCAGAATTTTTATTGAGCCAGAAAAAACAAGTAAAAAAAACGGCGGTTAAAACACAGAATAAGCCTGTAGCTGCAGATGTTAAGATATACGGTTTTATCGGTGTTGGCCTGCTTGCTCTTATAGCTTATTATTACGCAAGGACATTCAATTTTATACAGGATGATTCCTTTATTACTTACCGGTATGTGAAAAACTTCACCGAAGGCAACGGGCTCGTATTCAATATCGGAGAACGTGTTGAAGGCTATACATGCTTTCTCTGGGTTATACTGCTCTCCGGAGTAAAATCACTTGGATTTAATTTTATCTCAGCATCACAGGTACTTGGGATAATCTCTTCGCTTCTGACATTACTTTTCACATATTTAATTTCGTCAAAAATATTCCCTAAAACCAAGGGTTCAGCATATAATCTGGTATTCACGCTTTCAGCATCGGCAATGCTTACCGCAAACGGTTCGTTTGCCTATTGGGCTGTCAGCGGAATGGAAACAGGATTGTTCGCTTGCCTGATAACACTGGGAATATACTTATATCTCACAGAGATAAGGGAAAATTCCGACGGCTTCCCAATTTCATCGCTGGTATTTTTATTTGCTGCGTTAACAAGACCCGAAGGAAACCTGATTTTTGCAGTTACAGTTCTGCATAAGCTTATAATTACACTCAAACAAAACCGTGCCGAAGGCATTTCCCCGATTAAAACTCTGCTGAGTAAAAATAACCTGATTTGGTTAAGTCTTTACCTTGTGCCTGCAATTATATTCATGATATGGCGGTATTCATATTACGGTTATATGCTGCCAAATACATTCTATGCAAAAACAGGTTCATCGCTTGAATACTTCGCTACAGGGTTTGATTATACTTGGACCTTCCTGAAATCATACGGATTTTACGGCTTATTTGTATTGATAGCATTTTACACCCTAACTTCAAAAGAAAAATTCTACAGCTATCTTTACCTTGTAATGATATTTGTTGTATTTACTGTTTACGTGATCTTTGTAGGCGGCGATGTATTAAGACCTAACCGTTTCTTTGTACCAATTATGCCGGTATTCTTTATCCTGGTGCAGGAAGGGCTAGCAATGCTTGTGAGCCTGTTCGATAAAAAGCGTGAAATGGCAATGGGCGCAGTTGTGGGACTGCTGATAATAGGAGGCTCGTTATATTACACATACAGCAATGAAGCCGAAACGATTAAGGGTTACGCTGAGCTTGAAAATGGACTTGTTGAAAAAATGAAGCTCACCGCAGGCTGGCTGAAAAATAAACAGACACAAAACGGCAAACCACTCACAGTAGCAGCCACAACTATAGGGGCAATTTCATATTATTCAGATGTGATTTTAATAGATATGCTTGGGCTTACAGATAAGGAAGTGGCGCACAATCCGAAGCCAATACCTGAGATTTCGAGCAAAGATGTAGGCTGGAGGGAAAGAAATTATAATGTTGAGTACATTATGAGCCGCAAGCCTGATTATATTTATTTTTCAACGGGCATAAAGCCCAGCGCTTATGCTGAGCGCGGATTATTCACAAGCAATGAGTTCATGAAATATTACTACCCGTATTATTTCACAATAAAAGAAGCAGGCTTTACTGATGTAATGTATAAGCGCAAAACTGATGATGAAGTAAAGCAGATTACGGAGCTTCCCCCGAATCCGAATTACCAAAAATCCTTTGTAAACCTGTATAACCAGGCAATGAACACTACAAAGGATAAAACCAAGCTGCAGGAAGCCATCAATCTGTACTTGCAGTCAGCTGCTGCGGGACCCGCAGGCTGGGGCACACCATATCAGATGATTGGCGACATTTATATGCAGCAGAAGAACAAGGATGAGGCATTTAAAAATTATCAGAAAGCGGTTCAGCTGGATGATTACAACGTAATGGCACATTACTATCTATACCAGCTTTACGCAGAAAAAAACGATACAGCCAATGCAATGGCTAATTTAAATAAAATAAGAAAGTACGCGCCTGAAATGCTGGGCAGATAGCAGCTAACGGACAATTAATTTATGGGACTATACAACGATATTAAGATATACTTCAAAATGATGTTCAACTACAAGCCTAAAACTTTCTGGAATGAGCTGCTGACAAACTCATTTGACCTGAAAGGCGTTGGGCATTACCGCCTTAGCAATGAAGAGAACCTTAAGATGTACGAGGAAAAGAAAACTGTGCTTATGGGTGAAATGAAAAAAGCAGGTATTGAGATCACGCCTGATATGAATATAGTTGAAATTGGAATAGGTGTTGGCTACTGGACAGATTTTTTCAGCTCTCTTGGCGCAAAGAATTATACAGGTAATGATATTGCCGAAATATCGATTATAAACCTGCAGAAAAAATACCCGCAGTATAATTTTATACACGGTGATATCAGCGAAGTAAGGCTGCCTGAAAATACTTTTGATCTTGGCGTTATGATAGACGTTACCCAGCATATTACAGATGATGAGAGATTCAAAAAGGCTATGGATAACCTGTGGCGCTCATTAAAAAGCGGCGCAAAGCTGATAATTACCATGTGGGACCCGGCAAAGAACGTTTACCTTGCAAACAAGCTTCGCCTGAACCGGATCGAAAAACCCCGCGGAATTGAATGGTATCAAAAGGTTTACGGGAATTCAGAAGTACTTACCAAGGTAGATTTTAATGATAAGTATTTTGTGATATTCAGAAAGCCTTAATACCAGTTAAAGCTTTTTCTGTTGTTTACAGGTCTGTACTAAATTATTTTCCTGATGCCCGCCTTCGCGGTCATTACAAAAACTAACTCGTAAAATCAGGTATGAAAATATTAATTAACGCGTTATCAGGTATTGGTGATGCATTAATGTTCACACCTGCGCTTGCCCTTCTGAAAAAACACTCACCCGAAAGCATTATTGATATTGCCGTTATGTTCAAACCGGTTGAAGACCTGTTTAGAAACAATCCGCATGTAAACAAAGTTTACTTTATAGATTTCCTCAAACAATCTAAATTCAAATCGTTAAAACAAACCCTTGAGCTCAGGAAGCTTAAATATGATGTATCAATAAACGTTTATCCTTCTAACCGCAGGGAATATAATCTTGTACAATACCTCCAGGGGGCGAAGGTAAAAATTGCACACAGGTATAATAATTACTCAAAGTCTAACCTGGATTTCCTGAATAATATTTTGATCGATGAGGTTAAAGACAGGCACAATGTCATAGAAAACTTTGAGCTTGTTAAGGTTGCTTTTCCGGGCATGAATGCTGAAGAAACAGGGCCGCTTGAGGTATATTTAACCCGCGATAACGCGGACTTTGCCGAACAATATTTTAACGATAACGGGCTGAATGATAAATTAACCATTGGATTTCATGCAGGCTCAGCAACTTTTAAAGGCCATATTAACAAACGCTGGTCACCGGTTAAATACGCTTCTCTAGCAAAACAGCTTGTTATGCAATATAACGCGCGAATACTGCTTTTTGGCACTGAAAAAGATGTTAACGAAATGATACAGACTCTCGGGGGTAAAAATGTAATTATCCCTGAAACTAAGAACCTGATGGAATCTCTGGCATTAATGGAAAAGTGCAGCCTGTTTGTAAGCAATGATTCAGCGTTAATGCATATGGCTGCGGGACTCGCAATACCGCAGGTAGCGGTATTTGCATATACCAATTACAAAGAGCTTTACCCCTGGCAAAACCGGCATATTATTGTGCGAACTGAGCTGGACTGCTCACCCTGTTTTTTTAATTCACCTAAACCCGTAAATTGTATTTATAAAGGTAAGGATGAATTCAAATGTATTAAACTTGTTGAAGTAAGTGATGTAATGGGAGCATGCGAAGTGTTAATCGAAGAAATTCCACGTAATGTTAAACCTTGACATTGCGTTTAAGAACCCTCCCCTATCCATGAACGGGTAAACTCCCGTGTTATAAATTATCCTGTCCAGAATATTTTCAAAAGTTAACCCAAAAGTGGCTTTGCCTATCCTGCCCATTATGTAAAAATCTAATGTTGCGTTGGCAGGGATTCTAATGCTTCTTTCCAATGAATTTAATTCGAATATAAACGGCTGGAATGTATTTGCACTACCGGAATAATATAGTGCCCTGTATTCTGACCAATAGCGGGTTCCAAGTCCGATTTTGTATTCAAGTTTATTCTTGAAGGCATTGTCTTCCCATGCTAAGTTTATCCTGCCATAATTTTCAGGACTATCCATATTATGATCATTTCTAAACGAGTATGAATGATTTAATCCAATCTTAATTTTAAACACTTTAATTTCAGAAAATAAATTTACTCCTCTGAATACAGTTGAAGGTGGATAATTAAGCAGGGTAAAATAGTAATCGTAAGTTCTCGTTTTGTAATAATAAAACTCTGTACCCACATTCATGAAATCGTTCTTGTAAACTGCTGAAGTGCTTACATGGTTATCCTTATAACTGTACTGCAGCTTAAACTGCATGTTTTCGCTTTCCGAAAATTTCAGTTTATACTCTGCTCTAGCGCCGGGAGTAATGCTAATGCTGTTAAAACCGGCAGCGTAATATTCATAATCAAATGCCTCAGAAAATCCCCTTACGAATCCGGAGAGCAACAGATCGTTATATTTTAAGGTTAGCTCCTGAATAAAATTAATATTTTTAGTATTTCTGTAAAAAGGCTCAGTCCCAAAACTAAAATTATAATTTTTAATCGTATAATTATATTCTCCTTCAGTATTAGAATACAAATTTAACGCGCGGGATAAGCTAAAATTCAATTCTTCTTTTAATTTTATTCCATAATTAATCCACTGGTAATTATTTTTTTCGTAAATACCGTTGGGATTGCTGCGATTCTCTTCATCCCTGTACATGCGGAATGAATTGCTGACAAAAACCTGAATGAGTGTTCTGGAATTCTTACCGGTTTTGAAAATTGTTCCCAGATCAACATCAAATCTTTCTTTTATATCGTATGCATCACCGTTAAACACAAATGCCTCTGTAGCATCAAAAACTTCGCCTTTATCCCCAAGGTTAACAGTATCAGGATCAATACCGCTATTAAGCCCTTTCTGGATCCTTGCATAATTTACATAAGCGAAAAAATTAAGCTTATTGTTTGGAGCAAATGTCAAATTGAACCTGCCAAGCCATTTATCAAAATCGCTGTTTGTATAATGCCCGTCATAGGAGTGTTTTGTTATGCCAAAATTAAAATTCAGCTTACGGAATAAATTCTGGTGGAAATTTCCGTCAAAGTAAAGATTTTCATACCTATCCTGGTAGTAGCTTATTTCAGTATATGGTCTGAATTGGAAGAGCTGCCGTTGAATAATATTTATTGTGTTGCTGTATCCATAAATATTATTGCTGTAGTCACCTGAAAATTCAATTTCCGCTATCTCATTCCTTGAAAACAAATTATAATCTATCGAACCATCCAGCGGATCATTAATCGGTCTGCCATGTCTAAGCAAGCCAGTTCTGGTATAAGGCTGCTGGTTGTAATTTACAGGGTTAAGCTGGCCAACATCCATGAATTTTGTATAATATCCCGGTATATAGTTAAAAATATCCTCAAGAGTTTTGGCAGGGTACCACAAAAATCTGCGGCGTGTTAGAGTATCGGGAGATGTTTTGTTTATGTACTGGTAATTATGGTCAGCCAGAATAAAATTCTGAACATACAATGTGTCTTCTTTTTTTACGGGGGCTGTTTGCGGTTTTGTTGTATCCTGTGTAAAGGTAATGATATTAATTGATATCAATAATAGAAAAAATGTTATTATATTTACTATATTTTTATTCAATTAATAGTTTATTCTGAATTTTACAGCTTTCTACAAATAAGATTCCTGCCATTCAGGAATGACAATATACAAGAAGAATTAAAAGTACTTATTAAACCTGTATCAATCCATCCACCATTTTCAGTGTGCGGTCAGTCATTTCTGCGAATTTTTCATTGTGCGTTACAATTACGAATGTCTGATTATATTTTTTGCGCAGGTCAAATATCAGGTGCATAACTTCATCGCTGTTCTTTGTGTCAAGATTTCCAGTCGGCTCATCTGCAAGTATAACCTTGGGTGAATTTATCAGTGCGCGGGCTATTGCAACTCTTTGAGCTTCGCCGCCTGATAGTTCTGACGGCTTGTGATGAAGCCTTTCACCAAGTCCTACTTCGGTTAGTATATCTTTAGCTTTTTGTTCCACCGATTTCATCGATTTACCCGATATCATCGCAGCCAGGCAAACATTTTCAATTGCGCTGAATTCCGGCAGAAGGTGGTGAAACTGAAATACAAAGCCTATACGGGTATTGCGGAACCTTGCAAGCTCATTGCTTCCCATACTGAAAACGTCTTCGCCGTCAAAAATTACTTCGCCCTTGGTTGGCTTATCAAGTGTGCCAATTATATGCAGCAATGTGCTTTTTCCGGCACCTGAAGGTCCGACAATTGTTATTACCTCGCCTTCATAAATTTCAGTATCAATACCCTTTAATACCTTCAGTGTTTCCACTTTAGATACCTGGTATTCCTTGGTTAAGCCTTTTGTTTTTATTATTACTTTTCTTGCTGTATCCAAAATTTTCCTGCAATTTTTAACGAGGCCTGAAAGACCTCGACTACATTTCTAGTTCTTTGTGATTTTAGATATTCTGATTATGTTATATACTATTTATATACACATTTTCATTGCTCACTGTACATTGTTCATTGTACATTGCACATAGCTAATTATTCCCAGCGAATAGCTTTTATAGGCTCCTGCCTTGCAGCTTTAAATGCCGGGTATAATGAGGCAGCAAATGATATCAACAAAGCGCATAAGCCCACATAAATAAAATCAGTATATCTTATATCAACAGGCAATGCGTCAATTGAATAAACCATGCTATCAAGCGGGTAGAATTTAAATTTTATCTGTGCTAAACAAACGCCAAGCCCCAAAATTGAACCTAAAACAGTGCCGTAAATACCTATTAAAATACCTTCGAACATAAAAATCTTAAGTATACCGGAGTTCTTAGTACCCATTGCCTTTAATATGCCAATATCCCGCTTCTTTTCTATAACCGTCATAGTTAATGAGCCTACAATACTGAATGAAGCAACTGCTATTATGAGTGAAAGAACTATAAAAGCGGTCCACCTTTCAACCTTCATAACTGAATAAAGGTCTTCATGAAGGTCATACCATGAATTGATCCTGTAGCCATTTCCTAATACTGCTCTGAGTTTCTGCTTTGTTTCCTCAGAATTATCAATATCACTTATCCTCAGCTCAACACCGTTAACTGCATTTTTAAGGTCATACAGGCTTTGTGATTTGGGTATTGAAATAAATGAATAAAGCTTATCGTAATCACGGTTATTTGCGTCAAATATCCCGCGGACTATGAACTTCTGTGTCCTGGGAGTTATTATCTGTGTTAAAGCTTTTTCCATTCCAACTGTGCTCATAACTGTGATAGTATCCAGCACTCTTGCTTCAAGCTTGGCAGCTAGGCTGTTGCCCAGCACTATGCCGCCGAATTCATCATTATCACGGAATTCAAAAGTACCAAGGTTCACTTTATCCTTTACATCAGAGAGTCCCGATATTTTTTTATCATCAACGCCTTTTACAAAGGCAACTATGTTATTTTTTTTAGTTGAAATAACCCCTTTGTTCATTGTATAAGGAGCAATTTCAGTAGGATTTGATTCCACTGAAATTTTACTTATCAGCGAAGCATAGTCAGTAACCGTGGAGCCTGTATCCGCTTCCACCCTGATATGCGGATCAAAACCTGTGAGAGTATCAAGCTGGAATTTATTGAATCCGTTGAACACTGAAAGCATAACAATTAAAGCAGTAACGCCAACAGATAGCCCTATTACGGAAATTAAAGTAATTACAGTAATAAACTGAACTTTTCGTTTTGAAAGCAGGTATCTTCCGGCAATGAATCTTTCAAACATTATTTTTTAAACAGCTCCGTTTTATTCATCAAAAACTAAAATTGGCTCTCTGTAAAGCCTTACTTTTTTTGAATCTATTTTATGCTGAATATGTTTCTGCAGTTCTTCGTTGCGTTTATCAATATTTTCATCCGTATTAAGAGCATCAATAAGTATCTTAATATGAAGTACCCTGTTAGGTATCAGGTGCCTTGAAATACCCGCCGGCAGCTTTTGATCAAATCCAGCTATTTTTATAATATCCTCTTTTTTCAAACACGGAAACACGAACAAAAGCCCTTCATCAGGCGAAAGTGTTTTTACATCAGAAATATCCGTATCACTGTCTATCCTGGTGTAGCTGTACTTTTCATCGTAATACCTGTTTAGTGCCGCAAGCTGAGATAACATGGTTTTCAGGTCATTATCAAGCGTAACTGAAACAGCTTCTCCTTCTGAAGAGTAAACAAGTAAATCACATGCTGAAGCAGTATTTTTTGTTCTTTGGATTTTTTTCAGCTTAAGCCCTGCTGATGATGCGAACTCTGTGAGTTCTGCCATAGTCATAAAGCTGACATAGTGATACCAGGTTTTAAGTACAACTTCTTCTGAAGCATAATCTACAAGCTGTGCCAATATTGCTTTGCAGCCCAGCTGCTTTAAAGCTTCAAACCTGTTTGCTCCATCTATCAGTATATGGCTCTCATTATATTTAGCAACAATTAACGGATTATAAAGAACGTGCTCATCTTTAAAACGGTCAACTAGCCTGCTGCTTCTGTTACCTTCGCATTCTTCATGTAATGCAACAGCTTTTGAAGGCAGAAGTTTAAGTTCAAACTTTTCCCCGGCGAGGATGGACATAATTTAATTTTTGGTCAAAATTTTAAAGGCAATATAACAATCATAATAATTGATTTCTGTATAAAGATTAATCCTATAGTTATTGGCTTAAATCACTAAAAAGTATAACCTAAGCCCCCTGAAATGCCCCAGGTTCCGGCCTCTTCAAGTCCGTATGAACTGCCAATTGAAAATCCAATTCTCTTGGAAAGTACAAATCCCAGCCCGCTGTATATGCTATGAGAATTATAGTTAAGCCGTGTGTTTCTGGTAAATGAATATCCGGCGTAGCAAGAAACATTTTTCGATATATCAACTGATGGACCTCCTGAAATTACAATTTCAGGTTCAATTGAATAATTGTATGAATTCTTGGCGCTGTCTATCTGATTCTGAATAACTGCAGGATATTTTTTTGTATTAGGAAAGTCACGCCTTTGCAGCAAATTCAGCTCAAAGCTCAGGTCATACCCGAATCTGCCGTTAACATACCCCTGTGCAATCCCGAAATAAAAATCTGCTTTACCTGTGCCAAGCTCTTTTGACTGGCTTGCAGTTGGAAGCTTAACGATACCCTGTATACCGTGAATTAAATAATCCGTTTCAAGAAAGGAATATTTAATTCCAAGGTATGAGTCACCAAAGCCGCTGACCTTATTTCCCTGGAAATTGTAGCTTTCAGTAAACGGGGAAAGTCCCCCTGAGAGCTCTAAATTATCAGTAATTCCATAACTAACAGAAACCGGAATATCAATAACTTCATCTCCGTAAGAAATTCCAATTGAAAGATTAGTTTTACCTTTTTCAGTTGTAAACGCGTCAACACCGTAACCGGGCCTGTTGGCATTCAACAGGTATGAATATGCAGTCTGGCCAAGTATATCAAGCAAACGGTTCCCGCGCACGCGCTGTGCGGAAGTATCGCTGCTAAAGAGCAAAAGTAAAAACAAAACCGGCAAAGCTCCGCAGTATTTTTTCATTTCAGTATTTTTAACAAAAAACGGGCATAAAGTTATGCCCGTTTAAAAGATGTACTATTATAAAATTTTATTTACTTACTATTTCAACTTCATTTGTTGCAATCACGGTACCGTCTTTCTTTAAGCAGCTGACCTTATATTTTCCGGGCTCTTTAAATTCTACATCATCAAAGTGAATATAATCCCAGCTTGATTGTACTGTGAACGGAAATGTTTCTACAGCCTTTCCTGAAGCAACATCTGTAACATTGATATCAACAGAAGTAACACCAATCGGTTTTTTAAGCTTAAGCATCACTGTAATTGTGCCGGTAGTGAACTTTGTGCCTTCACCGATCTCTTTAGTAGTATATTTTTCACAGAAATAAAGCCTGTCACCGCCTGTCAGATCCTGCAGCTTAGAGCATGATACAACTACTAAAAATAAGACAGCTAAAGAAGCGAAAAGTTTAATCCTGTTAAAATTGATCCTGTTATTCATTTTGTCTCCTTAATTATTTTCCCCTTTATGGAATTTTATAATGTAAAAATAACGAAATATCTGAAAATAAGAAACATTCATTTATCACGTGAATCAAGATATTTAAGCCCTTCAATATCTCCCCATAAACCTCTTTTATTTTCCCTGGCTTCCTTTTCTGCTTTTATGAACTCACTTTGTTTAGAAACATTGAACTTCCTGTATGCATTGGCATAGCCATCTTCCACTATCTTCAGGTTTACAAATGTTCCGTCTTCAAGATATACATATCTCAGCAGTCTGCCGTATTTATCCTTATCATCGCCTTTGCTATCCGGTACAAGTATTACTTTTTTGCCCCCTATAAGCCTGGTTGTATAATCAGATGAAAGCTGCCCAAGCTTCCTGATGGTTTCTTTATCTCTGCCTGTTCTTTCTGAATCCCTTTCAAATTTATCGGAATCCCATTTTTCAGGAGTATCAATACCCAGCATTCTTACTTTTTCTGACTTTCCGTCAATATCAGCTTCAAAAGTATCTCCGTCAAAGATCTTTTTCACTGTGTAAGAACGTTTATCCTTAAGGTCCTTTTGATCCAGTTTTGGAATAATATATTTCCAACCGAAATAAATCAACAAAACCAGAACTGCAGCGGTAGTAACGGTTTTAAATGCAATTTTAACTAATGACTTCAATAATCCTTCCTTTTTCAGCAGGCTTCTCAGCGGAGATCTTAACTGCATTTATAAGCATCTCTATAGTGCTTTGCACCTGTTGTTTAGTTTCTCCAAAGATCCGGCATACAATATCATCTTTGTTAACACTATAACCGATTTTTTTCTCAAGAAGTATTGCTGATGAATAATCTATCTTATCTTCAACGGTCTTTCTGCCGCATCCAAGGTTCACAGCCGCTAAACCGAAAGTCAGGGCATCCAACCCGGCGATGTATCCGTTCTCACTTGCTGTGACCTCATCAGAAAATAATGCTTTGGGGTATTTTTCAAGATCGTTAATTACAGAAAGATCACCATTTTGCATTTTTACAAGCTGCTTGAATCTTTCAAAGCACTCACCATTGTTTAACTTACCCTCAGCCATTGCAATACCTTCTTCTATATCTTTGCATTTGCCTGCAATCATTAACATTGCTCCTGCAAGATATAACGTTACATCGTAAAGATCTTTGGAGAGCGGTGATGTTTTTCTTGCAGGATCCATTATCTCAATACATTCCATTATTTCCGCCCAGTTACCTATTGCATAACCTAAAGGAGAGCTCATATCCGTTAGTACAGCAATTGCACTCTGTCCAAAATCTTTTGAAGTTTTCAGTAGCTTGGAAGCAAGCTCTTTTGATTTTTCATACGTTGGCAGGGTTGAGCCGTTGCCAACTTTAACATCATAAACTATACCTTCAGAACCTTCTGCAATTTTTTTGCTAGTTATGCTTGCTGTTATGAGTCCCACATTTTCAACTGTAGCTGTAACATCACGCAGTGCGTAGATCTTTTTATCGGCGGGAGTTAATGTTTCGGTTTGCCCTATCATAGAAACATTCAGCTTTTCCAGGTTCTTAACAAACTCCGGTATGCTTAAATGAACGTTAAACCCGGGTATTGATTCAAGCTTATCAAGCGTTCCGCCTGTGTGACCCAATCCCCTGCCTGACATCATTGGCACGATAACATCAAAACATGCTACCAGCGGAGCCAATATTATGGAAGTTTTATCCCCAACTCCGCCTGTTGAATGTTTATCTACCTTAGGTTTTTTGATATGTGACAGATCAACCCTTTCACCTGAATTAATAAAAGCTTTTACAAAGCCAAGGGTCTCATCATCATTTAAACCCCTGAAATATATAGCCATTAGCAACGCTGATTTCTGATAATCGGGTATCTTACCTTTAACGTAATGAGAGATAAAATAATTTATCTCTTCGGGAGTTAAAGAATCACCATTTCGCTTCTTTTTTATGATTTCTACAGGATTCATACAACAAATATATGGTTTTAAGTCATCATTTATTTGCCATAAAATTGGTAGTATTAGGGTAACTAACCCCAAATGATCGTTAGTTTAAAATCATATATTGAAAAACATTGCATTTAATGTTATCTTACAGTCAATTCTTCAGATAAATTGAACGGTAAAGGAGGATTACTGTTCAGTTTCTATCAACTTTTAATTCATAATTTAAAAAAAATTAACATGAAAATTTTCTTTTCTGTTTTACTGTTTTTTTCTGTTTTAACTACCTCAATTTTTTCAAATAATACAATGTGGCAGGATGTTCAGCCCGGTTCATTTATAGTTAAAGGACAGGTTTACCTTGCTCCAATAGCTTACAGGACTGTTAAGCTGAATAAAGCTGAGCTTTTCAGAGTTTTAAGCACTGCACCTCTTGAAGTTAATGTTAAGGTAAAAAATTCAGCAACTATTATTTCTTTGCCGATGCCAAACGGTACATTCGCAAAGTTCAGATTCGTTGAATCTCCGGTTATGGAAGCAGAGCTTCAGGCCCAGCATCCTGAAATGAGAACTTATCTTGGACAGGGTATTGATGACCCGTATGCAACGATCAGGTTTGATAACACTCCAATGGGTTTTCATGCTATGATACTTTCTCCAAACGGATCTGTTTTTATCGATCCTTTCAGCATGAATGAAACTGATTATTACATTTCTTACTACAGGGATGATTTCAGGCCGGTAGTTCAGCAGAACTTTGTTTGCTTAACTGAAAGCAGCCATGAAAGCCCTGTCTACAATAATGTATTGACCAGAACCGGCGAGCAGCTTAGAACTTACAGGCTTGCTGTAGCTTGCACAGGTGAATTTACAACTTTACTTGGAGGACAGGCAAATGCTTTAAATAATGTTGTAACAACCACTAACAGAATTACCGGTGTTTATGAAACTGATATGGCAGTAAGACTGGTAATTATTGCAAATAACATGAGCATCATATATACAAACGGCGGTACTGACCCCTATACTAATAACAGCGGCGGTGCATTACTCGGGGAAAACCAGACTAACCTGGATAATGTTATTGGTAACGCTAATTATGATATCGGGCATGTTTTCAGTACAGGCAGTTTTGGCGGTATTGCAGGACTCGGTGTAGTTTGTGTTACAGGAAACAAAGGCCGCGGAGCAACCGGCTCAACAAATCCGGTTGGAGATCCCTGGTCAATTGATTATGTTGCTCACGAAATGGGACACCAGTTCAGCGGCAACCATACACAGAATAACCTGAGCTGTAATGCAAATCCACCCACTGCATGGGAACCCGGAAGCGGTATTACAATTATGGGTTATGCAGGAGTCTGCGCTCCTAATTTAGCGAACAACAGTATTCCATATTTACACGGCGGCAACCTTTTTGTAGAAATGCTTCCTTTCACACAATTTGGAGCAGGCAGTAACTGCCCTGTTGTTACCAATACCGGAAATAATCCGCCTGTTCTTACTCTGCCTTCTGTTGGAGGATATGTAATACCTATTTCAACTCCATTCAGCTTAACAGGCTCTGCAACTGATCCTGATAATGATCCTTTAACATACTCATGGGAGCAGACAAATATCGGACCGCAGGGAAATCCAAATGCTCCAACCGGCAATGCGCCTATTTTCAGGCCATTTTCACCGGTTACAAACGGTACAAGGGTTTTCCCCAAGCTTTCTGATATTATCAATAATACACAGACCCTGGGCGAGCGTCTGCCTACATATGACAGGCTTCTTAAGTTCAGGCTGACAGTAAGAGATAACCGTGCCGGCGGCGGCGGTATTGCTTCAGATGAAGTTGTATTCCAGGCTACTGCAAGCGCAGGACCGTTCCTTGTTACATTTCCTAATACCAATGTTACTATTGGCGGCGCGCAGACTGTTACATGGGATGTTGCAAATACTAACACAGCACCTGTGAACTGCGCAAACGTGAAGATATCACTTTCTACTGATGGCGGTAATACATTCCCTACTGTTCTTTCAGCTAGCACTCCAAATGACGGAAGTGAATCAGTTACCCTGCCTGCAATTGAAAATTCACAGGCAAGAATAAAGATCGAAGCTCTTGATAATATCTTCTTTGATATGTCAAATGCTAACTTTACTATTACCGCTTCAATTGGTATAAATAACAATCAGAACGGTACCCCGGTAAAATTTGAGCTTGCTCAGAATTTCCCTAACCCGTTCAATCCTGTTACAATATTAACTTACGCTCTGCCTAAAAAATCCGCAGTCACACTTAAAATATATGACGCTCTTGGCAGAGAAACAGCTACCCTGGTAAATAATGAAATTAAAACAGAAGGTTACTACAACGTTGAATTCGACGCAACAAACCTTCCAAGCGGTATCTATTATTACAGGATAGAAGCAGGTGAATTCACAGATTCAAAGAAAATGATACTTATTAAATAATCACATTTTATTTTATTTATTAAAACCCCGGTTTATAGCCGGGGTTTTTTATTAATCAGAATGATTCACATGATCACCGAAAATTAATAAACAGATAAAACAATTCTTTAGTACTTTCGGGGCTCAATAGATTTTGCTATATTGCAAGTTATTTGCATTGAATTTGTGCTAAATATTGGACATATTTAGTCTTATATCATTTTAATTTATAGCAATTGACTGAAAATACCGGAATAATCAATAATATTTCTGTAGCCGATATGAAAATTGGTGAAACTGCCAGCATAACTTCTGTCGGGGATGACTGCATCGATATACACTGCCATTGCTTAAGGCTGATGGAGCTTGGCTTCACACCGGGGCAGGAAGTCACAATTATTGCCAGATCACCTTTTAAAGATCCTATAGCTGTATCCGTACGCGGAACGATAATTGCTTTAAGAAAAAGTGAAGCTGAATGTATTAAGATAAACTGATAAATGGCTTTAAACATCACTGAAAAAGACTGTCACACAGATACCCTTAATAATTTAACCAAAGAAAATAATTTACCGGTAATTGCACTCATTGGCATGCCTAACTCAGGCAAAACAACTTTATTTAACGCGCTTACCGGATCAAACTTCAAAACATCCAATTATCCCGGGGCAACTGTTGAGTATTCACTTGGAAAGCTTACCGGCAAATTCCGGTTTAACTCATACGTTATGGATTCACCGGGAATTATCAGCTTAAATCCAAGCTCTCCTGATGAAGAAGTAACAATTGACGGATTATTCAACCACCCTAAATTCGGAATGCCCGATGTGGTTATTGTAAGCTGTGATGCTACCCAGCTTTCAAGGCAGCTTTTCCTGGTAAAACAGGTTATTGATACGGGCTTTAAAACTATTGTGGCATTAACTATGAATGACCTTCTTGAAAAAAAGGAGCTTGTAGTTTCTGCCGAAAAGCTTTCACTGCTTCTTGATACACCCGTTATTAAAGTTAACAGTAAATCACGGGCGGGACTTGATATACTTATAAATAAAGCCGAAGCACTTTATAAAGATAATTCTGTTTTAGACTATAAATCGAATATACATAAGCTTGCCTTACCCACTGAAGAGGATGTTGCAAGGCTTTATGACTACACTGAAGCAGCAGAGAGAAAAGTAATTGAACATATTTCTAATAAGCCGGATCTCGATGAAATAAATAAAAAAAGCTTTCATTCACTTTCAAGAACCCCTGATAAAAATTCACTTAAGCTTGATAAAGTTTTTCTGCACCCGCTTTGGGGGATAATTATTTTCATTATCTCAATGGGAATAATATTCACGTCAATCTTCTGGATTGCTCAGCCTTTAATGGATCTCATCGATGCTGGTTTCAGCAATTTATCCGGTTTGGTTTCTGAGGCACTCCCGCCGGATGCATGGTACAGCAGCCTTATAACCAACGGCTTAATCAACGGTTTTGGCTCGGTTATGATATTCGTTCCGCAGATCGTTATACTTTTCATTTTACTCGGGCTGCTTGAAGATACAGGGTACCTTGCAAGGGCTGCAATGCTGATAGATAAACCGCTCAGTAAATTCGGGCTTAACGGCAGGTCATTTATTCCAATGCTCTCAGGCTACGCCTGCGCGATTCCCGCAATGATGGCGGCAAGGACAATTTCTAACAGGCGTGAACGGTTCCTGACAATCATGATAATTCCGCTTATGAGCTGCAGCGCGCGGCTTCCTGTTTATGCTATGCTGCTCGCCTTTGTTGTTCCGCCTGATAAGCCGTGGATAGGCGGTATCGGGCTTGGAGCATTGTATCTTTTCAGCCTAATATCAGGGGCAGTAACTGCCGGAATAATAAGCAAATTCAAAAAGACCGAAGAGAAATCAACATTTATGCTTGAGCTTCCCCCCTACAGGCTTCCTGTATTCAGGCATATTTTCAAGAATACATATTATAAAGCTCTCGTATATGTAAAACAGGCAGGTCCGATAATAATTTTATTTTCACTCATCCTTTGGGCTTTAACATATTTCCCGAATGTAAACCCGGAACTGCCTGAAGTCAGAACCGCAGGTTTGACCGAAGAGCAGGTATCTCACATAGTGGATTCCGAACGTCTGAATACATCATATGCAGCTACCATTGGCAAATATGTTTTTGAACCGATCTTAAAACCGCTCGGGTGGGATTGGAGAATAGGGGTTTCGCTGATTTCAGCATTTGCAGCCCGTGAGATATTTGTAAGCGCAATGGCTATTACGTTTAATATAACCGAAAGCGAAGATGATGAAGAGAACTTCCAGCAGTCAATTTTGAGCTCAATGCGCGAAGCGCGTTCACCTGACGGCACAAAGCCGCTTTTCACAACTGCTTCTACAATTGCACTTATTATTTATTTTATGTTCGCAATGCAGTGCCTTTCAACAGTTGCTGTTGCGAGGAAAGAAACCGGCTCATGGAAAATCCCTTTATTACAAATAGGATTATATACTGTCATGGCTTATGTGCTGGCGTTTATTACATACCGCGGTTTAAATCTGCTGGGTGTGCAGTAGTGACAACTCCCCTCACATCCAACTAATTCACTACAAATTTCTAAAATAAACCACTGAAGTGGTTATTATATAATTTTTATATCATTTTTACCCACGACTGAAGTCGTGGGCTATTTTTCATTTTAATTCAAAAAGCGGATTAATCAATCTAAGCTGCTATAAAAAAAAGTGTTTTGCTTTTATTCCACGACTGAAGTCGTGGGCTGTTATTCATTTTAATTCAAAGTTCGAATTAACCGGTTTTGAAATTCAAGGGATAATTGCAGCAATCCTTATCGGAATCAATTTATTCAATCAAATCTTTTGGGATCCACTACCGAAGTTGTTGTTAAACATTGTTTCGTATGTTAGCCCACGACTTCAGTCGTGGGACATTATTCAATATATCACACTAACCGATTCATCGGTTTATATGTTTTAATAAAAATCCCTTGGAATATGATTTTATATTGAGTAAATGTTGCTTAAATTTGTGCAGTGAAAGGATCATATATCATGAAAAACATAACTATACTTTTTTCAATTATAGCAATAATTTCTGTTTTATATATCGGGCTCTCAGCAATAAACGCTGATGCCGGCAAAGCAAATTGCGAAGCATATATTTATGTATCGAACAATTCTTTATTCGAAATTACATTAACAATTGACGGATTTCCTTCAGGTAATTTGCTTGTAGGCAAAAGCAAAACCTACACCATTAATCTGCAAAATGACCAGGGTAAAAGGATCAAGGTGAAAGCTGAATACCAGGACCCTGACTACATTGACCCCAAAGCGATCACATATGTAACAAAACAAAAAGTTGAGTGCGGGGGAAGTGATTCCGTATTTGTAGCTTTTTCAAAATAAAAGTTTAGCGCAGCAAAAATATAAGCCCGGCATCAATTGCCGGGCTTTTTTATATACAAACTGTTAAAACGTTATTGTATCATATTTTTATTTTCTGTAAAGCGTAATTTTTTCTTTAAAAGGCCATACATTATTTTGAGTTACAGTTTTCATCAGTTGGAGGGTTAAAATTCCAGCCTGACTTTCTACTTCCTGATATACCAGATCAAATTGCCCAAAATCATAACATGGATTTTTACTCTTATCAACCGGAATTTTATCCCATAATCCTTTTAAATATATCTTATTATCATTAACTGAATAAGTTCCTTTTGCACTTCTTTCTGCATTATTTAAGTTACAAGGATCATTTGATACCACATCACTCCAATTAGCTTCCCTGAATATAAAGCTGTCCTTATTAAACAATATAGTTACTGGATGGCCTTCAAAATAAATTTTTCCTTCTTCATGCTTTTCGGTTGTCCACTCACCTTCTAAATATTCACGGTCAATTTTTGATGCAAAACACCCGGGAAGGGTAATTAGTAAAACCATGAACAGCAACACGAGAGTTGAAACTGATTTATATTGAAGCATCAAAACCATCTATTTTAAAACCATCATTTTTTTAGTATCAAATTTAATTCCATCAATATACATAGTATAGAAATAAATTCCAGATGGATAATTTCTACCCTCAAATACAGCATTATATACTCCCGGATTTAAATTCAGATCTACTAGCTTTTCAGTTTCCCTGCCTAAGAGGTCACTCACTGTAATTCTTATATGACTGTATTTTCCTGTTGAAAACTCAATATTCGTCATCGGGTTAAACGGGTTTGGATAGTTTTGAGAAAGTGAAAAATACTTTGGTATTTCTGTATTTATTACTGATATGCTGGTTGGATTACCTGTAGGGTCGCGTTTATAGTATATCTCATAGTTACCATCTCTATTATCCTGCCAAACAATGTGTAAATTATAACCAGCGATTGAAACAGAAGCATATTCAGAGGAAGAAGGATTATTTGTTATTCGGGTATCAGTTCCCCAGTTTAATCCCCCGTCCATCGAGAGTTTATAATAGATCTCAGTATTGCCGTCGCGATTATCATGCCAGACAATATGCAATATCGAGTTGTATACTGCAATGCATGGATAATCAGAAATAGCAGAGTTACTGGTAACGCGTACATCAGGTCCCCAACTTATACCCCCATCGGGCGACCGTTTGTAGTAAATCTCTTTATTGCCGTCGCGTTGGTCTCCCCATACAATATGCACATTCTGATTTGAAACAGAAATGGAAGGAACCTCAGAAATTGCAGAATTATTTGTCATGCGTGTATCCACTCCCCAACTCAAACCACCATCGGGCGACCGTTTATAGTAAATCTCATAATTACCATCGCGATTATCCTGCCACACTATATGCACAACCGAGTTATAAACTGCGATGTTTGCCATCCATGAAAAAGAAGAATTAATTGTCAAGCGTACATCGGCTCCCCAAGTCACTCCTCCGTCTGTTGAGTTTTTGTAATATATCTCTTGGTTGCCATCTCGATTGTCTCTCCATACAATATGTACATTTGAACCAAAGACAGCAATTGAGGGATGCCAATTAGTTGCTGAGTTATTAGTAATTCGTGTATCCATTCCCCATGTTATACCCATGTCAGTTGATCGTTTGTAGTAAACTTCCCAGTTGCCATCACGGTTATCGTGCCATACTGCATGTACTAAATTGTCGACAATTGAAATAGAAGGCATTAGAGATGAAGCGGAGTTATTTGTTAGCCGTGTATCCGTTCCCCAGGTTGTGCCTGCGTTAATAGAGCGTTTATAATATATTTCTTGATTACCATCGCGATCATCATAAAATAATGCATGTACAACATTCCCGTTTGATGCAACACTCCACGCATGATTGTGAGTAGTATTAGAACTACCCGATGCGTTCGTCAACCTGAGATCGGGACCCCACTGCGTAAAACAATTTTCATTTATTACAGTACAATGTACAATAAAAATGAAAGCAATTGTATAACTAATATATTTCATGTTTTTCAAATTGAATTTATTAATTAAACTGCTTTAATTATTATGCTTATTTTATCAGCATCATTTTCTTTGTATGAGTAAGGATTCCATCGACATACATTGAATAAAAATATATTCCTGATGAATATCTTTTTCCTTCAAATACTGCATTATGTACGCCCAGCGGGTAATAATTATCAACCAGCTCAATAGTTTCCCTGCCTAAGAGGTCACTCACTGTTATTCTTATATGACTGTATTTCCCGGTTGAAAACTCAATATTCGTCATCGGGTTAAACGGGTTTGGATAGTTCTGGCTTAAAGTGAATTCAGCCGGTTCATTATTGGAAGCAATAGCCGTCAACACTGTATACTGCAGGAATGTTGCAGGTGGTACTGTACCCGGCGGGTTAAGTCCTTTTCCGCCAACGGGCAGCGTGCCAATAAAATTAGCAAGTGAATCCTGTGCTGCAAAATAATATTCTACATTTGCTCCGGTGCTTTGGCCGGGAATGGTAAATCTGAAAGTATCGAGATTATTGTAAACATAATTCAATGCCGTAAACGAGCCTCCATTAACCCTGTAATATAGCCTCGGTCCGTTTGTGATCTTTTTAAGTTTATATGGTGATGTGATTACCACGCTGGCAGTCCTGGGTCCCGTATCACTTGAGCCTGTAATTGGTGTATGTGCAAAATTTATTGTAAAATTCCATCCGTAAGTCATTAAAGCTGCAAGTGAAGCCTGTGTGAACTTAAGAAAATACGGCATTTTTACATTGGCGAAATTATCGTTCACAGTATGATAATACGGATGAAAATCGCTCATAAGCTCAATACCGCAGTATGCATTGTAGCCGCGCTGCCAGAAGTAATAATGATCACTTGATGACATATTGCCGACTGAAACAACCGGGTCGAGCATTGGCTGATATATGTTATAGGCGATCTTGGTAATATTGGTAAAGTTTTGCGAAGCTGAATTTGTGAAGAGATTCAGCTTATAATCATTGTTCCCGTCCCAGGCTATCATATCAAAGTTCAATACTCCTTTAATAGAGTCTCCCCTGTTATATGATGAATCCGCATAAGCGCGGCTGCCTATTAGACCCTGCTCTTCTTCATCAAAAGCTACAAAAATTAAAGTATAATCAAAATTAAACGGAGCAAGCAGCCTTGCTGCTTCCATTACAGCACAAGTGCCTGAAGCGTTATCATCTGCTCCTGGTGCCAGTGAGCCTGAGGGCATATTATCATAATGTCCGCATATTATGTAGTATTGATTTGGATATTTGGTACCGATCTTCGTTGCTATAACATTCTGACCGTTTGTTCTGTAATTCATATACCTTGCAGTCAGTCCGTAACTCTGGAATCGTTCATAAATGAACTGTGCTGCTTTTGGGTTATGCACAGTGTTTGAATGCCTTGATACAATAGTATACGGCACTCCGCCTATTATAGTAGAAGTATCACCGCAAAGCTCCCTGTTGAGCTTTGAAAGTGTCTGCAAGGTAACCAGGTTTGAAATGGAATCAATCCGTGGGCTGTACCCAACCTGTGAAAAAATAGTTGATGAAACAATAATGAATACAACAAAAATTGTATAGATAGCTTTCATGGGTTTTAATAAATAGATTGATAAATATGGGGATGGATGAATGCGGAATGCTGCCTGAATGCAAGGCTTCAGGTATTACAAATATATCTATGAGTGTAAGGAATAATTATGATATTTATCATTAATATTAATGATAAATAACTTCATTATAAAATCTTGTGAATTTTTACTTTATCAGAACCATTTTTCTTGATACAACAAAACTTCGTCCTGAGCCTGTCGAAGGATCACCTGCCTCAATCTTATAAAAATACACTCCACTTGAATAGTTTGATGCGTCCCAATCAACATTATAACTTCCCGGCTTCATTTGCTCATTTACAAGCGTAGTAATTTCTCTACCAAGCAGATCATAAACTGTAATTTTCACAAACCCTGATTTCGGAATATCGAATTTAATGTTCGTTACCGGATTGAACGGGTTGGGATAGTTTTGGGAAAGTGAATATTTATCAGGTGTAATTCCGGGATAGTGAGTCACAAATGTTAATCCGCCGTTTGTTGTTTTTATAACTTTACCTGAATCACCGCATATAAAGCCGTTTTGCACATCTACGAATGAATATCCCTTAACATCAAAGTTCATTAAAGACATCATTTGCTGGAATGATGTACCGCCGTTATTGGTAACATAAAGCCTGCCTGTATATGGTGAATTCCGGTTAGTAGCCATGAACCAGCCTGTGTTTTCATTAACAAACCTGATATTCTGCACTCGCAGGTTATTTGGCACTGTTATTTGTGACCAGTTTAAGCCAAAATTCGTTGTTCTAAGCAGCAGCGAAGAATCACACCCTACGAACCCCAGGCCGGAAGGCCTTAGATATACCGATTCAATATACTTTGTTGAACCTGTAGAATAAATAATCCAGTTTGTTCCGCCATTAGATGTGAATAGTATACCCCTTATACCGCTTGCGCCTATAGAAACAAATCCTGTATTCGCGTCTGCAAAATATATTTTCCCGGTTGTTGAACCTGTATAAACCGTTGCCCAGTTAGCTCCGGAATTTTTTAAAACCGAAAAACTGTTAGTTAAATATGTTACTCCGCCAGTTTCAAAAATATCACTAACCCCGTATCCCATTGAACCATAGTTTCTTGGACCTGCCCATGTTAAGCCCTGATCTGTAGACTGTTGAACAGAAAAAGACGGGAAACCTCCGATGCCCGGATAATATATTTCTCTATACCAGCTGTTTTGTGAAAATAACCATAGATCAGTTAGAGAGCTTGAGCCTTCAAACCAGCTGTTAGTTCCGCAAAAAATTACATTCCATTTATCACCGCCGTTGCTTGTTGTAAACAACAGTGAGCCGTCAATGCTCATCACTGCACCGTTTAAGGCATCTGTAAAATTGATCCTGCTTAAGTTTGCGAGTGAACCCCCCAGGTTATAAGCATTCTGATTCACCTGGTCTGTACCGATACATTTGATGATCCACCCGTTTTTTCCGCATAAAAATGCTGTGTTAGAATCAACTATACTTATATCATAAAATGAGTTTCCTGAAAAAAGCTGGTATGAACACCATGGCTGCCAAACAGAACCACCGTTAGTCGTTCTGGATACAGGACCATTCTTCCCATATACATAACCGGTATTTGCATCAGTAAATTTAACAAAGTTCTCCTGTCCCGCATAACCAACCTGGCTTGTGAACCAGTTATTTCCTCCGTTTGTTGTTTTCAATCCGCCTAATCTGGGTGTTAGGTATCCTGTTAAAGAATTTATGAAAGCAACACTAAGCAGATTTTCTGTACCTACAGTTTGTACACTCCAGTTTAATCCGCAGTTTGTTGTTTTTAGGAATTTACCGCTATCACCGCAAACGTACCCTGTAAGCGAATCATAAAAATATATATATCTTAAATTAGCTGATGTAACATTTAGTTGCTGCCACCCAGTTATGCCGCTGGTTGTCTTGTATAATGCTCCGTTATCACCGGCAATAAATCCTGTGTTATGGTTTATAAACTTAACGGATCTTAAAGCATAATTATTAGTGGTTGCAATAGTAGTCCAGTTCGCTCCGCCGTTTGATGTATATAAAATAATTCCGCCATCGCCAACTATATACCCGGTACTCATATTAAAAAAATGCATCGCAAAAAGGTCACGTGAAGTGTATGTAGCAATATTTATCCAGTTATCTGAACCGGTAACATTTTTCAAGAACGCTCCGCCGGAGCCTATCACATAGCCTGTATTCTGATCAAAAAATTTTATACCGTAAAAATTGGTTTGCGGATTTGTATTCCGGTAAGCCCAGTCTGAATTTTGAGTGAATAATACGGATGGAAGAAGGAATATTAAAGTAATAATGGCTTTCATAAGCCGCCTCCTTATTTAGGTTATTCAAATATAATCAATAATGTTCGAAATTATTATTTAAATATTAACATAGCTTTAAAAATTGCAATTATAAAGCATTTACGTTATTTTTGTTTGATATTTAAGTGAGAGTATCACGTTGTTTTTTTATTCAGGGAATAAATTTAAAAGTAATTCAAATGCTGAAATCTGAGTTCAGCATTACATCATACTATAATATATTATGCATATTATCGACTGGATCATCATTGCTCTGTATTTCATTATCAGCCTTGGTATTGGTTTATACTATTACCGCAAAGCAAGCAGCAACACCGAAGATTTTTTCTTAAGCGGCAGAAAGCTGCCGTGGTGGCTTGCCGGGTTGAGCATGGTCGCCACCACATTTGCCGCCGATACACCGCTTGCAGTTGCTGAGCTTGTAGGGCAGAACGGAATTGCAGGCAACTGGCTCTGGTGGAACATGCTTATCGGCGGAATGCTCACCGTTTTCTTTTTTGCCAAGCTTTGGCGCAGAGCGGGCATATTGACTGATGTTGAATTTATTGAGCTAAGATATTCCGGCAAATCAGCATCATTCCTTCGCGGATTCAAAGCGCTTTACCTCGGTATATTCATGAATTGTATAATTATGGGCTGGGTAAACCTTGCAATGGGTAAGATAATGCTTGGTATGTTCCCAGAATATGTGAACCCCGGTAATGTAATTTATTTTCTTGCCGGCTGTATGTTCATTACAGCGGTTTATTCTGCAATATCCGGCCTGTGGGGTGTAGCAGTGACAGATGCATTCCAGTTCATACTTGCAATGACAGGCTGTATTATTCTGGCTATAATAGTTGTAAACTCACCGCAGATAGGCGGTATAACCGGTCTGCAGGAAAAACTGCCTGACTGGGCTTTAAGATTTACACCTCAAATTGGCGGTGAAACGGGAACTTCTACAGGCACCGGCGGCATTTTAATGATGACAGTATCTACATTTCTGGCTTTTATAGGTATTCAATGGTGGGCAAGCTGGTATCCAGGCGCTGAACCGGGTGGCGGTGGTTATATTGCGCAAAGAATAATGTCCGCCAAAGACGAGAAAAACTCACTACTTGCAACGTTATTCTTTCAAGTTGCCCACTATTGTATCAGACCGTGGCCATGGATACTTGTCGGACTCTCCGCTATCGTGCTTTACCCTGAGCTTTCAATGGCAGATAAAGGACTTGGCTATGTTAAAGCTATGAACGACTTCCTCCCAATGGGATTGAAGGGTCTGCTGCTTGCCGCATTTCTTGCCGCATACATGTCAACAATTGCTACTCATCTTAACTGGGGCACTTCATATTTTGTAAATGATTTTTATAAGCGCTTTATTTCCCCCGGCAGATCAGAAAAAAGCTACGTTACAGTTTCAAGGGTTGCTACAATAATATTTATGATAATTTCTGTTATTGTAACAATGTTCATGACAACAATATCCGGTGTATGGGCGTTTGTTATTGAGTGCGGCGCGGGTCTTGGCTTAATATTGATCCTGCGGTGGTACTGGTGGCGCATAAATGCGATATCTGAAATAGTTGCGACAGTAACACCATTTATTGTATATGCCATTCTTTATTTTGGTAACTTCGGAGTAAAATTCCCGGAAACATTATTTATAATTGTACCTGTAACAACACTTGCATGGCTTGTTACTGTTTTCATCACAAAACCCGTTACAGAGGATAAGCTTTCCATATTTTATATGCGCGTCCACCCCGGCGGCTGGGGCTGGAAAAAATTCGCGCAGAAACACCCGCATATCAAAGCTGACCGCGGCTACGCAGTTTTGTTTATTGACTGGATGCTCGGGATAATTCTGGTATACATGTATTTATTCGGTATTGGAAAAATAATCTTAGGTGATTTTATGGCGGGATTGATATATCTTGTTCTGGGCACAGCAGCCGGCTGGATAATCCTTAAGCATGTAAATTATCTCGGCTGGGATGAAGTTGTGAAGAAGAAGTAATGAAAAATGGTTCAAAGTATTCCAAAAAAATGATTAAATTATCAACAGATGAAGAAAGACATAATAAATATTGACCCTGAAATACAGGGCGGCAGACCGGTCTTTAAAGGTACCCGTGTACCAATTGAAACACTTTTCATTCATCTGGAAAAAGGGATTTCATTAGATGAATTTTTGGAAGACTTTCCTTCTGTAAAAAAAGAACATGCAATTGAGCTATTGGAAATTGCAGAGGGACTTGTGACTGCTGAAAGCCTGAAATAGTAAATGAAAATTCTACTTGACGAAAATTTACCTAAGAAATTGAAATCAATTTTAAAGTTGCATGAGGTACATACCGTGAGCGATATGGGATGGAATGGCAAACAAAACGGTGAGTTACTGGGACTTATGGCAGCTAAAAAGTTTGATGTCATAATAACCTTTGATAAAAATATCGAATTCCAGCAAAATTTCAGAAAATTTACGATACCTGTACTTGTTTTTAATGCACCTGATAACACTTTTATTACTTTAAGTAAATACAAAGATAAATTATTAGATTTATTGAATTCTGCCCTACCAACAGGTATAACGAAAATTATTTAAATGAATCCATCATACTACTTTAAGGAATTTATGCGGTACCTGAAGACAGCCAAATCGGCTGTTATCAGCTCCACCGTGGTCATAGCGCTTGCAGTATTACTGCTTGGCATTTATTTGACCATATCCATAAATTCCGTAAAGCTGCTTAAGCTCATTCGAGATAAAGTGGAAATTGACGCATACCTTGTAGATAACATTCAGACTGCCGATATCAGCAAATTAACATCATCAATTAAATCAATTGGCGGAGTAAAAAGCGTGAATTTCGTTTCAAAAGATGAAGCAGCAAAGATCTTTGCCGAAGAATTCGGGCAGGATATACTCGAAGTATTTGACCATAATCCCCTGCCGCCTTCGCTTAAGATAAATCTTTATGATGAATATAAAACTATTGACCGTATTGAGAAGATAAAACAGGAACTTGGGAAAAATCGAGAAATTACAGATGTTGTTTACGCTCAGAAAAATCTAGAAATAATTGAAAGGAACTCACAATCGCTTGTATTCCTTAATCTTAGTTTATTGGTAATTATTACATTTTCTTCAATATTCCTTATCGGCAATACGATAAGGTTAATGATAGTTGCCAAAAAAGATACCATTGAAATTATGAAGTTAATTGGAGCTACAAAGGAAACCATACGCACTCCTTTCATAATGGAAGGATTTTTCCAGGGATTCGTAGGAAGCCTTTTAGCTGTAATTCTGCTTCAGGTATTTTTAGGTTATTTTTATGCTACTTATACCAATAATGATTTTAATTTTTCAATTATGGATACTAAGTTCCTGATATTACTTGTCATCTTTGGTTCATTACTTGGTACTTTAGGCAGCGCGATTTCTATACGCAGATTTTTAAAAATAGCTTAATTAATCACTTTTTTGCCCTCACTTTTAAAAACAATCAAAAAACAAATATTTTTTTTCAGATATTGCATTTTCTTACATTTTTAACTACTTTTGTATAGAAATGGCAGAATTTAAAAAATTTGACCAGAGAAATTGGGTAAAAACCAATTTAAGTTATAAGAAGGATAGCGGAAGCTGGGCCTGGATATTGCACCGCATAACCGGAATTGCATTATTAGGTTACCTTTTTATGCATATTTATTCCCTTTCTCCTCTTTCACAGGGCAGAGAAGCATTTAATAAATTTATTTCAGCATACACTACTCCGTTTTTTATGGCATTGGAGTGGTTTTTATTTGCATTTGTTTTGTTTCACTCACTCAACGGAGTGAGAATTGTATTGGTTGATTGGGCTGACGGCGCAAGATACCATAAAGCTTTATACAGGTATTCGATAGTTATAGGCGTGGTAATGTTTTTTGCAATGGGCTATGTAATGTTTTCACACGAAATTCACAAATTATTCAGATAAGCTAAGTTGTACAAACACAGAAATTCTCAGGGTTCAGGGTCATTCAGCTGGGTATTCCAGCGGGTAACAGGCTTAATACTTGTTGTTGTAATGATAGGTCACTATATTTTAATGCATTACACACCTGAATCAGGTCACACATACGATGCAGTACTAGCCAGAATGCAGAGCAACTGGTACCGTGTTTTAGACCTTACATTTGTTGTTCTTGCTATGTATCACGGTTTAAACGGTGTGTGGGGAATATTCAGGGATTACAGGCTGAAATCCTGGCAATCAATTACAATTGTCAGCTTATTAATAATTATCGGTTTGGCATTTACTTTATGGGGCATCAAAACTATTCTTGATATTCCATATGTCCAAACTTCCACCGGAGAGCTTCTTGTAAAATAGCTGTACCATTAAATAACTTTTTTCAATCAAAAAGGAGAAAACAAATGGAAAAAATCAACGAAATTAAAGCAATGCTGGATGATATGGGCAAGGATCTTGAGAAGTTTTATTCCAAAGGACAGAATTCTGCCGGCACAAGGTTAAGAAAATCTTTGAACGAAGTCAGAAAGAAATGCCAGGAAATGAGAAATGAGATCCAGACCATAAGACAGGATAGAAAATCATCAGCTCCTGCTTCTTAATTTAAAGGGATTTTAGCTGCTGGGATTATAGCGAAGGAAACGATTTTTTACAAATTTCTTTAAGTAGCGGTTTAAACGGAGGTATATTGCTTTCGGATTAAATTGCTACTTATTTTTATTTATATTACAGCATTTAATTTTTCAGGAATTTAATACTCTTTTTTTACATTATTAATACAAACCATACGGAATTTAAGTTTTACTTAACCAGAGCAGATGAAGTCTAAAATCAGGAATTTTTGCATAATTGCACATATTGATCACGGTAAATCTACCCTTGCAGACCGTTTACTTGAAGAAACCCACACAATAGCACAGCGTGATATGATCAAGCAGGTGCTTGATGATATGGATCTTGAACAGGAACGCGGTATTACAATTAAATTGCATGCTATCCAGCTTCAGTACAAAGCCAAAGATAACGAGCTTTATACACTGAACCTGATCGATACCCCCGGGCACGTTGATTTTTCATATGAAGTATCACGCTCACTTGCAGCCTGTGAAGGCGCATTGCTTGTTGTTGATGCTTCCCAGGGGATTGAAGCGCAGACCGTGAGCAATCTTTACCTGGCTATTGATGCAAACCTGACAATTATTCCTGTGATAAATAAAGTTGACCTGCCCAGCGCAAATGTTGCAGGCGTTAAAAAGCAAATAATAGAAATGCTTGGCTGCGATGAAAGCGAAATTATTCTAGCAAGCGCAAAAGCAAATATCGGCACAGAAGATATCCTCGAGGCTATTGTAAACAGGATACCTGCGCCTGAGATAAAAGAAGACGCTCCGCTTAGGGCTATGGTATTCGATTCAACATTTGACGCATACCGCGGAATTATTGTTTATTTAAGAGTTGTTGACGGTGTTCTGAAAAAAGGCGATAAGGTTAGATTTTTTGAAACAGAAATTCCAAGTGATGCCGAAGAAGTTGGAATTTTAAAAATGAACCGGGTCGTAAAAGACCAGCTCCGCTCAGGTGATGTTGGTTATATGGTTACAGGCATTAAAACAGCCGCAGAGCTGCTTGTTGGTGATACGATAATCAACGTAGCAAATCCCGCGGCAGAGCCGCTTGGCGGGTATAAGAAGATTAAGCCAATGGTTTTTTCAGGTATCTACCCTTCATCAAGTGATGATTTTGAAGACCTCAGGGAATCACTCATTAAGCTTAAAACCAATGATGCATCCCTTATCTTTGAGCCTGAAACATCCTCAGCTCTCGGTTTCGGTTTCCGCTGCGGTTTCCTCGGACTTCTTCATATGGAGATCACCCAGGAAAGGCTTGACAGGGAATACAACCAGACTATTATCACCACCGTTCCTAACGTAGAATACCAGGTATTCAAAACTGATGGCAACATGGTGCTTGTTGATAATCCTTCACAAATGCCGCCTCTTGGAAATATTGATTACATTACAGAGCCATACATTAAAGCGCAGATCATAACTCCCACAGATTATATGGGAAACATAATGAAGCTTGCAAATGACAGGCGCGGCGTATTTGTAAGTACAAATTATCTTTCTGAAACAAAGGTTGACCTGATATTTGAATTCCCTTTGAGTGAAATAATTTTTGATTTCCACGATAAGCTTAAGTCAATTTCCAAAGGCTATGCTTCGCTTGATTACGAATTTATCGATTACCGCAAGTCTGACCTTGTTAAGCTTGATATACTCCTTAACAATGAGCCGGTTGACGCGCTTTCATCAATTGTACACCGCTCAAAAAGCTATGAATACGGCCGAAAGCTTTGTACAAAGCTAAAGGAGCTTATCCCCAGGCAGATGTTTGAAATTGTGATACAGGGAGCAATTGGCGCTAAGATCATTTCACGCGAAACCGTAAAAGCGCTTCGCAAGAATGTTATTGCAAAATGTTACGGCGGCGATATTTCACGTAAACGCAAACTTTTGGAAAAACAAAAAGAAGGCAAAAAACGTATGAAACAGGTTGGCTCCGTCCAGCTTCCGCAGGAAGCCTTCCTGGCTGTGCTTTCAATTGATGAATAAACCGGGATGACAAACTAAATTCTGAAATGACAGAAAAAGAAAAGACTGATAAAATTCCGGTAAACAGCGAAACTAATTCCACAAAAAATGATCCAGCAGTTAAAAGCACAGATACTACCCTGATAAAGGATAATAATGATGCTGCGCCTAAAAGCACTGTAATTCACGTTACACACAGTCCAAAACCAAATTCAAAGCTTAAGGAATATTTTGATGCCCTGCTTTTTGCGGGACTTGTCGCAATAATATTGAAAATTATTTTCGTAGAAGCCTACAGAATTCCAACAGGCTCAATGGAAAATACACTTCTGGTTGGTGACTTTCTGCTGGTTAATAAATTTATTTACGGCGCTACCACGCCTAGGAATATTCCCTTTACCCAGACCCGTATCCCTTTTTTCCGTTTCCCGGCACTTAAAGAACCTGAAAGGGGCGATGTTGTAGTTTTTGATTTCCCCGGCAATGCTAATGAAGTCTCAGCTCCCGAGGTCACAAATTATATCAAAAGGCTTGTGGGAAAACCCGGGGATACTATCCATATAGTGAACAAAACACTGTTTGTTAACTCAGCAGAATTTCCAAATCCGCCGGATGCAAAGTTCAGCAAAAATGTTTCACCCGGCACGTTCACAGATATTTTTCCGAGAGGCAGGCCGTGGAATGATGATAATTACGGCCCGGTTGTTGTACCTAAAAAGGGAGATATTATCAAAATTACACCGGATAATATTGATGACTGGAAAACATTCATCAAGCGAGAAGGTCATTCCATAAGGCTCACAGCCGATAACAAGGTTTTTATAGATGAGACCGAAAATTCAAGTTATAAAGTTGAAAAGAATTATTATTTTATGATGGGTGATAACAGGAATAACAGCTCAGATAGCCGGGTATGGGGCTTTATGCCTGAAGATAACATAATCGGCGAAGCCATGATTATTTACTGGTCATGGAATCCCGATATTCCGTTTGCTGAATTCGGCAGGCTGTTTGATTCTATAAGGTGGAACAGGATAGCGAAGATAATACATTAATTTACAATTAATTCATTAATCCTGAAATAATGAATTCTGAAATTAAAGCTGCTGAAAATTCCGGCACAAATACTGAAGTAAATTATAAAAAAAGGTCACCTTTAGCTGCAGCTCTTTTAACATTACTCGTTCCTGGTTTGGGACATTTTTATTGCGGAGAGGTAAAACGCGGCTTTTTTGTATTTCTCTCAGTTACTTTTATCACAGTTTTATTTTATGCTGTTATTAAGTTTATTCCGCAAAAATCGATCTTTGTTATAGCAATATTAATAGAATTACCAATCGGTTTATATTTTCTGATCGAATCCATAATCATTGCTATTAAAAAAAACAAATATAAGCTGCAATTTTATAATAGTGCCCGGTATTACAGTGCTATTGTAATGACTTCAATTTTTTATGTAAGTCCGGTTACTGATATATTTATTCCGGGGAATTTTTCAACACCTACCGGCAGCATGATTTATACTATATTGCCCGGTGACAAGTTCTTTGATAATGATCTTTATTACGGTATTAAAAATCCATTTACAGGAAAGTATGTAGTTATTTATAATAAACCTGAAAATGGTGAAATTGTAAAATTTAAATATAAAGGATTACCCGGCCAGGCTCCTGCCGGGGAAAAAATTCTTTACCTCAAAAGAATTCTGGCTGTTCCGGGCGATTCGCTTGTAATAAATAACAGGGTCATTAATCTAAATGGTAAGCTGTATATAAACAATAATTTTTATTTTGACGAGAACTTCTCATACTTAGGAAAGGGAACAAGTTCTTTGATCTTTCCGGAAGGTTCAAACTGGAATGTTGATAATTACGGTCCATTAACCGTCCCTAAATCAGGTGAAACAGTAAGTTTTGATACTTCAAACATCAATGTGTGGAAAAGAATAATAAGGGATGAAGGCAATAAGCTGGAAATAATTAAGGATAGAATTTTCATTAACGATATTGAAAAATACAGTTATACATTCAAAGATAATTATTACTTCATGATAGGTGATAACTGGTATAACTCGCTTGACAGCAGGTTTACCGGATTTGTAAATGAAAATGATATCGAATCTAAATTAACAATGATTTATTTTTCATGGGATAGAGACATTCCTTTAACAGAATTCGGTAAAAAATTAAGGTCGATACGATGGGATCGTATCGGTAAAATGATAGAATAAATTTTATGGCAAGTACATTAGGTAAAAAAACACAAAAGAAAAAACCGGTAAGCTCACTTGAGGAAAAAGCAAAAAGCTTTGGCTCACTGGTATTGACCCTGATAGTGGTGTTATTCGTTCAGTCTTTCTTTATTCAGGGTTACAGCACGCCAACCGGCTCAATGTTAAATACAATCCTCATTGGCGATAAAATGTTTTTTAACCAGTTTTTATATGGCGGTTCAACACCCAGGAATATCCCATTTACAGAAATAAGGCTGCCGTATATCCAGCTTCCGGCTATACGCGATCCTCGGAAGGAAGATATTGTGAATTTCGAGTTCCCCGGCAACCGCGAGGAAGTTGATGCTTCGATGAAAGTTCAATATTTAAAACGCTGCGTGGGTGAGCCCGGTGATACTATCGAAATTAAGGACGCCATTTTGTATGTTAACGGGAATAAATTCCCTGAAACACCTGCGATGCAATATTCATTTAGAGTTTATTTCGACTCTACCAAAATGAATTTTAATAAATTTTTCGGAATACTTCAAAACTCAGAATTTTTAGAAAAGTATGAAATTACCGATTTAAGACAAGTCCGGATTGATTCAAATGAGTTTAGAAAAAAATATCTTGTAGTTCCTCTCCCTATTAAAACTGTTGAAGAATTCAGGAGACTACCCTATGTTAAATCTGCTGAATTGAATTTTCAGCCTGCAAATAAGCCGGATTTGGACATTTTTCCCAAAAACAAATTATGGAACCGCGATAACTACGGTCCGCTGCGCGTACCTGTGAAGGGCGATGTTGTAACAATTGATGCCGCAAACTATGGTGAGTGGGATACCTTCATAAAGCGTGAAGGGCATAATATAGAGCTCCGCGGCGGTAAGGTATTTATTGATAACAAGGAAACTGATAAATATACCGTCGAAAACAATTATTATTTTATGATGGGCGATAACCGCCATAATTCACTTGATAGCAGGTTCTGGGGATTTGTAAAGCGCGAAGCAATGGTTGGCAAGGCATGGTTCACATATTTTTCATGGAATTCAGAAATTCCGTTCAGTGATTTTGGCAAACTTCTCGGCTCTATCCGCTGGGATAGGATCGGAATGCCGATAAAGTAAACCAACATCTCCTGTCGTGGAGTGCACTGACTGTGTCAGTGCATGCATCAACGCAGTTGATGCACTCCAAGAAAAGTTTTCTTACCTTCCCAAACTGAAGTTTGGGAAGGAGAAAGATATATCTCATCCCGAGCTTGTCGAGGGATGCTGTTCCACCCTTAGAGAAGCTCAGGGTGAAGAACTAATGTTATTCAAATAATTAGCTGCTTCCCAATCCGGAGTATCGGACGGAGATAAACAAGGGGCTCGAGCCCCTTCTTCAAATTAAACTAACCAATGGCAGGAATTTACCTACATATCCCCTTTTGTGATACCAAATGCATCTACTGCGATTTCTACTCAATTACAAATCACACAAAAAAAGCTGAATTCCTTAATTCCATAAAAAAGGAAATTCAATTCTATTCACAGCAGCTGGCAAACCGTGAGTTCGATTCGATCTTCTTTGGCGGCGGAACGCCATCACTCTTAAGTTATGATGAATTTACGGCTATATTTGATGAGCTTTATAAGTGTTATAATATTTCCGGTAATAGCGAAATCACCATAGAAGCAAACCCGGGCACGCTTGATATAAAAAAACTTGAAGTATTCAGGAAATTGCCGATTAACAGAATAAGCTTTGGCGTGCAGTCATTCATAGACCGGGAATTGCAGTTCTTAACGAGGATACATACATCAGAGCAGGCAAGGGCATCTATCAATGCCGCTAAAGAGTCTGGATTTGAGAACATTAACCTGGATATGATATTCGCCCTGCCCGGCCAAACAATGGATAGCTGGAAATACAATCTTGATGAAGCCATTAAGCTTGATACTAAACATATTTCAGCATACTCGCTTATATTTGAAAAAGGCACCATGCTTTACAGCATGCGTGATAAGGGTCAGGTTAAAAATGCTGATATTGAGCTTGAGCAAGAGATGTATGAATACACAATGCAAACACTGGCGGATGCCGGCTACAGGCAGTATGAAATATCCAATTACGCTAAGCCCGGCTACGAGTGCCGGCATAACCTTAAGTATTGGACACTTGAAGAGTATATTTCATTCGGCCCTTCAGCTTCATCTTTTATCGGTAATAACAGGTGGACAAATATTAAAAATATCGGCAGATATATTGAGCTTGTGGATTCCGCAAAGCCTGCATATGATTTCATTGAAACTATCGATAAAGATACATCCGTTACCGAACACATCATGCTGGGTCTAAGGAGTATTGGAGTGAACTTCGACGATTTCCGCAGCAGGCATAATATTGATTTTGAATCTACATACAAATCCCCTATCAATACTTTGATCACCAACGGCTATGCAGTAAAAGATGAAAACAAACTCTCCCTCACCCGCAAAGGTTACGCAGTGTGTGATGAGATAGTGGCAACTCTATTCTGAGCTTTTTCCTGATTAGTTATGACGATTGAAGATTAAGGAATGTTTAAGAAAATATTGTCAACGAATAGTATTTTAAAGCATCTTATAGCATGCATAATACTAAATGTCCTTTATTGAGAAACTGAGTTTTACGTTTTTATTTCTATAATAAAGTTTTAAATTTGGTGAACTTTAAATTAGCATTTAATTTATTTAAGCTTACTGTAAATATTACAATTGCTATGAAAAACAATTATTTAACTTATTATTAAAATTTTAGGTTTTTAAAAATTAAGATAAGAAAGGAATTATAAATGCCATTTATATACTTTCCATCAAATGACTTTCGAAATGATTTTGTAGACATTATTATAAGACAAGTTGAACAAGTTTCAAATGATATAGGTAAAGAAATGAATGTTGAAATCACAACAGGGGCGAGAGTTATAATGATGAACTTACTCGAAGCAATAATTAATGATCCTTCAAATCAGTGGAGTGATTCAAAACGAGAAAGAGAAATAGTACTTAATGATAAATTAGGATCGTTACACAAAGATTTAGAGACTATGATTAATATATATGAATATAAAAAAGTAACAACGTTTGATTTAATTCATTGGTTAGCTGATAACTTAAATAATATATGCCCTATTAAAAAAAGGAGATAACATGCCTCAAACAGTTGACAATACTAATGGAGGAGTTGGTAGCACCTCATCTTCAACCAACCCAAATAGAAGAATTAACTCAGAAGCATCGGGTACAATGCAAGAATTCCTAAAATTAATTATTACAATTACTACAGGCTTTTTAGCCTTTACGGTAACATTTTCTGAAAAATTATATAATCCTAATATAGATTCAATTCCTAGTTTCTTATTTGCAACATGGATTTTTATGGGTCTTTGCATTTCTGCATGTTTATTCGCTTTAGGATCACTAGTTAGTCATCTTGATGATAATAACAATATTAATAATGCAATACGAACATCAAATATTGCCTATTTTCTCTTATTTATTGGTGTTGCTTGTTTTGTAATTTTTTCTGTAACATTTGACAAAGAAAAATATAAAAATGATATTATAAGGTCAGAATTAACTGCAAAAGAATACTTACAAAGAAGTGACTCTAGTTTTTACGCTACCGCTAACATAATAAAGAAAAAATGGAATGAAGACAATGAGAGTTATAGTTTCACATTTGTATCGAAAACAGATACGTTATCTTTAGAAGTTGACCCAAAACTTCAACAAATTTTAAGTTATGAAAAATGAAATATTCATAAAAAAGTGCTCAATTGTCCGCTTTTTCATGTGTTGAAAGGGTTATACTTGACACAAAATTTATAATTTACAGTGTTATTGAATTGTTAAACAAACCTCTGTACAAAATCTCTTGCTTCTTTAAGCTCAGGATCATTTACAAGATCTTTTTTTAAAACTTCATTTACCCATTTAGGACCGTGATTTCCAACACTTTTATCAAAACTTTCTAATTCACCTATTTCTACTATTTCTAACCCAATTCTCCTAGCCTCAGTATTTAATTTAATAAACGCTTTACTTGCATCACCAGGTGGTATAAAACTTTTACCATTCAACTTTGCTTCAGCCCATGGAGATGCTTTTTTAAGCAATTTTGAAAATTCCTGTATTTTTTCCTTACCAACATTTGTTTCTGAAATTGAAGCAAATACTTTATCAATTTCTTCTTTAAGGTTTTCTTTTAGTAATTCTGGTCTTTTCCCATCAATTCCAATTTTTATTTTTCTCCAATCATCTTTGAAATTATCCCATACCCCACCTAGCGTCTCTATAATTTCTTTAAATGGGTTCTCATCATTTAGAATATCAAAGTCAGTAACGACATGCATCGGTACATCCAATTTTTTTAATGCTTTTATTGCAATTGGGATCCTATGTTTACCACCACAATGCAAAAATAAAATATCTGGGGCAATTTCATCTTTTACTTCAAACAATGACGTTAAAATTGCAGAATAAAATCTGCAATCAGAATCACTTTCGCATATAACCACTCTAGAATGAAAAAGTCCACCTAGTATATTCGAATGTCTTAATAATGAATCTTCCCAAATTTCTTTAATATCATTCTTATCTAATATATGTACTTTATTTACTACTCCTTCTCTTCTAATTCTTACCACCTTGATATTTTGATTTCCTGAATCAAGCAATCCTTTCAGAAAGTCTTCACTATGTGTCGCCAAAAATAATTGCCTATCAGTAAGTAAATCTTTTGCTAACATTTTCCCAATTAGTTTTGCTTGTGGCGGATGTAAAAATGCCTCAGGTTCGTCAATTAATACTATCGAATACCTGCTTAAAAAAGTTGTATATAATAATACACCAGTAAAACTTCTCATTCCATCACCTTGCTCTTGTAACAAAGGTAATTTTTTTACTTTTTTAACATAACTATTGGAAACCCTATCTTCTCCCATTTCCTTCAATGGTATATCACCTACACGAAGAGGGACAATGCTACCTGCATTTCTATCTAAGATTAAATCAGTTCCAAAAGCAAGCTTAAAATATTCACTTAACTTTTTCTCAATTGTATCATTTTCTTGTAAGAAATGTATAGGATGTTGAAATGGTTCATAATCCAAGGCAATATTATTTGGGGGGTCGGAGACTCTTATTCTATCGATTGTTGATAGTAACTTAACAAAAATATTTTTGACTTGGTCTAAACCTTTTTTATAATTGGGCCAAAAATAGTTTAAATTAGACTCAAAGAATGAATACTCAAAACCACTGTAATGAGTATTATTTGAATTGTGCACTTTAATATTGGAAAAAGTTTTCAAGAAATCTATTAAATCTGATTCATTTCCAATTTTTTCAATTTCTACATGTTTTATAATAACTGTAGGTTTATCAATAGACTCTATTAATAAATTAATTTCTCTTAATGCAGCACTCTTACCAGCATTATTAGGTCCAACAAATACTAGTATATCATTTTGCTTTAATGGAATTTCAGTCCCATCATTAATTTTAATCTTGCTGATCCAAACTTTTGGATTCATTATCCTATAAATTTTTAGTTTTGTAAAATAAGGGTTTGAATTTTCAATATTCCCTTGGAAATTCAAACTTATGTTTTTACAATAAAAATATCAATGGGAAATGCAAAGCATAAGCAATAAAAAAGGCGGTCATTGACCGCCTCATGATTATAATTCTGATTTTTCTTAATTTTCCTTAATCGATTCCGGTTCTATCTTCTCGGGGAGCTTGCTCTGAGAAATATCAACAAATACCAGCTCATCTGCGCCTTCTTTGTATGATACCATTACATGCGAACCCTCTTTGAATGAACCCTTCAGAACTTCTTCGCTCACTGGGTCTTCAACATATTTCTGTATAGCCCTTCTGAGCGGCCTTGCGCCGTATTTGGGGTCATAGCCTTTTTCTGAAAGGAACGTCTTGGCTGCATCGTCAAATTCAAACGTAATGCCGAGCGCCTGTATCCTCTTAAGCAGCTGCCTTGTTGATATATCTATAATTCTGAATATATCAGCCTTTTCAAGCTGTTTAAATGTTATCAGGTCATCTATTCTGTTGATAAACTCCGGACTGAAAACACGTCTTACTGATTCTTCAATCTGTGTTTTCATCTTATCATGCTTATCGTTCTGGTTAGGATCACCGAATCCCATACCGCCTATTGACTTAATATCGCGTGTACCGATATTTGAAGTCATTATCATAATAGTATTCTTGAAATCAACTTTTCTGCCAAGGCTGTCTGTCAGCATACCTTCATCCAATACCTGCAAAAGGATATTGAAAATATCCGGGTGCGCCTTTTCAATTTCATCAAGCAGCACCACAGAATACGGCTTGCGCCTTACCTTTTCGGTAAGCTGTCCGCCTTCTTCATATCCCACATATCCCGGAGGAGCACCGACCAGGCGAGATACATTGAATTTTTCCATGTATTCGCTCATATCGATCCTTATCAGGTTCTCTTCGCTGTCAAACAGGAATCTTGAAAGTACCTTCGCCATTTCGGTTTTACCAACACCGGTAGGTCCTGTAAAGATGAATGAACCGATTGGCCTGTTGGGGTCTTTTAGTCCTGCCCTTGTTCTGCGTATTGCTTTGGAAAGCTTTACGATAGCTTCATCCTGGCCGATGATATATTTCTTAAGCTCATCTTCCATTTTAACCAGCTTGTCGCTTTCTGACTGCGCTACGCGGTTAACGGGAATGCCTGTCATCATCGATACCACATCAGCAACGTTCTCTTCTGATACCTCGTGAATAATGCTCTGTGATTTAACTTCCCAGTCAAGCTTTGCCTGCTCAAGCTCATTGAGTAGGCGCTTTTCCTCATCACGCAGCTTCGCTGCTTCTTCGAAGTTCTGGTTCTTTACAACCTGGTTCTTCTTTGATTTGATGTTTGTAATATCATTTTCCAAAGCCACGATATTTTCAGGCACCACAATATTTGCCAAATGAACCCTTGAACCGGCTTCATCCATTACGTCAATCGCCTTATCCGGCAGGTAACGGTCTGTGATATACCTTGAGCTCAGCTTAACAGCCGCTTCAATTGCTTTTTCTGTATATTTTACGTTATGATGCTCTTCGTATTTATGCTTGATGTTGTTTAAGATCTGCATAGTTTCTTCCTCTGTTGTGGGGTCAACTATGATCTTCTGGAAGCGGCGGTCTAAAGCGCCGTCCTTTTCGATATACTGCCTGTATTCATCAAGTGTTGTTGCGCCTATGCACTGAAGGTCTCCCCTTGCAAGCGCCGGCTTGAAAATGTTCGATGCGTCCAGGGAGCCGGATGCGCCGCCTGCGCCTACAATTGTATGCAGCTCATCTATGAAAAGGATAACATCCTTCGCCTTTTCAAGCTCATTCATTACAGCTTTCATACGCTCTTCAAACTGGCCGCGGTATTTTGTACCCGCAACAAGCGAAGCAAGGTCAAGGGTTACAACCCTTTTATCATGCAGAACGCGTGATACTTTTTTCTGTACTATCCTTATTGCAAGGCCTTCAGCAATAGCGGTTTTACCAACACCGGGCTCACCGATAAGCACAGGGTTGTTCTTTTTCCTGCGGCTTAATACCTGCGCAACGCGCTCTATCTCTTTTTCCCTGCCAACAATAGGGTCAAGCTTTTCTTCCATCGCAAGCTTGGTCAGATCCCTGCCGAAATTATCGAGTACCGGTGTTTTTGTCCTTTCCGGTTTCTTCTCGGCTGCGGGTGTCTTCTGCTGCTGTGGAGCGGTTTTACCGCTCAGTATTGCGGAAAGCTCTTCCTTCACAACTTCATAAGTTATGCCGAACTGCTGCAGTATCTGCGATGCAAGATTGTCATCTTCGCGTAATATCGAAAGCAATAAATGCTCTGTTCCTATTACGTCTGATTTGAAAATCTTTGCTTCCAGATAAGTTATTTTTAAAACTTTTTCGGCCTGTTTGGTGAGTGGAATATTCCCCACTGTAAGTGTTGCACCGGACTGCCTTACTGTATCTTCTATGGTCTTTTTTATCTTGCCGATATCTTTTCCAAGGTTCCGGAAGATCTTGATAGCGATCCCTTCTCCTTCACGGATTATTCCAAGCAGGAGATGTTCAGTACCGATGTAATCATGCCCGAGGCGAATTGCTTCTTCCCTGCTTAACCTTATCACATCCTGAACTCTGTTTGAAAAATTACTGTCCATATATGTTATTTTCCTTTATTTACTAAATTCAACAATTTACGTTAAAATTTAGTTTCCTACAGCTGAAATTACGCTTTAATTCAACTATTTGCAATGATTGCTATTTTACATTGCAAAACATATTTTGATTAAATTTTAAAAATTATAAGGTTTTTATGGTTAATTATTATTCTTAAGTCCTTCTCAGGTAATTTGACCTCTTAAAGCTTATTCTGAACTCCGTACCGCCACCTCTTATAATTTCCGCATTTCCTCCAAGCTGCTCTGAGAGTATTTTTACCAGTTTTAAGCCAAGTGATGAAGTATTGGCAAAGTTGATATTTTCTGAAATTCCTATGCCATCGTCATGAATTTTAAGCATATATTCACTTTCGCTGACTTCCAGCAGGTCAATGGTTATCTGCCCCTTTTTTAATGCCGGGAAGGCGTATTTTAAACAATTGCTTACAAGCTCGTTTATTATCAGGCCGCACGGTATAGCCGTATCGATATCCAGGTAAATACTTCTGAATTCAATTACCGGCTTTACCCGCTCAGAGCTCATTCCGTATGATGCATAGAGGCTGTCAACAAGATTTTTGATGTAATCATAGAACTCTATCACAGAAATATCCGTTGAGCGGTACAGCTTTTCATGTATTAAAGCCATGGTTTTTATCCTGTTCTGGCTTTCTGCAAACAGGCTGTGTATCTCCTTATCCTTTACATGGGCTGATTGCAGCTTAATAAGGCTTGAAATTATCTGCAGGTTATTTTTAACCCTGTGATGTATCTCCTTAAGCAGCAAGTCCTTTTGTTTCAGAGAATTTTCAATGGTATTTTCGTATTTTTTCCTGTCAGTGATATCGCTGTGAATGCCAATTGAGCCGATGATCTTTCCGTTTACATCTTTCAGCGGAGCGCTCGAAATTTCAACCCAGATAATCTCGCCGTTCTTGCGCTTCATCTTCACTTCATACCTGTCCGTAAAGCCATGGCGGCGGAGCTTTATCCTGTCTTTTACAAAATCAGAATATTCATCCTCTACCAGAAGCTTGCCTGATATTTTCCCGATAAGCTCATCCTTGCTGTAGCCAAACATGTTAATAGCGTTATCATTCACAAACAGTATCCTGTCTTCGTTATCAACATACAATATTACTTCACTCATATTTTCTATGAGTGTACGGTATTTCAGCTCGCTATCTATTAAAGCCTGCTGTGTTTTTTTAAGCTCTGTTATATCATAAGCAACGCCCAGTACAGCCGGTTTGCCCTGGAAGTTTATACTTGTGCCGCTGTAATCAAGCCACCTTTCATTGCCGTATTTATCAAGTATCTTAAGCTCATACCTTGCGGGAGCTTCTTTGCCGCTTATGCGGTTCATACCCCGCTGCTTTACAGTTTCGCGGAAATCAGGATGCGCAAGCTCCCAGAAGTTCTTCCCGATAAGCTCTTTTACACCATATCCGGTGATTTTAGTTGAATATTCATTTCCGTAGATGAACTTATTATCTGAGTAAATAAATATTGCGGCAGGTACTGATTCTGTCAGCCTTCTGTACTTATCTTCACTTTCACGCAGAAGCTTTTCAGCGTTTATCCTGTCAGTAATATCAACATATATCTGGTCTATGGCGTAAGGCGTTCCGTCTTCATCAAGCTCTGCGTAATAATATACATCCAGCCACAGGGTTTTGCCTTCGCGGTTAATTATCCTGTACATATAGCGGAAGGTATCCTTAAAATCGTTATCACACCACTGCTCATGCGCTTTCAAAAAACCGTCAAGGTCATCTTTGTGAATACTTGAAAGTATTTCATCATCTTTTAGTGAATTGAATTCTTCGCGTGTATAACCTGATTGTCTTGTGAACTCTTTGTTTGCAAGGGCATAGCCCTGTGTATCCTGCAATACACGGGTAAACGCTATGGGAGCGTTTTCTACAACTTTTGGATAGCTGAACAGTGAAAAATCATATGATTCAAGCTGCTTTTCCAGCTCAGAAATACGTTTTTTCAGCGCTGCGATCTCTTCATCAGAACTTATAGTATTGTTAAGAGGTTCATTTTTCATACCTGGCATGCATATTAATACTATTTTTAGACATATTCTATAGCTATAAAAGAGATTGATATTTGTTGTAAAATTTTATTATTTTATGGAAATTAACAAATTACGGAGGCAATTTATGGGACTTTTTAAAGAATTTAAAGAATTTATTTCCCGCGGAAACGTTGTGGATCTGGCTGTTGGTGTTATAATAGGAGCTGCATTTGGCAAAATAGTTTCATCTATAGTTGATGATATAATAATGCCACCGATCGGCGTGTTGCTTGGAGGTATGAATTTTTCTTCACTAAAATTTATATTAAAGGAAGCTTCAACTGATCCAGCCGGTAAAGTTGTTGAAGCAGTTTCTATTAATTACGGTAATTTTATACAGACGGGCATAGATTTTATTATCATTGCAGCAGCTATTTTTGTTTTTGTAAAAGCGTTCAATTCAATGAAACGAAAGGAAGAAGCTCCCCCGCCGGCTCCCCCAACAAAAGAAGAAATATTACTTACTGAAATAAGGGACCTGCTGGCGAAGAAGAATTAATATATTTATAATCCTGAAATTAATTTATAAAAGCGGCTAATTATTAGCCGCTTTTTTATTTTTTTAGATTTTATGTTTTTCAAATATTGATCTTATATTAATTTTTTAGATACAACCAATTTATGATTTTATTCATCTAATAAATAGTTGATATATTTAACATTGAAAACTATGATAATAAAAACAATCTTCATAACAGTTATATTATTGTATACAATAAGTATATACTCACAAAATGGTACAAAAATAGGAGATAAAGCACCAGCATTAACAGTTGAAGAATGGATTAAAGGTGAAGCTATCAATTCATTTGATAACGGTAAAGTATATTTAGTGGAATTTTGGGGAACATGGTGCTCTCCCTGTATTGCTAATATTCCTCACTTAAGTAAAATTCAAAAAAAGTATTTAAATGATGGATTGATTGTAATTGGAGTCGCTACCCACGAATTTGAAGGTCGTACAAAACTGGATGACTTTATGTTAAGACATGGAAATGAAATGGAATACCGGGTTGCATATGATTCAAATCTTTCTATGCAGAAAGACTGGGACGGAGTATCTGAAGGATCTGATTTTCGTCTTCCACTCTGTTTTCTTATAGACAAAAACGGGAAAATAGTTTTCGTTGGTCATCCCTCAGAAAAAAACCTTGAAGATTTAATTGATAATACTCTAAAGGAATAAATAAAAAAATAATCTTCTTAGATTCAATTGAATTTTTTAAATTCTATATTCAATCATTTTTTGAAGGTAATAATAAACTCACCAGCGGACACAGCAAAAACGAAACAAGCATTCCAATTGTTCCGGCTTCAGGTGATGGCGAACCGGTAAAGTACATTCCTAAGCAAATACCCAAACCGGCAGCAGAAGAGCTGAAAGCTCCGGCAAGCGAAGTTTTCTTCCAGAGTAATCCCCACACAAACGGTCCCAGGAAAGCTGCGCCGATTGCTCCCCATGAAATGCCAAGTATCGCAACAATTGTAGACGGTTTAAAATAAGCAAGCACAACGGAAATTATTATAAAGATGAGCGCACACAGCCTCATCAGGTTTGTAAGCATTCTGTCAGAAGCATTATTATTTATAAATCCAGCGTAAAAATCCTTTACAACCGATGAGCTTGAAATAAGTATAATTGCCGCAAGCGTTGACATTGATGCCGATAAGATAAGAAGCAGCATTATTACAAATAGATACTCAGGAATTACTTTATTCAATAGCTCAGGCATAAGAGAATCAAAAACGGGCTTGCCGTTACTAAATGCGTTTGGCGCATTTTCAGGGGTTAAAAACACCCGCGAAGTTGAGCCGACAAAATACGCCGTTGAGGCTATTAATACCGAAAATAAAGTTGATGCTATCATTCCCAGCCTGATGGCTTTTTTATCACGTACAGCGTAAAATTTCTGTATAAGCTGCGGCATTGCAAACGGCGCTGCTGAAGTTAAGAATACCAGGTAAAACAGGTTCCAGAATCCCGCAGGTCCTATTACAGATACCAGCCTGGGATCAAACTCTTCAAGCTTAGCTGATAGAACTGAAATCCCCCCTGCTGATGATACAGTTGCCGATGCCAGGACTACACAGCCTATTATCATTATTACCCCGAAAATCACGTCTATCATAGTCATTGAGTTATACCCGCCTAGCACAAGGTAAAGTCCGGTGAATCCCCCCATAAATATCAGCGCAACAGTGTAATCTATATTAAATGTTACTTTGAATAAATATGAAAGTCCAATGAACACCGCTGCTGAATAAGGTATAAAAAGGAAAAATATCGCAATTGATGAATATAGCTTTAATGCTTTGCTGTTATACCGTTTTTCAAAAAATTCAGGCAGCGTGGATACTTTATATTCAATTGACATTTGTTTTATCCTGTGGCCAAGTACCCACCATACAGCAAGTACACCGAGCAGTGAATTGAAGAGCGCTATCCATAAGCCTGAAAATCCGAAATTCCAGCCAACCTGCCCTGCGAAACCAATAAACAGTACTGCTGAAAAATATGCCGTGCCGTATGTGAAAGCTGTCATCCATGCACCAATCTTACCTCCCCCCAGGAAGTAATCGTTGAACGTTTTGGTTTTCCTCATGCCTATTATACCAATTGCAATAATTGCGAGGCAGAAGAGTGATATTATTATTATTCGGGTTATCATGATAAATTAAATAAAAAAAATTCCCGCCATAAGCGGGAATCCTTTAATTAAAAAAATATATTTATATCTAAACCGTACATTTCACATTAAATATAACAATTCTGTTTTAATATACTTTGTATCTTTTTATTAAACGTAGAATCTATTTATTAAGCTTTGTATCTTTTTTCAGCTTTATCAACTTCTGCGCTTAATTCTTTTGGCAATGTGCCTTCGAATATTTTATAATACTCGCGCATTTCGTTAAGCTCAGCAATACCCTGTTCATTATCTACTGCAAATAATTTTTCCAGGTTCTCTTTTGTTATATCGAGTCCTGCTACATCAAATTCTTCGATAACCGGGAGCCTGCCGATAGGCGCATCAACCGCTTTAGCGGTTCCGTTAACACGCTCAATTGCCCATTTTATCGAGCGGATATTTTCACCGTAGCCTGGCCACATGAACTTTCCGTTTTCATCCTTGCGGAACCAGTTAACATAAAATATCTTCGGTAATTTTGCGTTATCGTTTTTACTGCCTATATTTATCCAGTGACCGAAATAGTCGCCCATATTATACCCGCAGAACGGAAGCATAGCAAACGGGTCATGGCGCAGCTTGCCTACTGTACCTGCTGCTGCAGCAGTCATTTCGCTTGAGCAGGATGAGCCCATAAACACGCCGTGATTCCAGTCATATGCTTCGGTGATCAAAGGAACGAATGTTGCCCTTCTTCCGCCGAAAAGGAATGCTGAGATCGGCACACCTTTGGGGTCTTCCCATGCCGGATCAATTACAGGGCACTGAGAAGCAGGCGCTGTAAAACGTGAATTGGGATGTGAAGAAAGCTCTTTGCTCTCTGGTGTCCAGTCGTTCTTATGCCAGTCAATTAAATGCGCAGGCTTTTCGTCTGTCATACCTTCCCACCATACATCGCCGTCATCTGTATAGGCAACATTGGTGAAGATAGTATTTTTTGTCATTGAAAGCATTGCATTGGCATTAGTTTTCATTGAAGTTCCGGGAGCTACGCCGAAGAATCCGTATTCAGGATTAATAGCGTACAGCCTGCCGTCTTCGCCGAATTTCATCCATGCGATATCATCACCCACTGTTTCAACCTTCCAGCCCGGAAGTGACGGGGTTAACATTGCGAGATTTGTCTTTCCGCATGCGCTTGGAAATGCAGCGGCAATATATTTTTTCTCGCCTCCCGGAGGTGTAACTCCGAGTATAAGCATATGCTCAGCCAGCCAGCCCTGCTCTTTTGCAAGCACTGAAGCTATCCTGAGCGCGAAACATTTTTTACCCAGCAGTGCGTTTCCGCCGTAGCCGCTGCCGTATGACCAGATAGCTTTTTCTTCGGGGAAGTGTACAATATATTTTGTTGAATTGCACGGCCATGCAACATCTGCCTTGCCGCCTTCAAGCGGGTAGCCTACGGAATGAATTGCGGGAACAAACTCGCCATCTGCGCCAAGTACATCAAGTACCTTCTGTCCGATGCGTGTCATGATCCTCATGTTGATAACAACATAGGGTGAATCGGTAAGCTCAACACCAATGTGAGAAATTTTTGAGCCAAGCGGACCCATGCTGAAAGGAATAACATACATCGTTCTGCCTTTCATGCATCCGGCAAACAACCCGTTTAAAATTGATTTCATTTCATTCGGATCCATCCAGTTATTGGTAGGGCCTGCATCTTCTTTCTTTTGGGAACAGATAAAAGTTTTATCTTCTACTCTTGCTACGTCACTCGGATCTGATACCACCCAGTAGCTGTTCTCTCTTTTTTTAAGGGGTTTGAACTGACCGCTCTTTACGCACTGTTCAATGAGCATTTTATTCTCTTCTTCAGAGCCGTCACACCAATGGACTGAATCGGGCTGGCAAAGTTCCGCCATTTGCTTAACCCAGTCTTTAAGCTTTTGATTGTTTGTCATTTTTACTCAACATTAGTTAGAAATTAAACACATCTTGAAAGTGTAAATAATGAATATAAGCCCACTTCCTCATCCAAGCTTTTCATTTTTTACAGAATTTTTGGTAAACCAAAAAGCTAAAATACGCTTTTTTGATGTTTTTTTCAATTTAGAAAATAGTGGATATATGGTAAGGATTTTCGTGGTTTTGGCTGGATTCCCGTCCTCAATCCAGAGAATCATACTGCACAATTTCCCATTTAAGGCTTTTGTGGTAAAATGAAAGCTCGCATATCAGGGATTCATCCTCGCATATAACGGTAAAGTGAGTTTTAAATCCTTCTTCATTATCCGGCAGCCGCCATGTATTGGCTATGCGGTGTACTTTGTACACGCGCCTATCCCACTTGAACTTAAGGATATCAACCTTTGAGTTGTGGAAATACGAAATTACCTCTATGGGTTTATATACCTGGTTTTGTATGTAGGTCATAACTAACTGATATCAAATATCAAAGCTCAAATGCCAAAAAGAGTTTGTTTTTTTTAGTGCCGCGTTCAGCCTTGTCATTCTGAACGAGTGAAGCGAGTGAAGTCACGAAGTGCTCTTCTATATCTAGTCGATAATTTTAATGTGAATATAATCTCCACATTCAATCAATATAAAATCCAACTTTAAAAATAACGCTCAACTCCCCTGGATCCTTCCTTAGCAACAAGGCAGGCGCTGCGCTCAGGATGACAATACTTTTTATCAGCCTTGTCATTCGGAACGAGCAAAGCGAGTGAAGTCACGAAGTGCTCTTCTATATCTAGTCGATAATTTTAATTGCATGTTGAAACTTCACATTTCAATTAATATTAAATCCAACCTTTATATAATACGCTCAACCTCCCTGGATCCTTCGCTTCGCTCAGGATGACAATACTTTTTATTAGCCTTGTCATTCTGAACGAGCGAAGCGAGTGAAGAATCTAGACGACGATATTTAAGTTTGGTGAATCATCACATTAGTCAAAACTACAATCAAACTTTATATAATATCACTCAACTCCCCTGGATCCTTCGCTGCGCTCAGGATGACATGTTTTACTCACGACCCCGTCAGGGGTCGTACGTTTATAGAAAGGATATGCCATTATCTCACGACCCCGTCAGGGGTCGCATGTATTGCAAAACTGCAAATCCCCGTTCAAAATTACCCTGTAAATCCCCCTCAAAAAATTCCATTATTTCCTGCTTGACTTCGCTTAAAAAATACTGTATATTTATACAGTGTAAATTTATACAGTATATTTAAACCCCCTCCGGCTCCCCCTTTAAGGGGGAGGGCTGATAAGGGTAAAGAGAAAAAATGAAAAAACTCACTAAAAACCAGCAAAAGGTTGCGGATTTCATCAGCCGGTTCACAAAGAAACATTTGTATTCACCCACATACAAAGAGATCGCTGAGCATTTCGGGGTGAACGTTAACGCCATTCAGCAAACAGTAGCGGCGCTTATAAAAAAGGATGCCCTTGAACGCTCCGAAGGCATTGCGCGGGGCTTAAGGATAAAGCCCGCGCCTGATGCGGAAATACTTCACGGTAGCACGGCGATGATAACCATTCCCTTATACGGCAGCGTAGCTGCCGGCGAGCCCATCTTTGCCGATAACAATATAGAAGGCTACATAACGGTTGATAAGCCCCAACGCTCCGCAGGCGAGCTGTTTGCCGTTACAGTCCGCGGCGATAGTATGACCGATAAAAAGATCATTGAGCGTGATAAGCTGATAGTGCGCAAACAAAACACGGCAAACGACGGCGAAATTGTTGTTGCCCTGCTTGATGATGAAGTGACCGTAAAGGTGTTTAAGAAAAATAACGGTTCACCCTACCTTCAGCCGGCTAATAATAAGTATGACCCGATACACAGGCCGTTTAAGATACTTGGTATTGTTGTGGGGCTGACACGGGATTTTACAGCAGCGTAACATGCTTTTGCTTTTGTAGAGACGTCCCGCCGGGACGTCTCAAGGCAGCGTAACGCTCTCTTGAAAATTATCGACTGGATTTAGAAGAGCACTTCGTGACTTCGGTCCGTTCAGGATGACAATTTTTCTGTCATGCTGAACTTGTTTCAGCATCTGTCAGAATACCCATTGGATAATGAAATCAGGAAGCAAGTTTTTAGAATGGAATTAATAAATGTTAAATTGATAATTATTGAATCCGAAGGTAGACCCTGAACCAAGTTCAGGGTGACAGGCAATTTTTTCACCCTGCAGCATAAGCAGAAAACTCTCCCGCAAAGATTTCTGCCTGCCAAAACGCACCTGCGGGTGCGTTTTGAAGGGGTGAGAGTATAGCATATTCAGCTGCTTTTATATGATGATCTTATTTCATAGCTCAATGTTCTGTTAAAAATTATCGTCTAGATCCTTCGCTGCGCTCAGGATGACAATACTTTTTATTAGTCTTGTCATTCTGAACGAGCGAAGCGAGTGAAGTCACGGAGTGCTCTTCTATATCTAGAGGACGATATTTAAGCTTGGTGAATCATCACATTAGCAAAGCTGCGATCAAGCTTTATTATAATACGCTCAACTCCCTGGATCCTTCGCTGCGCTCAGGATAACAATACTTTTTATCAGTCTTGTCATTCTGAACGAGCGAAGCGAGTGAAGTCACGAAGTGCTCTTCTATATCCAGACGACGATATTTAAGCTTGGTGAATCATCACATTAGTTAAAGCTGTGATCAAGCTTTGCATAATACGATCTTCGCTCAGGCTGACAAGGATTTACGTAAATATTAACAATGGTTCAATGACCCCGTAGGGGTCGCACATATTCCCCTCTATAGAGGGGTGGCACCGCCGCAGGCGGTGACTGCTTGTCCCGCCATAGCGGGAGGGTGTGTGGCAATAATTTTACAAAGATTATTTTATTCCACACATAAAACGCTCTCTAAAAAATTATTGTCAGGCTGAAAATCAGGAGACGTCCCACCGGGACGTCTCTACACTAAAGCCATTTCAATCACACATTGCACCCCTTTCCTCTTAGGATAGGGGTGAGGTCATAATGAATACAGCAAAAAATACAGGTAAAATAAGTTCATCATTCTTTATCCCCAGAGATGCCTCGCGTTCTGCGCATCTTTTTAAAAGGATAAGGATGATGCCGCTGTATTCCTTCCCCCACCACAAAGATCTTGGCAACACCACAGGCGCAAACCGCAACAAATATTTCATACATCTTGATCTTGACGCGTTTTACGCGCAGGTAGAGCAGCGCGATAATCCAAAGCTGCGCGGCAGGCCTGTCTCAGTAGGCGGCGGCGAAGGCAACAAGGGTATCGTGATGACAGCAAGCTATGAAGCCCGGCGTTACGGCGTTGATATAGGCATGTCTGTAGTTGACGCGAAGCGGCTCTGCCCTGAGCTGATCTCCCTGCCCTGCTACGGCACAAAATACGAAGCCGTCCTGCAGAGCATTCTGTATGAAATATCAAAGCTGCTGCCTGAAGACTGCATTGAGCAGTACAGCGTTGATGAATGCTTCCTTGATATTACGCCCGTGGCCCCTGATTATTTTAAGGCGGCAAAGCTTGCATGGCAGATAAAAAAGCTTATCCGCGATAAAGAAGATCTAACGGCATCTATCGGGCTCTCGTTCAATAAATCCTACGCCAAAATGGCCACAAAGTTCAACAAGCCTGACGGGCTTACAATTGTGCGCGAAGAGAACCGTGATATGATATACCGCCTGCCTGTAAAAAAGATGTGGGGCATAGGCCACCGTATGGAAATACGCATGCACTCCCTCGGCATACGAACAATTGGCGAGCTGGCGGAATCCAATTTCCATGCCATACATAAGGAGTTCGGTATCAACGGCGTTATACTGCGCAAAATTGCGCGCGGCGAAGATACAAGCGGCATCGCCTCGGGCGATACCCCGCGCGTTGAAAAATCATTCACCCACAACCACACGCTTTCAACCGCAATATATGAAAGCGACAAGGCTGAGATGGAGATCAAACGGATGACAGAATATGTATGCCGCAGAATGCGCGCGAAGGATCTGATTGCCGATCATGTGGGACTCTCGCTCCGTTACGAAGACCTTGGCTACCAGGGCGATAAGGTAAGGCTTTGCCATGCAACCAACAGCGAAAAGGAGCTTTTCCATAATGCTATGGAAATTTACCGCAGGCTCCCCCAGCCGGGTCCGTTATACAAGATAAGAACATTCGGCATCTTTGTTTACGACCTCTTCAAGGTCACAGCTTACAATCTCGACCTTTTCAACCGCGATCATCTGATACCCTATAAGCAAATTGACCTGCTGAAGGATAAGTACGGTGAAAATATAATCCGTATGGGTTTGGGCAATAGCTGAGCACACTGATTTTTGCGAACTTATATAAAATTGTGTACTTGAAAGCCTTTTACGCCGTCGTTGGTGTTTTCACCAACGACAAAATCCATAAAGGTCATACAGCAATAATTAAACTTGTAACCCACATTATAGGAAAAACCCGTTCATTGATAGTTTTGCTGAATATTGATAATTTTGCATTAATTATTAAACTAATCATTCAAATCCCGTTAAAAACTATGCAAAAACTGAAGATCCTGTTATTTATCTTAATTCCCGCCCTGCTGTTAACAGCATGTTCAAAGGAATCAGAAGATTCAATTCTGCTTGCAGCTAAAACAAAGCTTGAAGAAGCAAAAAAGCTTGATACGGAAAATAAACCGGAAGATGCCAAAAAAGCATACGGTGAAGCTATTGAGCTGTATAAAAAGTTTTTGAAAGAATACCCGGCATCGCAGAAAGCTCCTGAAGTTTACAGCAGCATTGCAAAAATTTACGTGGATAATTTAAAAGACTATCCCAATGCGATAAAGCATTACGAAGAGCTGATACAGAAACATCCCGGAACAAAAGAATCAAAATACGGCATGTTCATGGTAGCTTTTATTTATGATGAAATGCTGAAGGATAAGGAAAAAGCAAAAGCCAATTACCAGAAATTCCTTGATAAATACCCGAAGGATGAAGACCCGAACGAAAAAATGAGCGAATCAGCAAGAATGATGCTGCAAATGCTTGATGAGAACAGGTCAATTGAGGATATTATCAAAAATACACAGAAGGATACTGTAAAGACAAATACGCCTAAGGAAGAACCGAAGAAAGATGATGTTAAGAAAGAAGATGTAAAAAAGGATGAAACGAAGAAAGAAGCACCAAAAGATAATCCTGATTCAAAACCAACAGATTCAGACACAAAAAAATAAGTTCTTTAATTAAGAAACAAATTAATAAAAAACGGAGTTATATTAAAACAAATAATATAACTCCGTAATTATTTTGCAGACCGACTATAAAAAATTCCTTCAGCCCCGAGTAATATCAAAGCTGGCAAACATAGAGCTGAAAGCTAAATTTGTTGTGGAAGGTTTTATTGCCGGTTTACATAAATCTCCCTACCACGGCTTCAGCGTGGAATTTGCAGAACACCGCCAGTATATGCCGGGTGATGACCTAAAATATCTTGACTGGAAAGTCCTTGGCAGAACCGACCGCTACTATATCAAACAATTCGAAGAAGAAACAAATCTAAAATCATACATAATAGTAGATTCAAGCCGCTCTATGCAGTTCCGCTCATCTGATAGCGGACTTGGCACCTCTTCCCCGTTTGGCAAGTTTTTCAGAAAAAAAGAACAGGTAAAAGCAGAGACAAAAAGCAGTATTTCAAAGCTTGAATACTCTACTTACATAGCTGCATCACTGGCAGTGCTTATGAATTTTCAGAAGGACGCGGCGGGACTAGTGGTTTACGATGAAGCCGTTAAAACATTCATACCGCCAAAGGCTACCAGCCAGAACCTTAAGCTGATTTTAAATCAGCTTGCATCAATTCAGCCTTCAGGAAAAACCAATACGGCTTCTGCATTGAATCTTGTTGCGGAGCGTATTAAGCGGCGCGGACTGGTAATTATCTTCAGCGATCTCTTCGATGACCAAACTGCGGTAATAAACGCGCTAAAACATTTCCGCTACAAACGGAATGAGGTTATAATGTTCCAGGTTTTAGACCCGGCTGAAATGAATTTCGCGATCGACTCACCCACTATATTTAAAGATATGGAAACCAGCAAGGAAATGCTTTCGCAGCCCATCTCAGTTATGAATTCATACAAAGACGCTGTAAAGGAATTCATCGATAACTACAGAACAGCCTGTCTCTCGAATAATATTGATTATGTGCTGCTTTCAACTGATACACCCTTTGACCAGGCATTACTTGGATACCTGAATAAACGTAAAAGATTACTTTAACAATCGTTTTAAGCATATTCATTAGTAGACTTACCGGAAATAATCTCAATTTATCCCAAAATTTTAAGTATATTTGATTAAACTTTTCAGGATTTTTAATGTCTAATTTATAGAAAAGTAGAAAAAATCACAAATTTATGCAATATGCATTTAATAATACTGTTTATTTCAGCAAAATAACTTTGTTTATTGCTGTTTTTCTAATTTCCCGGTTAACATTCTCCCAGAACCAGGATAGTTTACTCGAAAAAATTAGGAACATCGATGTATCCCTGAATGAAGCCCCTGACAGCGAGGAAAATCTGTACATGAATACTGTTTCATTCCAGTCTTTTTATGATGTGCTCTCACCAATGGGCGAGTGGATTCAGATAACGAAGGAAGACATAGATGAAGACCTGAGCGATGGCGAAGGTGAAGGCAGGTATTCTGCTTATTATTACGATGAAGATGACTTCCTTTATATCTGGAAACCGCAGGTTACCGGTGACTGGAAACCATACTCAAACGGGAAATGGGAATATACAGATCATGGCTGGTTGTGGGTATCAAATGATAAATGGGGTAACACAACATACAATTACGGCAGGTGGTGGAACTCACCCAAATACGGATGGGTTTGGCTGCCGGGATACACCTGGGCTCCCGCCTGGGTAAGATGGAAAGTATCCGGCGATGATAAATATATCGGCTGGGTGCCGCTTACGCCAAAAGCAAAATGGAAAAGCGAATCAGGCATTACTGAAAAGAATTACAACTACACCAATAAAGATGCTGACTGGGTTTTTGTAGAAACAGGTAACTTTGCAGGAGAGATAAACTCAGCTTCAATTAAAACTGTGAACGAAAATTCAGCACTGGTAAAAAATTCAGTAAATATAACAGATATCAAAACCGAGGATGATAAGATTATCACTAACGGACCGGATGTAAACCGCGTAGAAGAAAAGAGCGGCAAAAAATTCGGCAGGAAAAAACTCAGGTTCTCTAAAGAAAATAAATCAGCATTGATAGGCGATAATGATATCACTGTTCCAAAAGAAACTTTTGACCGCTCAAACGGACATAAATTTCAGAAAGGAAAGCCCGGTAAATTTACAAAAAGCGAAAGAGTTAAAAAAATCATTCGCAAGAAAAAGCCGAGGAACTCTCCCCCTCCAAACAGAAATAAATAAGTATAACAGATCCCGTTCTTAAACGGGATTTTTTATTTCTTCACCTTTGTTAAACATTGAAATACCATCATTTTAAAACTATATGCTATTAAACATTATAGTATAAATATATATAGATTGTTACAATCTCATTTTTGCCATAATTTCGCGTAATATGAAAAGAATACTTCTGATTTTAATTTTAACATGCACATCTGTATTTGCACAAAACCTGCACCAGCGTTTTGACGGGATGGATTTTATCATCAACGGGAATAATTCTCTAAACCCGTTTAACGGGGGTATCGAGATACCCAGATACCAGTTCATAGATATTGATGGAGATAATGATCTTGACCTCTTTATTTATGACAGGGATACCACATTAAATTTCTACAGAAATGAAGGTAATGCAGGTGTACCTGTATTCAGGCTAAACACAACCCGCTATCAAAACCTGAACATACGCAACTGGTTCAAATTTGCAGATCTTGACGGCGATAACGATATCGATCTCTTCTGCGGCGGTGATTCACAGCGAGTACGCTACTACAGGAACATAGGCACAATATCAAATCCAAACTTCACTCTGCAGCTTTACGGGGTAAAGACTGATCTAAATGATTACATGGGAAGTGAATCAGCAAGTGTGCCAACAATTGTGGATATTGACGCAGATGGTGACCTTGATTTTTTAACGGGAAGCTCAACAGGAGAAATTACATATTACCAGAACATAGGAAATGCGCAGAACTTTAACTTTAAATTTATAACATCGCGGTTTGCGAATATTTTAATTGTCGGCGGAGCCGACGATCCGAGGCATGGGGCAAGCTCAATAACTTTTGCGGATATTGACGGTGATAATGACAGGGATCTTTTCTGGGGAGATCTTTTCGGGTTAAGCATTTATTTCATCCGCAATACAGGCTCAGCATCAAGCTTTAACTGGAATGTAATTGATACAAACTCTCCCCCGCCGAATTACTATTTCAGCGGCGGTTTTAATATGCCAGGGATCCACGATCTTGATAATGACGGGAAGAATGATTTTTTTGTTGGCGTACTGGTAGGTTCAAAATCAGTTGATAATTTTGTTCATTTCAGGAATATGGGTCCATTAAATAATCCCGTTTTCACAAAGGTCACAGATAATCTTATCTTATCTGCAGATATTGGTGCTTACAGTTACCCCGCATTCGGTGATATTGATAATGACGGCGATAAGGATCTCTTCATGGGCTGCGGCAATTCAATTGGATTTTACAGAAATACCGGGACTGCTTCAATACCCGCATTTAATCTGGTAACTGATAGCTTACCGCTTAATGTAAATAATTTCAATTATTCCGTTTCAATCGGAGATCTTGACGGCGACGGGAAGAAAGATTTGGTTGCAGGATTTTATTCACTGGCAAGGCTTCGTTATTTCAGGAATACAGGCACACTGGCAAACCCGGTCTTTACATATACTGCCTCACAGCTTGATACAATGAACCTTTCACAGGCTAGCGCACCCTGCCTTACTGATCTTGATAACGACGGCGATCTTGATATCCTTGCTGGCAATTCAAGCGGCAGGCTTACTTATTACAGGAATAACGGTTCAGCAAGCAGCTTCAATTACCAGTTTGTTTCAGGTAACTATGCAAATGTTAACGTAACCAATGATGCAGCGCCTTCACTGGGCGATCTTGACAGCGATGGTGATCTTGACCTGCTGGTTGGCAATCGCCTCGGTCAACTTGCTTTTTACCGCAATACGGGGAGCGTTTCATCACCTGCATTCACATTTGTTACATCCAATTATTCGGGTATAAATGCTTTTCAGAACTCAGTCCCCGCTATTGTTGATATAAACGGCGATACAGACCCCGACCTTTTTGTTGGAAACATCAAAGGCGGCTTGTACTATTATGAGAACTGGGATGTTTTCGGTATTCAACAGATCGGCTCTGAAATTCCAGGTTCCTTTTCATTGAGTCAAAACTATCCAAATCCGTTCAACCCGATGACAAAAATCATATTCAATATTCCCCAATACAAAGGAGTATCCGGCTCAGCCGGTGAGGTATCATTAATTATTTATGATATAACAGGTAAAGTAATTTCAACTCCGGTTAACCAGCCATTAAATGCCGGGACTTACGAAGTTGATTTTGATGCAGCAGATCTGCCAAGCGGAATATATTTTTACAAGCTTGTAAGCGGTGGATTTAGTGATTCAAAGAAAATGGTGCTGGTGAAGTAAAAAAAGCTGCCAAAAGTAAAAAATCAAAAGGCAAAAAATTTTACAAATAATTCCCAAACATGTCCTTCGGGGCGGATTGTGAATTAGAATATATAAACAGAACAAGGGGTTGCAACCCCTTGTTCTTGTAAATAGATGAAGTAAATCCAGGATTATATCAGCTTCAGATCCTGCAATACACTCTTCAGCTTTTCGCGGTTAGGCTTAGACATTTTGGTAAGCGGCAAGCGAAGGCTTTCTTCTATTTTACCCATCATATGCAAAGCAGTCTTAACAGGTATAGGATTAGACTCATAAAAATTAGCTTTCATCAGCTCAAACAATTTATAATGAAGCTCCTGCGCCTTCTTAAGATCACCTTTTAACGCTGCTCTTGTCAGGTCACTGTACTCTTTAGGCACTTCATTTGAAATAACGCTGATCACACCATCACCGCCTGCTGTAATAATGGGAAGCGTAAGTGAATCCTCGCCAGAGAGCACTGAAAAATCCTTTGGCCTGTATTTAATTATCTCCATTATCTGCTCGAGATTGTTTGAAGCTTCTTTGATCGCGATAACATTTTCAACTTCTTCGGCAAGCCGGAGTGTAGTTTCAGGCAGCATGTTTGATGCAGTCCGCCCCGGTACATTATATAACACTGCTTTTACGTCACACTCTTCAACAATTCGCTTAAAATGCTGGTAGAAACCTTCCTGTGTAGGCTTATTGTAATATGGACCTACAAGCAGAACAGCATCAGCCCCTACTTCTTTGGCATCGTGTGTGAGGTCGAGTGAATCAAGCGTTGAATTCGTGCCGGTTCCTGCAATCACCGGAACTCTTCCTTTATTCTCGTCAACAACAATTTCAATTACGCGGCGACGTTCATCACGGGTCATAGTGGCTGATTCACCAGTTGAGCCGCACGGCACAAGGAATTCAACCTTATTTTTAATTTGCCATTCTACAAGTCCCCTGAGTGATTTTTCATCAATTGTTCCGTTTGCCTTAAAAGGTGTTACTAAAGCTGTTCCTGTACCTGTTAATCTGGCCATATAAATAGAAAGAATTATTTTTATAAATTATACAAATTTAGTTTTAAAATAGAACTTAAACAATTTATAAAGGGATGTATGCTGGGTTTATCTTTCGTGCCACGAATACAGGTTTCATTAAACTGAATTAAATGATATAATTTTTAAAAACGATAGGTTTGCAGGATAACGATTTCGTGGCACGAATATCTTTTAGCTTTTTTTACTCGTTCCACGAAATTAGTATCTATAATACTTACATGTATTTGAAAATAATCTGTATACCCATGTTGGATGAACATTCTATTCTTGGCACGAGAGAATTGATTTATCTATATTACATTTAAATGATTTAAACGCATGTTTCAATGGAATTTTGAGAAAGAATTATTCATATTAAGAGTTGTAAATTTTGATTATTTTTGTAGATAATTTTAATAAAGTTGACCCTTCGACTCCGCTCAGGGTGACTATAATATGAGGATAACTACATGGCAGAAAAATATTTAAACTTAATAAACGGTGAATGGGTAGCACCTTCAACAGGCAAATATATAGAAAACCGCAATCCCGCTGATAAAGATGACCTTATCGGCTTATTCCCCGCTTCATCTGAAGAAGATGTAAACAAAGCGGTAGCAGCAGCTAAAGCTGCGTTTGATAAATGGCGTCTTGTGCCTGCGCCAAAGCGCGGCGATGTGCTGAAAGTTGTTGGCGATATGATGCTCGCTAAAAAAGATGAAATATCATTTGAAATGACACGTGAAATGGGTAAAGTTTTTGCTGAAACCAAAGGCGATACCCAGGAAGGAATCGATACAGCATATTATGCAGCTTCAGAAGGCAGAAGGCTTTTTGGTTTGAATGCTCCAAGCGAGCTGCCCAATAAAATGAACTTAAGCTTCCGTGTGCCTATTGGCGTTGGCGGATTTATCTGCCCGTGGAACTTCCCTATGGCTATTCCAACCTGGAAGCTCTTCCCTGCTCTTGTATGCGGAAATACAGCAGTGTTCAAACCTGCAGAGCTTACACCTAAAACAGCGCATACATTAGTAGAAATTATCGATGCGGCAATGCGCGAAGTACTGGGTAAAGATTATATCCCCGGTGTGATAAATCTGGTTCACGGCAAAGGCAGTGTTGTTGGCGAAGCCATCACTAACCATGAAGATATTGACTTGATCTCATTTACCGGCTCCACAGATGTTGGCAAACGTATTAATGCAGTTGCCGGCGCTTCGCTGAAAAGAGTATCACTTGAGCTTGGCGGCAAGAACGCGCAGATTGTAATGGATGACGCAAACCAGGAGCTTGCGCTTGAAGCGGTATTATGGGGCGCATTCGGAACCACCGGTCAGCGCTGCACAGCTACATCAAGGTTAATTCTGCATGAAAAAATTTATGATGAATTCATAAAAAAGCTTGTGGACCGTGCTTCAAAATTAAAGCTTGGTTACGGCAATGATAAAGGCATAGATGTGGGTCCATGCGTAAGCGAAAGCCAGCGCAACAGTGTTAATGAATATGTTCAGATCGGGCTGAATGAAGATAAAGCAAAGCTTGTATTGGGCGGTGAGTTTGCAGCAGAGGATTCACTGGTTAAAGGCTGGTTCTACAAACCGACAATTTTTGTTGATGTAACTCCTGAAATGAGAATTGCAAAAGAAGAAATTTTCGGTCCGGTACTTGCTGTAATTAAAACCACCGGCCTCGAAGATGCCATAAGGATACTTAACAATACAAAATACGGTTTATCATCATCAATATTTACAAACAATGTAAATGACGCGTTCACAGCTGTACGCGATATTAAAGCAGGCATTACCTATGTAAACGGCGCAACAATAGGCGCTGAAGCGCATATGCCCTTCGGCGGCGTTAAGCAGACCGGAAACGGCCACCGTGAAGGCGGCTGGACAGTGTATGATTTCTACACCGAATGGAAGGCTGTTTATATCGATTACTCAGGCAAGCTGCAAAGAGCGCAGATCGATAATTATTAAAACAATTATCAAACTACAATTAGCAATTAACAATTAGCCGGTTCAAACCGGCTTTTTTATAATACAATTAGAAATTCCCCTCTTGAAGGGGGCGGCTCGCCACAGTCGAGACGGGGTGTGTTATTAATTTACTTAATTCGATAAGTATGATCAACCTGAAACTATAATATATAATGTTGAGTATATAATATAAACACTACTAAAGTCCAACAATTATTAAATTTAACTTTAATTAAATTTAACTTATCATTGTAAATTCTAATAAAAATTATGCAAAATCCGCAAAAATACAAAAAAGGGGCATTTTTATTCAGTGCCGGAGTGATTTTCAATTTATTCATATCAGCGCTGCTGTTTCTGGGCGCTTCAGTTCTAACTGAGCGCGGCACATCCAACGGTAAGGTGCTGGTAGAGCTTTCAAAGGAAAAAGGTATCCAGGTAGTAGAAAAGCTCTGGGGTTTATATAAAGGCTCCGCAGGTGATGTAAGAGAGGATACTGAAACAGAGCTGAAAATGCTTGCTTTGTATGATGCCGTGGATTATGATCTTAATTTATCTTTTGATATCCCTGGCAGATCGATAAACGGAATTAACTACATGCGCATCCGCGCTGAAACTGATACCCTCCGGACAATATATGTAAACATTTATGATAACCTGAAAGTGGATAAAGTAAGCTTTCAGAATATGATGCGCACCGGAATTAATTACAGGAATGCAAGGGATATTCCTGAATGGTATGATGTATCTTATACACAAACGAAGAACTACCTTATTATTACAATGAAGGACAGCGATGTGCCTATGAAGGGTGATAACCTTGCCCTTAAAATTGAATATTCAGGCAAACCTGTTAAAAAAGGATTTGATTCATTTTCATTTAAAGAGCTTTACGGCAATATGTATATATATACATTAAGTGAGCCTAACTGGGGACCCGTTTGGTGGCCTTCAAAAGATTTTCCGGATGATAAAGCTACAATGAGCATGCATCTTAAAGTGCCAACAGGCATGAAGGGTGTATCCAACGGGCTGCTTAAAGATACAGTGCAGAATTCAGACGGCACAACAACATTCAACTGGGAAAGCCAATACCCTATCGCAACATATCTTGTAAGTATTGTAGTAGGAAATTTTGTTTATTGGGAAGATACCTACACTTCTCTTGACGGCAATAAACAAATGCCGGTAGTATATTACGCTTTTCCTCGTGATTCAGCCAAAGCACGTATTGACTGGAAGCCGACACCTGAAATGATTAAGGTGTTTGCTGAAAAATTCGGTGAGTACCCGTTCATAAATGAAAAATACGGTAACTGCCAGTTCGGCTGGACATCAGGAGCTATGGAGCATCAAACAATTACATCATACGGTTACCTGCTTATAACCGGAGATAACAGGTATGATTTTGTAAACGCGCATGAGCTTGCGCATCACTGGTTTGGCGATGCAGTAACATTAAAGGACTGGAAGAATATCTGGCTTAACGAAGGTTTCGCTTCCTACTGCGAAGCTTTATGGATGGAATACACAGGCGGCAAGACGGCATATATTTCTCACATGAAAGGTTTTGATTACGGTTATTTCAGCGGGACAGTTTACGCGCCTAAAGGCTTCATTGATAATCCCGCAATATACGCTACCATATACCAGAAAGGCGCATGGGTACTGCACATGCTGCGCGGAGTAATGGGTGATGAAAAATTCTTTGCTGCAGTAAGAGCGTATTACGATAAGTTCAAATATACAAATGCTGAAACATCAGACCTGGTAAGCGTATTTGAAGAATATCACGGCTCAAGCCTGGGTTACTTTTTTGACCAGTGGGTTTACAAAGGTACAGGCAGGCCTAAATATGAATACTCATGGAAATTCGAAGACTTCCAGGGACAAAAAGGCTCAGGCGCTTATACGGTCAGATTGAACCTGAAGCAGGTTCAGAAAGAAGAAGAGATAGATGTTTACAGGATGCCGGTCAAGATAACAGTTGTTACTGAAGCCGGTGATAAGGAATTTACAGTATTCAATGACCAGAAAGAACAATCAATACTGCTTACGGTTGATTCAACACCGAAGGAAGTATTGATAGATAAAGACAGCTGGATACTGAAAAAAGTAGCAAAGGGAACATACAAAAAATAATGGAGAGCTTCGTTTGAATATGGAGATCTCTCCGATTGAGCTAAAGGCGCATTATACAAATCTTCAGCATCTGCACCATAAATGGTGCAGTAAACCGGTTGCAAAATTCGAACAGCTACTTTCGCATGGCTCTGAAAGGCTTATAGTCAGATTAATTACTGATAGTGGTGAAAGTTCAATTGGAATAGTAAACAGGCACCTCGAAGAGAACAGGGCATTTATCAGCTTCGGCAGGCATTTCCTTGAAAAGGGCCTGAATGTTCCCGTGATTCACATTGTTTCACCATCAGAAGACAGCTATATACTTGATGACCTTGGCGATGATACTCTGCTGAAATGCATTCAAAACGAAGGCGGGTTCAATGAAAAGATCTCGGGGTTGTATGAAAAAGTAATTGCAGCGCTTCCCCGGTTCCAGGTTTCCTGCAGTCAGGGGATAGATTACTCATTATGCTATCAGTACAGTGAGTTTGGAAGCGATAATATAGATTATGACCTGGACTATTTTAAACAGCGTTTTCTGAAGAATTTCCATAAAGGTGAAACTGATACCCTTAAGCTTGAAAACGATCTGGCGTTCATTAAAAATAAAATTCTTGAGTTCCCCAGGGAATATTTTTTATACCGTGATTTCCAGTCAAGGAATATCATGATAAAAAACGGCGAGCCGTTTTTTATCGACTTTCAGTCAGGCAGAAAAGGCGCACTGCTTTACGATATTGCCTCATTGTTATATGATGCTAAAGCAGATATCCCGCAGAATACCCGTGAGAAACTGCTGGGATCTTACCTAGATCAATTGTCACTTCATATATCAGTTGATAGAGATAAGATGGAAAAATACTTCTGGTATTTTGCGCTTGTAAGGATACTTCAGGCAATGGGTGCTTACGGGTTTCTTGGCATAGTAAAAGGTAAAACCAGGTTTTTAGAAAGCATTCCGTATGCGTTAAAAAATATTAATTATATTCTTAATGAACGGATAGATTCAGGCGACCTTAAGTATTTAAAAGATATTTTCGGTGAATTATTAAAAGCAAACAATACACAAAATGACAAAGCATAATATACGCGGATTAAACGTTATTGAATTCGGTGAAGAGAACAAACAGGCAATAATCTTTGTGCATGCATTCCCTTTATGCAACAGGATGTGGGATAAACAAACCGAAGCGCTGAAGGATAAATTCCGCGTTGTGGTATATGACCTGCGGGGATTCGGTTACAGCGAATACGGCGACGGGCATTTTTCGATAGATTCTCATGTAAGCGATCTTATTTCCATTGTTGACAGTATGAAGCTTGATAAGCCGGTTGTATGCGGACTTTCAATGGGCGGATATATAACTTTAAGAGCGCTTGAGCTGTACCAAAGCAAATTCAAAGGTGCAATTATTGCCGATTCAAAAGCCGAAGGCGATAACAATCCCACAAAACACGCCAGGGCTGAACAGATGAAAATGATTAAGAACGGCCAGCGGGACCAGTTCACAGAAAATTTCATAAAAGCCGCTTTAAGCGAAACAAATTATAACGAAAAGCCTGAGATTGTTGAATTCCTTAAGAAAATTATCGGGTGGCAGAAAAATGAAGCTATAACAGGTGCTCTGCTTACACTTGCAGCCAGAACAGATACAACAGAAGGACTCGATAAGTTTGACCTGAAAATGCTTATTATGGCTGGTAAAGAAGATAAATTAACTCCACCGGAATTCAGCAAGATCATTTACGGCAAAACCCGTAATTCTGACTTAAAGCTGATTTCAAATGCAGGCCATTTACCCAACATCGAAAATCCGGATGAATTTAATGCGGCAATACTAGACTTTATGAAGAGTTATGAAAAAAAGCAGGGTTAAAAATCCAACATAGAATGAGATTGTTTCGTCACTTTGCTGCGCTCATAAATATGAATTTTACAAGCGCAGCTGTTTACTCCTTCTGGGAAGCAATCCCATAAATTAAAGACAAAAGTCTTGTCTGCTTTAACTTAATTTCTTCTTTATTTCCTTTAACATAATATCCGTCATCCTGGCAAGATCGTATTCATGTTTCCAGCCCCAGTCTGCCCTGGCATCGGCATCATCAATGCTTCCGGGCCATGATTCAGCTATCTGCTGGCGGAAATCAGGCTTATAGGATATAGTAAATCCGGGAATATGTTTTTTAATTTCTGAAGCCAGTGTTTCCGGGTCAAAGCTAATACCGCTTAAATTGTAGCTTGATCTTATTTTAACCTTTTCTTCGGGGGCTTCTACAAGGTCAATAGTTGCCCTGATTGCATCAGGCATGAACATCATTGGCAGAAGTGTTTTTTCTGTTAAAAAACATTCATACTTCCCTGCTTTAATTGCTTCATAAAATATTTCGACAGCGTAATCAGTAGTACCGCCGCCGGCTTCGGTTTTATAGCTTATCAACCCGGGGTAGCGGACGCTGCGGACATCTACACCGTACTTTTTAAAATAATACTCGCACCATCTTTCGCCTGCCAGCTTGCTGATACCGTATACTGTAGAAGGCTCCATAACTGTAAGCTGCGGAGTATTAACTTTTGGTGTAGTTGGTCCGAATACCGCAATTGAGCTTGGCCAGAATACTTTTTCAATAATTCCTTCTTTAGCCATATCCAGGATGCTGAGAAGACTTTTCATGTTCAGGTCCCAGGCTTTCTTCGGATTTTTTTCCGCGCTGCCTGAGAGCATTGCTGCAAGCAGATATACTTTTGATATATCATACTTCTTAAATACAGCGGCTACGCCGCCTTCATCCATAACATCAAGTGTTTCAAACGGACCTGATGACATAACATCATCAGTCGTATTTTTTATATCACTTGCAACTACATTTTCATTTCCGAACCTGTTTCTCAGCTCAAGAGTTAAGTCAGAGCCAATTTGTCCGGATGCTCCGATCACTATAATTTTACTCATTTTCTTTATTGGATTTTAAGTCTTTATTTAGGATTATTCTTCGGTTTGTTATGGAATATTTGAATTCCATTTGCATCCAAAGATATTGTAATTTTTCTTTTGGATTCATTTTAGATAAGGGTTTTTCCAGATGCCCATCGAATAATGGATCAATTTTCTCTATTTTGTTACTCATTTATTCAAACTGGTCTTTAATTTTCTTTTCAGCTTATCTTGTTTGCTTTTCGGAAGCTCTTTGAATTCTTCCTTAAGCCTTGCTTTATCTTCTTCAGAAAGCTTTTCTGTTTTTCCTGTTTTAACTGAATCGTTTTTTTTATTGATATTATCTTCGGTTGAATTTATTGTTTGGGTTGAATGCGTATTTTTTTGTTTTATACTGTCTATTAACTTAACAGTATCTGTTTTGACCTGTATAACTGTATCACGGTTAAGCGCTTTATCTTCATCTGTTTTTCCTTTCAGCAGGAACTGCCAGATAGTGATTATTGCAGTTATCATAAGTATAAATGCGCCTGCAATTAAATATGTATCCCTGCTTTTTCGTTTTCCGGGTGAACCCTGCTGTGTATTATCTTCAGCCATTAATTATATTGCATCGTTTTAAATGCCTTCTACAACTACCTGCGGTGTAACTTTGGTTTTTGGAATTAACGCTGGCCAGTATGCAACAACATCACTTGGCTTGGGCCTGCCTCCGGCGAAGCCGGTTACACTTGGCGGACCCGTCAATATCAGAGGCGCAATTTCCTTGCTGAACCTTTCGATAGTAGCCTTATCCTTTGCACGGACCCCGATCCTCAGCACAACTTCGCTAAGATCTTCATGGCGTTTTACCAAGGGACCGTGGCAGCTGTTATAACCAAGTAATTCAGTCCTTATTTCATCAAATTTCAATCCAAGGTCATCAAGCCTTGTGCGCAATATCTTATCAGCAGCTTCTGCTTTTTTTAATGCATCCGGGGCAGAATATGTTAAAGTGGAAAAAGCGCTGTAGCCGTCATCGTATGACATTGATACTTTATAAAACTCAGTAGCAGGCTTGCCGGTTATTCCGAATACTTTAACCCTGTCTTTTCCTTCCTGCTCTAGATGAATTGACGTGAAATCAGCAACACAATCAGGGGTAATATAATCTGCCGGGTCGCCGATCTCATATAAAAGCTGTTCGCTTACTGTTTCTGTCGAAACTAGTCCGCCAGTGCCTTCGTGTTTTGTGATATAAAATGTACCGTCCTTATGCGCTTCTACTATTGGAAAGCCTATTCTTGCCAGATCAGGCACTGATTCCCAGTCACCAAGAAAATTTCCGCCTGAAGCCTGTCCGCCGCACTCAATAATATGACCGGCAATAGTTCCCGCTGACATCTTGTTAAAATCATTCATATCCCAGCCAAACTCATATATCATAGGTGCAAGCGTTAAGCCAGTATCAGTAACTCTGCCTGTGATAACAATATCAGCGCCCTGCTGCAAAGCCTGTACAACAGGCAATGCGCCAAAGTAAACATTAGCGCTTAATATTTTATCTTTTATTGCCGCTGCGCTTTCGCCGGTTTCCATGTTCTTTAACAAAACACCTTCACTTAGCAATGAATCTATATTATCAAGGATATTGTCGCCCATTACAATACCTATCTTGATGCCGCTTATACCTATCTTACGGGCAACTTCAAAAATAGCATCCCGGCAGGCTAATGGATTTACACCGCCGCCATTGGTTATAACTTTAAATTTCTTTTCTTTTAATAACGGGAGCAGCCTTTCCATAAGGGGGGGAATGTCACGGGCATAGCCGAATGCGGGATTCTTTAATTTTTGTTTCTGCAAAATAGACATTGTTACCTCGGCAAGGTAATCCATCATTAAATAATCAATATCGCCTTTTGATGCCTGGTGTACCGGAGCATCAATAAGATCTCCCCAAAATCCCTGCCCTGAAGCAATCTTTATAATATCTTTCATTGAACTGTTTTTAGTAAATTTATACAAATTTACCAAAAAAAGATGAGATTTAAAATTAAAAATCCCCTCTCAAACATCAAGAGGGGATAGTTTTAAGTGATCTTTGAAGCGAAAAATTTATTTAAGAAGTATCATTTTTTTGGTCTCTGTAAAGACTGTCATACCACCGGCATCAGGATCGTTGACAGTTATGGAATAAAAATAAATTCCGCTGCTTAATCCATCAGAATTAAACTCCAGTGTTTCGCCGAATGAGTTCATAATTTTATCAGCAAGAACTGTAACCAGCTTCCCGTTGAGATCAAATACCGCTACCTTTACATTAACCCCGGTTTTTGGTACCTGGTAAAATATTTTTGTAACAGGGTTAAACGGATTTGGATAGTTCTGATTCAGCATGTAGGTTTGTGGAATCATCGGGTCAGGATCACCAACTGCAAGCGGCGGCCAGGAATACTCAAATACACCCTGCCCTGTTATGACAGTAGGATGCGCAACCGCTGCGAATATAGTTGTATCACCTGTAGTTTTGAAATCAAGCCCGCGTACAGTATATGTATTTAGCATTAAGCCGTTATTAAAAGGCAGCCAGCTTTGCCCCTGGTCAGTTGACCTGAATACGCCGACATTAGCGTTTGTGGCATTACCCATGCCGACAAAAAAATCTGTGGAGCTGCCGTATCTGATAATCTGTGAACGCGGCAGTGAACCGACTGTGTTCGGAATACCATTATTTCTCCTTACCCACAGGCTGCCGCCGTTCGTTGATACATACATTCCACCGCCAAGAGTATCAGTATTGATAAACAGTCCGGCCAGCAATACTGCTGTATCCGTCCTGCTGACGCTGATATTTCTGATAGGCTTGATATCTGTGGTAAGTGATGGAAGTCCGTTGCTGATATCAGACCAACTACCGCCGGCATTGACTGATTTATATATTTTTGATGGACCCGTAGATGGCGGCGAAAAAGATGTACCGGCATAAATAACGTTAGGGTTAAGCGGATTTATTGTAACGCATAAAAAATTCTTAATTGTTCCTACCCCGGATACTGAAGGCGACCATGTTGCGCCGGCATCTGTGGTTTTATACAATCCGTTAACGGAATTATTCGCGCCGTCAAAAACTGTACAGTATGCAGTACTTGGGTTTGATTGATCAATAGCAATTGCCTGAATGTTCAATGCGGTTTCGGATATGCCGGTTACTACTCTTGACCAGCTTGTGCCGCCATCACTTGAGCGGTACACACCCGGATCAGTCCCGGTATTGGTTGAACCGCACATCACAATATTGGCATTTGATGGCGCTACAGCAACACACTGCAGTATCAGGTTATTCAGGCCTGTATTTACCTGAACCCAGTTCAATCCGGCATTTGTACTTTTCCACATACCGGTAGAATTACTGGCCGCGTAAATGACCTGCTGGTTCGAAGGGGCTACCGCTATACCCCAAATTTGTCCGGCACTGCTTAATGACTGCGTCCATGTATTTGGACCGTCATCAACATACATCGAAAAGAATGAAATTAAAGCAAGAAGAGCAATGAAGAATAGTTTTTTCATTTGAAACCTCCTGTATAATTTAATTGGTGAGTTTATTTTTAAATTTATAAAACAGGAAGAATAGAGTATGAGAAACTAATCTATTAATATTAATAAGTCAATACTATTTCAAGGGTTTAATCGGGGATAAAAATCATATTTTCACAGATCATAATGATAAAACGGCATTATCATATTCTTTAAGCAGGTTCTGAACAATAGTTTTTACAGGCAGAATTTCATTTACTAAGCCGCTGGATTGTCCCATTTCAAGCTCGCCTTCATCAAGATCGCCTTCAAAAATTCCTTTCATTTCTCTTTTGCGGCCGAGTAATTCTGTAAGCTCTTCTGCTGTAGCTCCGCTTTGTTCAGCTTTTATTACTTCTTCGGCAAATTTATTTTTGAACAATCTTACCGGGTTAAGCTTTTTCATAATAAGATAAGTATCGTTATCTTTTGCTTCTACTATCTTATTTTTATAAACATCACTGCTTGAAGCCTCCATTGAAGCTGCGAATCTGGTTCCTATTTGAACTCCTTCTGCGCCTATAGCCATACATGCAGCTATCTGTCCCCCGGTCGCTATTCCACCGGCTGCAATTACCGGAATTTCCAGGGCTTGTGATACCTGGGGAACGAGGCAAAGAGTTGTAATTTCATCAATGCCGTTATGTCCGCCGGCTTCGAAACCTTCGGCAACAACTGCGTCACAGCCTGCATCCTGCGCTTTGAGCGCGTGTTTTACCGATGCAACTACATGTACCCAGGTAATATCGTTTTCCCTGAAAATATTTGAAAAGGCTTTGGGATTTCCCGCTGAGGAAAAAACAATTTTTATTTCTTCCTTTAAAATAGTTTTTATTAATTCATTGATATCACCGCGAATCAAAGGAATGTTCACACCGAATGAAGGAGAGATATTTTTTTCCTTAAAATAATTCCTGCATTTGGTTATATGTTCGCTTAGAAGCTCCGGTTTCATAGAGCCTGCCCCGATCAACCCCAAACATCCGTTTTCTGATGCTGCTGATGCAAGACGCCATCCGGAAGTCCATACCATACCAGCCTGAATGATCGGGTATTTTATCCCGAACAGAGTATTTACGCGGGTTTGCTTCAATTTTTAAAATTATATTTCTTTTAGTATCCTGATCATATCCAGTACAGCCGATGCCGCTTCCCTGCCTTTATTATGCTCATCATCAGAGGAACGTTTTACTGCCTGTTCATCTGTGTAACAAGTAAGCACTCCAAACGAAACCGGCATTGCATATTCAAGATTTAATGTCATTATCCCGTTTGATACTGCATTGGAAATATACTCAAAGTGAGCTGTTTCACCTTTAATAACTGCACCAAGACAGATAACCCCGCAGTATTTACCGCTCATGCAGAGGTGTTTTGCTGTTAACGGAATTTCATACGCGCCAGGGACATGAATAACACTGATATTTTTATCATCATATTTATTTTCATGCAGCACGCTCATCGCTCCCTTAAGCAAGCCTTCTGTCACTTCTTCATTAAACCTGCTCACTATTACGGCTATTTTGCCGGAGCCTTTTTTAGTGGTTTTCCTTGAAATTTTCTTTTTACTTTTAGCCATTTTTTTTAAACTTTAAACAATCGGTTTTTCATTGCGGTTATCTTGATCTCAGGTATATAATATCTTCCAAGTATTGAAACATCATTAATCCTGCCGCCGTGGAAATCACTTCCCCCGCTTTCAAGCAGGAAATACTGCGAAGCAATATCCCTGAAATATTCAATATCATAATCTGAATGTGAAGGGTGCACTACTTCAATGCCGTCAATCCCGAACTCAATCATCTCAAACAGCGAATTGTTGTGCCGCATGCTTTTACCAGGATGTGCAACAAATGATAAACCGCCGCACCTGCTGATAAGCGATATTGCATCTTTGGTTGAAATGTTTGGCTTCTTAACATAAGCGGGCTTATCATCACCGATGTACTTATTAAATGCATCGTAATAATTATTGACAAAACCACCTTCTATTAATGCTATTGCTATATGCGGCCTGCCAACTGAACCATTGCCTTTTACCTGGGAAAGCACATCCTGCATTTGTATAGCCATCCCAAGTTCATTCAGTTTTTCAACTATCTTCTGTGCGCGTTTCATTCTTTCACTGCGGAAGTTCTGAAGGTAATTGAGCAGTTCAGGATTTTTATGGTCAAAATAATAAGCAAGTATATGGGTTTCTTTACCGTTATGCTCTGCGCTTATTTCCGTTCCGGGAATAAGCTCAATATTATATCCTGAAGCAATTTCCATTGCTTCATCAATTGCATCAACGTTATCGTGATCGGTAATTGCAAGATGAGTTAAGCCGGCTGTTTTGGCTTTTTGAATTAATTCTTCAGGTGTATGATAACCATCGGAAAAGTGAGTGTGAGTATGAAGATCAGCCTTAATATCAGAGTCAACGCTGCCCATGCTGTATTGACTTATGCAGAAAAAGGAATGCCGGAATATCAGCAATTGGTTTTATAATCCTTAACGGGATTGCTGCAGAACCCGAAGAAACTGAGCAAACATTCCTTAAATAAAGCCCGAAATGTGGAATTATGGACTAAATCCTGCGGTTTTTCTCCTTAAAATCGAAGAATTTAAATTGGTTAATTGTACCGGAGGAGGGACTTGAACCCCCGACCTGCGGATTATGATTCCGACGCTCTAACCACCTGAGCTACTCCGGCTTTACTTAATTATACCGGATTCGTCAGGCAGGCCTGAGCTACTCCGGCGTAATTCTATAATTTACAAATATGCTTAAAATTTGAAAATTATTCAAGGGAGAAGTAAGGTGAGTTATTCAGTAATTTTAATTACTTCTATCACAGATTTAAAAGAACATATAAGTGCCGCTGTAAATTAAACTGAAACAAAAACAAAAATTTTTCCGGAGATTATGACTCCCGATACATTTATAATAATAGTTGTAAAATGTATATTTGAAAAATGAATTTAACATGAAAGGAATACTATAATGCTGTTATATGCTGAAACCGAAACAAAATTTCAATATGTCAATTTGAACAATGTTGCCGCAATAGGTGTATATGATGACACTAACGGTAAATATTTTACAATAAATTTTTCTATCAGCGGTGGCCAGGATATTATTTGGAAATATGACAACAAAGATAAACGAGATGCAAAAATCACGGAAGCAAAAAAACTGCTGCAGGTAACTGACTAATCAAATTATTGATCAAAGATTTAAGCCTGATAAAACATTCAATATAGTATTTTTTTGGTTCCTTTCCTTATAATACAATCTGGTTTTACACCTGTAGCCTGTTGTTTCAGGAAATAATGCATTTAGTGATAACAAGTAATTTACATTCACTGTTACAGGTGCTCCAGAAACTATAAAATGGCCTTCCATCGCTTTTGATGAAGCAAGTTCTTTATCTATAAACCCCATTTCAGCTAGATACTTAAATGTTTCATCAAATGTTTCAGTACTACCAAACCATGTGATCTTATCACCTATCAATACTTCTTCATCATGAAATTTCTTGCCGGTAAAATGTGACATGAATTCATCTAAACTGCATGATATGAGCTTATGAATTGTAAGAAGCTCATAGAATTCCCTGCATTGGCGTTTAAAGCAATACCAGTAAATTTTTATATTCATAACTTACAAACTCTAAGAGCTTAAATTTATTTTCCCATTTGTTGGTGTTGTCACCAACAAATAAATTGGTTGTTGGTCTCAAGACCAACAACGGGGAATGGCTTACAAACTTAAAGCTTTTTAATCAGCTTTTTCATATCATCGGGCAGGTCGCTTTCAAATCTGAGAGGTTTACCTGTTATAGGGTGAGTGAACCCCAGCACCTTGGCGTGTAGCGCCTGGCGGGGCATTAATTCCAGCAGGTTGTTAATGCGGTGCTTTAAGTTTGATGTGAGCTGAATGCCGTGCGGCTCTGTGCCGCCGTATTCAATATCACCGAAAACAGAGTGTCCCATTGAGCTCATATGCACCCTTATCTGGTGCGTGCGCCCGGTATGAAGCCTTAAGCTTACAAGCGAGGTAAAATCAAACTCCTTAATAACCTCATAATCTGTGATAGCATGTTTTCCGCTTTCTATCACTGCGAATTTTTTCCTGTCCTTCGGATTCCGCCCGAGCGGCTTTTCAATTCTGCCCTTTTTGGTTTTAAAGTGACCCCATACAATCGCATGGTACTCGCGCTCAATATCGTGGCGGCTGAAAAGCTTTGAGAGCTTCCTCTGGGTATCTTCATCCTTGGCAACTACCATTATGCCTGAAGTATGCTTATCAAGCCGGTGCACTATACCCGCGCGCTCATCGCCGCCTTCATCTTCATCGCCGTTCAAGCGCGGCAGCTTCGCTGCGGCATCGCCCATGTAATACATCAGCGCGTTTACAAGCGTACCTGAATAATTTTTATAAGCCGGGTGTGTTACCATTCCCGCCGGCTTATTTACTATCATCAGGTAATTATCCTCGTACAAAATATCCAAAGGGATATTTTCAGGCTTTACGTCTTCTTTATCGGGTAAATAAGGAAGGGTAATTTCTATGGAGTCATTTGGCTGCACTACATAATTGGCTTTTATCTTTTTGCCGTTCACTTCCACGCAGCCATCGGTCATTGCGTTTTTTATCTTTGTACGGGAAGAATTTTCAATGTGGTTGGCTAAGTATTTATCAATTCTTATTTTCGATTGGCCCGCCGGGACCTGCAGAAGCATTTTCCGTTGTATCTTCAATTTGGATACTCTCGCTTAAAGAATTGTCAAAATTATTTATTGGTTTGTTCTTTAATTCATCACCGCTTTCAATTTTATCACCGGGCTGAATGGAATTTTCCTCAAGTACGATTTTATCAGGCTCAATGGGGTACTCGCCGTCAACCGGCGGTGAGACCTGTGTGCTTTCAATGGGGTTACCGTCAGTATCAACAGGCTGTTGGGGATCAACAACTTTGAATATACGGTTATGAAAGAACAGTATTATCAAAAATCCCGCTGATACAGCCGCATCCGCTATATTCCATATAGGCCATGTGGTATATGTTTTGCCGAAGATCGTAAAATCCCAGAACTCAACCTGCATGAAATCTACAACCTTGCCGTTAAAAAGCGGAGCATAATTATAGATAACACCGTAAAACGTTCTGTCTATTAAATTACCGATAGCACCCGCAAGTATCAAAGCCAGCGAGAGCCTTATCAGTATCCCGTCATTTCTGTGCTTATATATATAGAAGAAAATAAAACACGATGCTATTATAGTAAATATCGTAAGGAACATTTTGGGGCCAACATCAATTCCGAATGCCATTCCGGGATTTTCTATGAACGTAAGCCTTACTATATCCCCTATCAGCGGCTTTGATGAACCATAAGGCATTCCTTTGATATCAATACCAAGCGATTCTATCTTAATACCTTTAACCCATAATTTGGTTACCTGATCAATAATTACAACTATCAGCGTTATGAATAATACTTTCAATATTTCAATTTTTAAGTGAAGGTGATAATATTTTTTCACCAGTCATGCTGAACTTGTTTCAGCATCTAATAATATTTTAATAACATACCCTGAAACAAGTTCAGGAAGACAATAAAGTCTAATATTTAACTCGAAAGGCTTTGCTTACAATTAATGCAATGTGATGTAATCGGCACAGCTTCAAGCCTTGCCTTGCTTATCGGCTTGCCGCATGAAATGCATAGACCGTAGGTCTTTTTTGCAATTCTTTCAAGCGCGTTTTCAAGGTAGAACAGATGCTTTTCATCGCGCTGAATGAACATATAAGCTTTTTCGCGCTCCATTTCATCAGAGCCCTGCTCTGCCATATGCATGCTGAAAGTTGAATGGTCGCCAACGTAATCGCCCGTGTTCTCATCTATCAATGATTCCCTCAGCCTCCTGGCGTTCTCAAGAATTTCATTCTTCTGCTCTACAATAAGCTCTGTAAAGAATTTCAGGTCTTTTTCGTTAAGATAGGTTTTGCCGTTAGCTTTTGAATTCGTTTTCACAGTATTATTTTCCGCAGGTGATTTAGCCGAAAGCTTGCCCGCTGATACCTTATTAACAGTTTTCTTTACTTTTGCGGTTCCTTTTTTTACAGTCTTTGTTTTACCCGCGGCTGTAGTTTTTTTAGCCGAAGTTTTCTTAACAGCCTTTACTGATTTTTTTACCGCAGTTTTCTTTTTGGTTTTAACTTTGCTGACGGCCATAATTTGTTTCCTTTTTGTTATTACTGCTCGATCCGTTTAACGGAATTATATTAATTATTTATATTAAACTTTCTCTTAATATTACTAACATGCCGCTCCTACGGAGCTGTGAATCAAAACAATTGCCTTACTACAAACATTTCGCTCCTACGGAGCTGTGAATCAAAACAATTGCATTACTACAAACATACCGCTCCTACGGAGCTATGGATCAAAAAAAATTGTAATCTACAAAAAAACCTAAAACTCCAACCTGAAACATGCAACCTGCAACTTGTAACCTCCAACCTGACACTTGCAACCTGTAACCTCCAACCTGCAACCTCCAACCTGAAACCTGAAACCTGACACCTCCAACCTGACACCTGCAACCTGAATCCTACCCCACCTTCTCAACCGAGACCCGGCAGTTCCTGCCGTTGATATTCAGCTCTTCAGAGCGGTTCATCTTATCCGCAGCGGCTTCATTTACTGATTCAGCCATTGTCTGCTCTGATATATACTTTTTCTGCCCGGTAATTATGCTGCTAAGCTCCTTATCAGCAAGGAAGCTTATCTTTACGCGGTCATTTACATCCATATCCCTTTCCTTGCGGATATTCTGCACCTTGCTAACAAACTCACGCGCAATGCCCTCGCTCACAAGCTCTTCATCAAGCTTGGTATCCAGCGCAACCGTCAGGTTATCCTGTGATTCTATCACCCAGCCTTCGATGTTTTCTGTCTGAATAAGCAGGTCATCCATGGTGAAATCATACCCGCCGTAGGCTGTTTTGCCATTGGCAATGACTTCATTTATATTTTCCTGCGGAAGCTCTACTGCAAGCTGCGCCACCTTCTTCACATCCTTGCCGTACTTGGGACCCGCAACCTTAAAGTTCAGCTTTGCTGAACGCCTGATAAGGCTTGAATCCTTTTCTATGAACTTAAGCTCTTTAATATTTATTTCCTCAAGGATAATATCCTTCATCGTTTCTATTGCTTCGCGCTCTGTATCATTGGTTATTGCAATAAGTATCTGCCTGAGCGGCTGGCGTGTTTTCAGGTCATTTTTCACGCGCATGAATCTGGCAAGTGATACTATCTTCTTGGCAAGATCCATATTATAGTTCAGCTCTGCGTCAATATTTTCACTGTTTTCCGCAATATAACTTAAATGAACCGATTCCGCTTCAGTCAAATTACGGTAAAGCTTCTCTGTTATAAACGGCGCTATTGGAGATACAAGCTGCAGCAAACCGGTTAACACTTCATACAATGTGCCGTAGGCTGCTTGCCTGTCAGCATCGCCATCAGGCTGGCGGAAACGTTTCCTGTTGCGGCGCACATACCAGTTTGAAAGGTCATCAATTGCGAAATCACTTAGCACCCTCACAGCCTTGGTTATCTGGTAACCATCCATCAGGTCTATGTAAATAGATTTTGCCTTCTCGAATGCTGAAATTATCCAGCGGTCAATTTCAGGCCTTTCGTTTACAGGCACGGAATTCTTTTCAAGCTCAGCGCGTGAAACGCCAAGCAGGTTGCAGTAAAGAACAAAGAACCTGTAAGTGTTAATTACAGTATCAAAGAACTTATTGCGCACCTCAACCATATCTTCTTCGTTGAACATCTTGGGACGCCAAACAGGTGAGGAGCTTATCAGGTACCAGCGCAGTATATCAGCGCCGTACTTATCCATTATTTCAAACGGGTTAACAACGTTACCCACGTGTTTAGACATCTTCCTGCCGTCTTTATCCAGTATAAGGTCATTCACAATCAAATTCTTATACGCTTTATCACCGAAAATAAAAGTACCTATAGCGTGCAGGCTGTAGAACCATCCCCTTGTCTGGTCAACGCCTTCGGCGATAAAATCAGCGGGATAGTTGCGCTCGAACAATTCCTTATTTTCAAACGGGTAATGATGCTGCGCAAACGGCATGGAGCCTGAATCATACCATGCATCTATAACTTCAGTAACGCGCGTCATTTCAACGCCGTATTTTTCTGACTTAATTTTAATCCTGTCTATGAACGGTTTATGCAGGTCAAGCTCAGTGCCTGCGGGATAAACTTCATCATAGTTCACGGCTTTAGCCTTGAGCTCTTCTATGGAGCCGATCGCTTCATAAACCATTTTGCCGTCAACTTCTGCGCCCCATATAGGCAGCGGAGTTCCCCAGTACCTGTCACGTGAGAGCGCCCAGTCGCGGTTCTCTTCAAGCCAGTTGCCAAAACGCCCCGTGCCGGTTTCCGGCGGGAACCAGTTAATTTCATTGTTAAGCTTTATCATTTTATCCTTGTAGCTGGGTGTGTTGATGTACCAGCTTTCACGGGCATAATAAAGCAATGGACTGTGGCAGCGCCAGCAGTGCGGGTATGAGTGAACGAACTTTTCTTTTTTGTAAAGCTTTTTTTCTTCCTTAAGCTTTAATATAATATCATCATCGGCTTCTTTTACAAACCTGCCCGCAAAATCCGTGACTTCGCTTGTGAACTTACCGCTTTTATCAACAGGCTGCATTATCGGCAGGCCGTATTTGCGCGAGACCTGGTAATCATCTTCACCAAATGCGGGAGCAATATGTACAATACCCGAGCCGTCTTCTGTAGATACAAAATCACCAAGCGTTACATAAAACGCCTTCTTTTCGGGATCAGGCTTAACATACGGCATAAGCTGTTCATACTCCACGCGCTCAAGCTCACTGCCCGGCACTTCACCCAGCACTTCGTAATCTTCCTTTATTACGGCAAGGCGCTCTTTGGCTAAAATTATTTTTTCGCCAGTTTCTTTAAACTGAATTTTAGCGTAGGTAATTTTGGGTCCAACCGCAAGCGCAACGTTGGATATCAGTGTCCATGGTGTAGTAGTCCACACAAGGAAGCTGAAACCATCGTAACCCTGGCCATCTTTTATTTTGAATGTAACGTAAACACTCGGATCCTTTACATCTTCATAACCCTGCGCCACTTCGTGGGTAGAAAGAGGCGTTTCGCATCTCGGGCAGTAAGGCTGTATCTTATAACCGCGGTAAATAAGCTCCGCATCGAAGAATTTTTTAAGCGACCACCAAACTGATTCTATATATTCATTCTTATATGTGATGTACGCATCTTTCAGGTTCACCCAGTAACCCATGCGCTCGGTAAGCTCTTCCCAATCCTTGAGGTATTTGAACACGGAATCACGGCATGCCTTGTTGAACTTTTCAACGCCAAGCTTTTCGATATCATCCTTTGACTTTATGCCGAGCGTTTTTTCAACTTCAATTTCAACCGGAAGCCCCTGGGTATCCCATCCCGCTTTGCGGTAAACCTGGTGACCCGTTAATGTTTTGTAGCGGCAGATAAGATCTTTTATTGCGCGCGCTATTACGTGGTGAATTCCGGGTTTGCCGTTTGCTGTGGGCGGACCCTCATAGAATGTGAATGATGGTTTCCCATCGCGGGTTGATATACTTTTGGAAAAGATATCATTACTTTTCCAGTAAGATATAACTTCTTTTTCTAATTGAGACTGATCTATTTTATCGGGTAATTCTTTAAACATATTTTTTTCCCCTGCGCAAGCGGGGGTCTCTGTTACATATTAATAAAAAGTTATATTAGGGCAGCAACTATCAATGCAACCCATTGTTAAATAGCAACTTAAAACTAAAATAAACTTAAATATAGTGTAATTTTAAGGTATTTACAATGATTAATATAGTGATGAAAAAGAACAAACTAAGCAAACCCCCATTTCAAATTAAACATGGATTTTGTTTTCGTGTGATCAAAATTATTACCAAACTTGCGGATTTTTATCCCCCCTTTGCTAAAGGGGGGACTATATTCAGAATTCATTTTAAAATTAAAATTTATCATAATTTACCCGTTACGATAATTTTTGATGGGGGTTGTTTTTCGCGCGCGCCTCATACTTTGGCACCATTATAATCTGAGACGACCCGGTGGGTCCTCTCTACAGAAACAAACCCCGATTGGAAATTAAACATGGATTTTGTTTTCGTGTGATCAAAATTAAAACTAATATTACGGATTTTTCTCACCCGCCCCCCGAGAAACTGCGGCGGCAGTTTCATCCCGAAGGGACTCCTTTGGAGAGATGTATTGTAATGTGGTCAGCTCAATCCATCACGTGCGATACCTACGGCATCGATAACAACTAATAGCATTTGGCTATAAACATGCAATCCCTACGGGATTGATTATATTAAGCTTTTTCTTTTGACCACAGAGTGGTCAAACGTTTATAGCAATTGAGATAGGAAAGCATACGACACCAGCGGTGTCGAACGTGAAAAGATCCCTCCCCTTTTCCAATCGTTAGAATTCTAATATTAATTCATTTTGAAAGGTTGACCGATTAGAATGGGCATTACAGCACAGAATTGCAGGAATTCCAGCCGATGGGGATCTTTGCCGCAATCGCTGAATCGCTGGAATTACACAGCTACAACCCAAAACCGGCCCCGCCGGTAAATTGAACAATTTTGCTGCCATACTTTAAATTTAATTAATAAAGGATATTTATACGAATTTAAGCCTATCCGCTGTATGCTGATTGCATACATTTGTAATATAATATATGCGTTTTGAATATGCAAGTCCTGATGGCAAACCCCCATTGCAAATTATACATGGATTTTGTTTTCGTGTGATCAAAATTAAAACCAATATTACGGATTTTTCTCCCCGCCGCCTCCCGAGAAACTGCGGCAGCAGTTTCGTCCCGAAGGGGCTCCTTCGTAGGGGGTGAGGTGTAATGTGGACAGCTCAACCCTTCACGTGCGATACCTACGGCATCGATAACAACTAATAGCATTTAGCTATAAACATGCAATCCCTACGGGATTGATTATATTAAGCTTTTTCTTTTGACCACAGAGTGGTCAAACGTTTATAGCAAATGAGATAAAAAAGCATACGACACCAGCGGTGTCGAACGTGAATAGATCCATCCCCCCTTCCCAATCGTTAGAATTCTAATATTAATTCATTTTGAAAGGTTGACCGATTAGAATGGGCATTACAGCACAGAATTGCAGGAATTCCAGCCGATGGGGATATTTGCCGCAATCGCTGAATCGCTGGAATTACACAGCTACAACCCAAAACCGGACCCGCCGGTAAATTGAACAATTTTGCTGCTATATATTAAATTTAATTAATAAAGGATATTTATACGAATTTAAGCCAATCCGCTGTATGCTGATTGCATACATTTGTAATATAATATATGCGTTGTGAATATGCAAGTCCTGAAGAGAAACCCCCATCCGGGATCAACCTTTTATTAAGGTTTAAGACCGATTTAAATAAACTGCTCAATCTCAGATTTCTCCCCCTCCCGAGAAACTGGGGCAGCAGTTTCGAAGTCCCGCCTTGGCGGGATAAAGAACGAGGGGGGACAGTTTCTATGCAGCACTTACCATCAGGATTTAACTATATGAAAGATTTTGCAATAATTTTCGATGGGGGTTTGCTTTTTTGGGTAGCGGTGATGCTATTGACATAAACATTGCAATTACTTATGTTTGCTTATTGTGATGTTGTGAAATATCGCAGTAAGTTTTAAATCACGCAAAAAAAATCGCTAGAGGCTTGACCCGTTTAATAAACGGGCAAGCCTTTTTTTGTGGTAAAATTAAATATTTAAGGAGAAAATTAATGACAATTGATGATGATCATCTATACCATGGAGCTGCTTTGATTCAAATTGCGGAAGACAAGCATTTTACAGCAATTAACTCGATGACCTATAAAAATATTATTTATAGGAGTGCTTATAGAGTAAATACTAAAATCGGTGTTTATTTTAAGTATGCATCTAAACCACATTACAAACATAAAGAGTATTTATTTACTTTTATGAGCAATAATCTAAGAGAACTTGAAAAAATTAGAAAAGTTACTCCTAAACTATTTATTGCACTAATCTGCGTAAAAGGAAAACAAATATGTCTTATTTCTTATAAAGAATTACAAGAAATGATTAAAATAAGAGAAAACACACTTGGGAAAAGCGAAAATCAATATACTGTGCTAGTTAATCTGCCCAAAGGAAGCAGTTTTAGGGCATACATAAATTATCCCGGTCAGAAAAATACATACTTAGGTAAACAACTAATTGTGAGTAGAAATGATTTTCCTAAAAAAATTTTCAAATAGAATTGGTTAATTAATATGCCAGTACCCACACATGATAGAACTTGTTTCACAAGAGCTTTTGAAACTAAATGTCCAGATTGCAATGAAGATGTTTGGTTCTTCTCATGTACTTGCGGCAGCAAAGTATATTTTGATGCTCTTGGATGGCCGTGGCCCATACATATTTGCAGATACAAAATACTTCGGGATGCAATCTCTACATTAAAAATAGTTGATCGTATGACTGACGAAGAAATTTACCATAAAATTGAAACATTCGGCAGAGACAACAATTTAGAGGTTACGGATCAAATTTCTGAAATGTTAGAATTTGAATTAGGTAAACGAAAATATCCATTCAAAAAGATAACAATTGATGATTTGAGTCTAGAAACTGATATAAGCGGTAAAGTAATGAATATAAATAAACAAGTAAGCTTTAAAAAAAGATTATCAATTGATATTCATAATCCAATTGCATTTGCAATGTCAAAAAATCTTTTAAATCGAATTTATTACGAAATTACTATTAGAGAAAATCCTAACAAGAAAAATGAAAGCAGAGAGTTTGTTGTATATATCGATGAATCAAATTTTAAAAAATCACCGATAGCAATAAGCGCAATTATTATAGCAAATATTAAGAAAATTGCGACGCCGTTAGCTGATTTATGGGAAATAACGACATATAACTGTTACTAAAAAATATGTATCATAAATTAAATCATACAAATTCAGAAAGCCCGACCCGTTGAATAAACGGGACAAGCCTTTTTTTGTTGAGAATTTCAACAAAAACATTTTTTAAATGTCAATTTTAGATAGTAAACAACAAAAAAAAAATAATATATTATAAATCAATAATAAATTACCAAAATGGCAAATTGTTATATATGTGAAACAGAGTTAAATAAAGATAATTCAAGCAATGAACATATTATTCTAAATGCTTGTGGTGGACGATTAACTTCAAATGATCTGTTATGTGTTAAATGTAATAGTGAGATTGGAGAAAAGATAGATGCAATTCTAGCAAAACAAACAAATGATTTAGCAAATTTACTCTTAATAAAAAGACATCGAGGTGAAGCTCAATCTATAAGGGCAGAACATGTAAGTACTGGAAGGGAATTCTATTTAGAATATGGAGGAAAACCCATTGCAGTAAAACCACATATTGAAATTGAAGATATCGAAAAAGGGAAGAAAATTTCAATTAAGGCAAGAAGCAGAAGTGAATTAAAAAAAATACTGACAGGATTGAAAAGAAACTACCCACAATTAAATGTTGAAGATGCACTGGGAAAAGCTAAACATTTCAGAGAATATTTAGATGAACCGTTAAATTTTGATACAATGATTGGTGGCTCTGATGTTTTACCATCAATTGTGAAAATTGCAATTAATTTTTATCTATTAAAAGGTGGAGACAGAAAATACATTAAAGATCTAATCCCGTATTTAAAAGGAGAATCTGAAATGAAAGTAGCTATATCTCATCATCCACAAGATGCAATTTATATACCAGGTGATGAAGTAAGTCATGTGTTATATATTGAAGGTAATCCAGATGAAGGCATTCTATATGCTTACGTAGAATTATACAATGTTCATAATTTTCTAGTTTTATTAAATCAAAATTACGATGGACCAAAGATAAAGACTAACTATATATTTGATGTATTGCAAAGTGTTGAGCTTAATAGAAATGTTTATTTGGAATATGGGAAAGAATATATTCTAGAGACTTTAAAAAAAGGAGACTTAGGTAGTGTAAAATCAGTACAAAAAGCATTTCAAAGAGTATTGAATATTGCAAAAGAACGACAATGGAATAAAAGTAAAGATGATTCAATAAAAAATGCTATGAAGAATTCATTTGAAAAATATCCCGAAGGTACACCAATCACCGAGAAAATGCTCAATGAATTCATTGATGAATTGATGAATGACATTGGACCATTGCTCCGATAACTATTTCAGAAAAAAATTTCTATATACTCTAAGCCATAACTAATAATAAAGTTAAAGATTTTAGCAAAAAATTCTTTTATTTATAAAGAAAAAACATCAACAAATTATTATAACGTTTTAAAATCAATAAAAATGGAGATATCAAATGAATTCAAAAATAGAAGTTAAATTGGGTAACTTTTCTTTTTTCGGAGAGGGCGAGGAAAAATGGGTTACCACTCAACTAGATAAACTATTATCTAGATTATATGAATTTCAAAAGTTAAATGAAAATCTAAATGCCAAAGGAGAAGTAAATACTCAAGAGAGAAAAAAAGCAGAAAATGAGAATACGCCTTTAGCTAGTTTTTTAAAAAACAAAAATGCTACTACTAACCAAAACAGAAAATTTCTAGCAACTGCTGCATGGTTACACAATAAAGGGACAAACAAAATAACCACTTCTGATGTTAGTAAAGCACTTAAAGATTCGAATCAATCACGTTTGGGTAATGCTACTGAGTGCCTAAACCAAAACATTAGCAAAGGATTTTGCGAAAAAGAAGGGAAGCTATTTTTTGTTACTGAGGACGGATATAACGAATTGAATTAGAAGGTTATTTAAAGAGTGAATTATTGATATATTATTTTAATAAATTTGAACGTAAATTCATTAAAACAGATCATTTAATTCATATTTGTACAAAATGGAAGAGAAAAAAGAAATAACAAAAACTGAAGACATTGTAATCTTCAATGAGGTATTTAATAGATTAAAATCTTTAGACAAAGCTAGTATAGATAAAGTACTAAAAATGCTTATAACATATTTTGATTTTAAAGAAAATAATTCAATTTATACAGAAAAAACCTCACATTCATACATTGCATCTAATCAAAATAGCTTATTTTCAGAAGACAGGACTATTGGACCAAAGCAGTTTATTCTAGAAAAGAATCCGTCAACCGATGTAGAACGTGTAGCATGTTTAGCATATTATTTAACTCATTACAGGAATCAACCGCATTTTAAAACTCTTGACATAAGTATGCTAAATACTGAAGCTGCTCAAAGGAAATTTTCTAATGCTGCTATATCTGTTGATAATGCAACTAGTAGAGGATACTTAGTACCCGTAGGTAAAGGAATGAAGCAACTTAGTGCAATTGGAGAATTGTACGTACAAGCACTTCCGGATAAGGTAACTGCTCAAGAAGTGATGTCAAAAATGAGAAAGAAGAAATCTAAAAAAAACAATAAGACAGAGAAGGTAAATTAATAATTATATGCCTGAGAATACTTCTGTAATTACAAAAAGAATAGTTTTATATAATCATAAGGGCGGTGTTGGCAAAACAATCATTACTGCCAATTTGGCTTATATGTTAGCTCAAAAAGGTAAAAAGGTTTTAATTGTAGATTCTGATCCCCAAACGAATATATCTGCATATTTTCTAGAGGAAAATGTACTTGACAATTATTTAGATAACTCTGATAACGATAGTGGAAGAACAATTTGGTCTGCAGTAAGACCTATTGTACAAGCAGAAGGTGATATTAATATAATTGAACCTTTAGAAACCAATCAAGAAAATTTATTTATTATACCAGGAGATATTAGGCTATCAGAATTTGAAATTAAATTAACAGATTACTGGCGTGAATGTTTTGAAAGAAAAATAACTGGTTATAGAGGTACAAATGCATTAAGTAATTTAATAACTAATATTTCAAGCTCGGGAAATTTTCATTATGTATTATATGATGTAGGCCCTAATATAGGCCCATTAAATCGTTCTGTTTTATTAGACTGTGACTATTTTATAATACCAGCAGCTAGTGATTTGTTTTCGAAACGTGCCTTGAAAACTTTAGGTGTAACTTTAAGTAGATGGATAAGTGATTGGCAAGTTATATTATCTCTTGCGCCTCAAAATATTGATATGATGTTAGGATTCCCCCGCTATTTGGGATACTTACCCCAAGGTTACAAAATCTACCGTGGTGTAATATCGTCTCCAGCGAGTAGTTATGTTTCTCAAATAGAGAGAGATATTAGCGAGCATGTTTTAACCTTATTGAGAGAAATTAATGAAAATCTCGCTCCATCAACATCGACTGGTTCAAGAATAGGTGAAATCAAGGATTTCACTCAAATTGTTGCTCTTGGTCAACAGGAAGGTGTGCCCATATGGGAGGTAACAAAAGGAACCCCCTCACAAAAAACTATGGCTAAAGAAGCATTTGGAATTTTAGCCAATAATATTATTGAGAAAACTTCACAGGCATGAAATTAGAAGATAAAATTAAACTGATGGAGGCTACCTATGTCGAAAATAAGACAGCTATCGATAAGTTATTAGCAGTATACGATGATAAAAAGTCCATGCTCAAAAGGCATGGAGAAAACATCTTTGGACTTTTGAGCAAGAGTGATGAATTAAAACCATTAATACATTCGGTTAGATACAGACTAAAAGATAAGGATCATTTTAAAGATAAGTTAATAAGAAAAGCTATAGAAAATAATGATGCTGGTGCAAAATTTGATATTACACCTGAAAATCTTTTCCAAAGAATTCAAGATCTAGTTGGAGTAAGGATATTGCACATACATTCTGATCAAATAACAGATATTTTAAATGTAGTGAAATATCTTTTAGGAGAAGACAGTTATAAAATTATTGAAGAACCAATTGCAAGCATATGGGATTTAGAGTATAAAGATTATTATGAGGAACGAAACATAAAAGTCATAGAACGAAAAAAGATGTATACTAGTATACATCTGATAATTTCTTCTTATAACAGAGATAATACACCAATAGAGCTACAAATTAGGACGTTAGCGGAGGAATTATGGGGTGAAGTTTCACATACAGTAAATTATCCTCATGAAACTTCAAGAAAAATTCTTCAAGATCAATTGGCAATTCTTGCAAGAATTACGTCTGCAAGTACAAGGCTTGTTGATACTATTTTTAAGATAAATAAAGAACACACCCCTCCTCCAACTGAGAAGGATAATTAAATCCTATATAAAATTATATTACGAATTAAATAAAAAATTTCATTTCTAATATCAATAATGGGGTTTCACACCTCGCACACAAACACGCCATCGGGTATGGTGCCTAGGTTTTGCAGCGAGCTGAATCCGACGTTTGCAATAATTGACCCCTCCCTGCCCTCCCCGAAGGGGAGGGTTACGATGATACCGATAAATTTTCGAGATCCTCCTCCCCTCTACTTTGGAGAGGGGTTGGTCTACGACTCTTCGAGTCGAAGACTCGTAGAGGGGTGAGGTCACACCTCGCACACAAACACACCATCGGGTATGGCGGCCAGGCTTTGCAGCGAGCTGAATCCGACGTTTGCAATTATGTAATTGCCTTTTCGTGATGTGTATTCTTCCTCGATGCTTTGCAGGTCCAGCCGGTCTAAAAAATCGCGGGCGTTACCTGAATCATGGCCATCATGTGAATCCCGGTACCGTATGTACAGCCTGATGTTGAAATCGCTTTCGAGGAAGCGGTGGTCCCGGGAGAAGTCGGGAGAAACCGTCTTCGCAGAGTCTCCTGAAAGGGACTCTGCGAATGAATTGCTTATATTTACCGCAGAGTCCTCTTTGAGAGACTCTACGGGAACGTGTGAAGAAACAGTTTGGATAGAAAAATCCGTATGGAGGATATTTTCACCATTCTGCAATTGAGATCCCCGCCTACACGGGGATAAATTTCTCTTCGCAAGCTTTTTATACCCGTACTTATAATCGTATGTGATGGCTGATATATCTGAGAGCACGGCGGAGCCTGTCGGGTGGCTGCCTGCGCCTTTACCCACAAAGAGCTGCTTATCGCTATATACTCCTTCCACTTCAATTCCGTTGAACTCGTAATTAATATTGCTTAAGGGCCTATCCCTGCTGATAAACCGCGGCAGCACATATGCGCGATAGCCGCCATTATCTTTTGCGATACCTGCAACAAGCTTTATGCGGCAGTTATTCTGCGCCGCGTAATTGATATCAAAGGGCGTTATGTTCTGTATGCCTGATGAGTAGATGTATTCAGGCTTAATGATAACACCGAAGGCATGCGCGGCAAGCAGGCAAAGCTTGTACTTTGCGTCTGTGCCGTTAACATCAAGGGCGGGGTCAGCCTCGGCAAAGCCCGCAAGCTGCGCTTGCTTTAGGGCATCATGGTAGGTAAGCTTATCCAGCTCCATTTTGCTGAGTATATAGTTACTCGAGCCGTTTAGTATCCCGCGAACGGAGCTTAAGAGCTCGTTATCGTAATACTCCTCGAGCGTGCGTATTATGGGTATGCTTCCGGCGCAGGCGGCTTCATACAGCAGCGATGCCCCCGTTTGCTGCTGCAGGCTGTAAAGCAGCTCAAAGTTTTCGGCGAGCACTTTTTTGCCTGCGGTCACAACATTGCGCCCGCTGAGCAGCGAGCTTGTGATAATTTCCAGCGCCGCATCAGCATCGCTGGTAAGCTCAACCACCAGGTTATGCTCACCGGAGTCCAGCACTTCGTGCCTGCTGAACGTGAAGTGTTCACGGGCTATACTTCGTGGTTTTGTTTTATCCTTCACGCATATTTTGCCTATTTCGGCTTTTAAGCCCTGTGAGTGGTTCAGCACGTCGTATAGCCCCTGCCCCACACACCCGAAGCCGAAGAGCCCGATATTGAGGGATTTAACCTCACCCCCTAGCCCCCTCCCCGAAATGGGGAGGGGGAAATGGACCCCAGAATTAACAGGTTTTGCACCCCTCTCCTTTGGAGAGGGGTCGGGGGTGAGGTCGTTGGATACTGCGTTCCCAAGCGGAAGCTTGGGAACGAGAGGGATGGTGGTGTGAGAAGCACGAGCCACTTTCATGTTGTCAGATATTATATTAACGACACTTTTGGCTTCCACAGAAACAACTTCACTACTAGATTCCTGCTTTCGCAGGAATGACAAAGAGGACTTACTCATTTCGCCACCTCATTACTGAACTCATTAGCTAAGATAAAATCAAGCCTGCCGAATGCCTGTTTAAGATCGGCGATAAGATCACCGGCACTCTCAATACCTACACTTAAGCGTATGAGTGAATCAGCTACACCCGATGAGCGGCGTGTTTCTGCGGGAATTGATTTATGCGTCATCTGCGCCGGATGGCAGATAAGTGATTTCACTCCGCCAAGGCTTTCAGCCAGCTTAAAAAGCTTGGTAAGCTGAGTGAACTCCCCCGCCGCTTTTTCGGTATCAGTTTTAAGTGTGAATGATACCACGCCGCCGAATCCCCCTTTCTGCTGCAATGCAGCCACTGCGTGATTTTTGTGCGAAGCGAGTCCTGGGTAATATACTTCATCAACCAGCTCCACGGTTTGTAAAAACTCGGCGACCTTCTGTGCGTTTGCGGAGTGCTTTTCTGCACGCAGTGCGAGAGTTTCGATCCCGCGAATGGTTAACCATGAATCGAACGGCGCAAGTATTGCCCCGCTTGAATTTTGTATGAACTTAAGCTTTTCGGCAAGCTCCGGGTTATTTACGGCGGCGAGTCCTGCAATTACATCGCTGTGCCCGGCAAGGTATTTTGTCGCGCTGTGAATTACAATATCCGCGCTAAGCTTAAGTGGCTGCTGCAGCGCAGGTGATGCGAAGGTGTTATCTACCACAAGCAGCGCTCCGGCTGCATGCGCAGCTTTGGATATTTCGGCAATATCGCTGATCTTAAGGGTTGGGTTAGTCGGTGTTTCAAGCCATAAAAATTTTGTCTGCGGAGTGATATTATCAACTACGTTGATGATATCGGTGGTATCAACATATTTTATTTTGATGCCAAGCCGTGAATAAATATGCGTGAAAATCCGGAAGGTTCCGCCGTAGATATCATCAACGGCAAGGACTTCATCGCCTGAGTTAAGCAGTTTTATGACAGCGTCAATTGCGGCCAAGCCGCTCGAGAACGCAAAGCCGTGCGTGCCTGCTTCGAGGGAGGCGATGAGGTCTTCGAGGACCTTGCGTGTTGGATTGTTGGTGCGGCTGTAGTCAAAACCCTTGTGCACGCCCGGCGCATCCTGCTCATACGTGGATGTTTGATAAATGGGTGTTGAAACGGCTCCTGTGAGCCTGCATGATGGTACTGCGTGTATTGCTGCTGTTTCGAACTGCATGATGTTTCTCCTATTTTATTTTACCGGGGAAATATTTTTGCTTCCCAGGCGGTTTATGAATAAAATTTTTGTGAAGACATTGCTCCCCTCCTTTTTTAAGGAGGGGAAATATCAAACAATCGTCTGATTGTTTGATATGGCGTGGTAACTGGTTTTAAGCCACCATCTGCCCTGCAGAGACGTCCCGGCGGGACGTCTGTACAGATGAAAATAATGAATGTTTATCAGGAGAAAACTTAATCGTTAGGCTTGATAGATATAAGAATGGAGTGTATAAAATAAAAAAACCTCTAAAGCAGGCTGTTAGAGGCGTTCGATGAAGCAAACCTTTATACCTGTTTATCTGCCTTCAATTGTAAATTGAAGAAGGAGTTAGCACCTATCACGTTTTTTGCCGGTTTATTAGCTCAACGCGGGTTGCTAAGACTATCATCGGGCCTGACCCTCAAGTCTTTCTTGATAAACGTCACTTGTAATGTGACTTATATATTTAAAAGAACTGTTTAAATAATTTGTGATACAAAGATAATATAAAAGAAACATTAATGTCAAACGAGAAACGTGAAATGTCAAACGTGAAACGTGAAATGTCAAACGTGAAACGTGAAATGGTATTTGCTATTTGTTATTTGGTATTTGAAATTTGGTATTATGAGATAGGTTTTAATTGGTCTATATTATGGTTATATTTAGTTAATAATTAACCACAATCATCCGATCTGCCTCAAAAATATCAAAAAATTAATATTCAAAAATTAGAAAGCCTGATTTAATGGTTATTATCATCTTTTTTATAATTCAGTGGTACACTTCAATATTTTCACAAACCTTTCTTCAGCACAGATACGCTGCACACCGTGCGTTTAAAATGAACAAATTCTGGGAACGATTTTTTTATGTATTCGCCTTTATAACACAGGGCGCCACATATATGTCACCGCGCGCATACGCGCTGATGCACAGGATGCATCATGCATACGCTGATACGCCAAAGGACCCTCACTCACCTTCCAATCATAAAAATCTTTTCGCAATGATGGAAAATACACGCAAAATGTACACTGCCTGTTACTGGGAAAATATTGAAATTGAGCCCCGCTTTAAGAAAGATGTACCTGACTGGCCGTGGTTCGATAGCTGGGCGGATTCACGCTGGGTTAAAGTATTATGGATCGCAGCATATATTGCATTCTATGTTATATTCGCAACAGCCTGGTGGCAATTCCTGCTGCTGCCGATATCGATCCTTATGAATCCGGCTCATGCGGTAATTGTGAACTGGTTCGGCCATAAAATTGGCTACAGGAATTATGAGCTTAAAAATACATCAACAAATCTGTACCCGTTTGATTTTATTTTCCTCGGTGAGTCATACCATAACGATCATCACAGGAATCCCGCAAGCATAAAAATGGGCGTAAGATGGTTTGAAATTGATATCACATATTATATTATTCTTGCATTCAGCAAGCTTGGAATTGTAACGCTGCAGAATAATGCCCATAAAGTCCAGCATGAAAAAGACCTTGATCTAGCTTCGAGCATAATAAGGGATAAGGTTTAGTTTCCGAATATTACACCAATTATAAAAATTTTTAACCCTGCTTCAAAAAGCAGGGTTTACTGTTAATTTAAATACAAACAATGTTCATTCTATTTTTTATTTTTCACTGGTACCTTGCACTGTTTTTTCAGACATTTTTTCATCACCGGTACGCATCACACCGCGCTTTTAAAATGAGCAAATTCTGGGAGCGCGTATTTTTTGTATTCGCTTATATAGCACAGGGCTCTTCATATATGTCACCGCGCGCATACGCGGTCATGCACAGGATGCATCACGCTTATACGGATACAGATAAAGACCCTCACTCACCCCTTTTCTTTAAAAATGTGTTTTCAATGATGCGCCATACCCGCAAAATATACCAGCAGATATTCTTTAAAACTGTTGAGCCTGAAAAGCGTTTTGTGAAAGATATCCCTGACTGGCCATGGTTTGACAGGTGGACTGTAACTAAAACATCAAAGGTTGTATGGAGCTTGTTTTATATTGCGATATATGTAATATTCGCTCCATCATACTGGTATTTCCTTCTGCTGCCCATAGAAATTTTTATGGTGCCTTTCCACGGCGCAATTGTGAACTGGTTTGCCCATAAATACGGCTACAGGAACTTTGAAATGAAAAATACATCAACCAACCTGCTGCCGGTAGATGTGCTGCTGATGGGCGAAGCTTATCATAATGACCATCACAAGCACGCATCAGCCATAAACTTCGGTGTTAAATGGTATGAAGTTGATTTTACATATTATATAATCCTGGGATTGGGCAAGCTTGGCATTATAAAGCTGAATTCCAGAAATGAAGCTGCTGAAATTGAACAGCAGGCTGCTATAAATGAAGCCTAGGCGTAAAAAAAAGCTGCCGTCAAAATTAAATTCATAATGTTTAACGGCAGCGGGGGATTTTTGCGCACGTGAGATGCAGCAAAAAGCAGCCTAATTGCTCAGGATCTTTTCAAATTCACTGAGCTTAAGCTTGTGAAGCATATATTTATCCTTTACATCAACTACATAAAAATTTTCGAGCTCAACAACATCAAAATAGGCATGAAGTATCACAGTGTATTCATCTGTGTTAAGGTTATAATGATCCTTGATGCTTTTTACAATATTTTCAATATTTAAAAGGGCTTCGTACCAGTTTCCTTTTACAATTTTTGATATGATAAGGATATCTGATTTGGATTTGGTAACCACAGGAGTAATATAATATTCGATCATTACTCCCTTTTCATCATTACAGAACATTGGGGAAAGATATTTACCTACAGAACACTCTTTGCTTTGTAAGATCTCTTTAAGAATAGAACCGGTTAAACTCATATATTATAAAACACTTACCTTATAAAATTTCAGTTCCAAAGATAACTTATATAAACGCAGTTTCAAAAAGAAATTTTATCATTGTAACCAGCTAATATATGAATTATATTTACTTATATAATAAATTCCATAATACTACATATATTATTGTAACCAGAATTTTACAGGGATTTTATGAAAAAACTGCGTATTTTTGACCTTCTTTCCTCAATTCAGCCAATAGAATTAAAAAGATTTGAGCGTTATATTAAATCAGACTCAGTTTATGCGAGCCGTGATTATTTTCCTTTGGTTGATCATTTATTACGATTTTACCCTGAATTCAGCAGCAAAGAGCTTTCACTTGAATCAATGTACAGCTCGCTGTACCCGGGTAAAAAATTCAACAACAGGGTGATAATTTCCCGGCTATCAGAGCTGAACAGGATGGTTGAAAACTTCATGTTAAGCATGAAACTGAACAAAGACCAGAATTTACGAGGCCGTTTGGTAGCAGAAGTAATGATGGAAAGAAAGATATACACTGTTTTTGATAATTCATTAGACAGAATGCTTCATGAAGAAGAGAATTTAAATAAAATAAGCGAAAGGCAGCTGTATGAGCTTGATAAGCTGTTAATGTTAAAAGGCCAGTGTTTGATCGAACGGGAAAAATTCATTGAAGTTCACAAGCTGCTTGAGAAAAACATTGAGATATTCCTTATTTATATAATAACCAGGCTGCTGACAATGTACTGCGCAATAAAAAATATTGAAAACTTTCAAATTGCAGGAACTTCGATTTTGCAGCTTGAAAAATATATGAGCAATATCAACATTGAAAATCTTGTAAAATCACTCAGCCATAACAAACTTTCAGCGTATATGAAAGTCATGGTGCAGATAAGCAGGCTTTATGAAAACAAAACGAATGATGAGCTTTATTTTAAGGCTAAAAAGGATTTCCTAGAGAATATAGGGATATTTGAGCAGATATCTAAGTTCACTGTATTCAGCTTATTGTATTCATATACTATTACCCAGATAAATATAAGGCGAACAGAATTTAATATCGAATTATATGATCTTTTGAAGCTGATAATCAGGCATAATGCTTATATGAAATCAGGTAATGAATACATGCCTTCAATGCTTTTCAGGGAATTTATACTTACTGCCCTGAAACAGAACGATATCGCAGGAGCTGAAAAATTCATTAAAGAATACACAGATATCCTTGCACCTGAAAATAAGGAAACCATGTTGAATTTTTCGAAAGGTAAGATCAATATGCATCAGAAGAATTTTCTGAATACCCTGGGATTTTACGATAAATGTCCCAAAAATATTCAGATATTGAATCTTGATATGAAAATTGACAAGCTTGTATGCCTTTTTGAGCTGGGCTATTTTGATAAATGCAGGAATGAGATCTCAAGAAACAAATTGATAATTAAAAACAACAAAACAATAACTGAATACCAGCGGGAATCGTTCAAAACATATATCGATATAATGGAAAGGCTTATGGATCTGAAATTTAAACCGGATATTAAGACTAAACTAAAATTGATAAAAGATACAGAAAAGAAAAAAATCCTTCATTATAAAGACTGGATATTAAAACAGGCGAGAAAAATATGAGCAGTGAAAAGTGAAAAACTATATTATAATATTTTTTCCAGCTCTTCCTGTGAAAGGCGTGATAATTTATTATTTTTTTCAGTATCTACTTTGTAAAAGTGTTCAAACTTGATATTTTCGATGTAAATATGAAAGTAATAAGTGTAATCTTTTAATTTATAATTGTAGTTCTTTACAACAAATGAGATAATATCATCAATATCCTTTATACTTTCGAACCAGTTACCTTTAATTTCCCTGGTTATGAATAATATTTTACTTTTTTTTGATGTTATAACGGGAGTAAGAAATAATGATTCCCGGATATCATCTTTGGTTTTAATATATTGAATTTTATTAAGGTATCTATCGAATGAACAGCCTTTTTTTTCGAGGAGATTTCTTAAGATCGATTCCATATAAACAGTAGTTGTAATAAAATTAACTTCCGATCAATTTAAATTTGCCTTTAATTGTAAAAATATCAATAAATAAGGATTATCCAAAGATATACAAATGTATTGTAACCAGCAGCAAACAGCTAATTTCTCTAACTTATTCAATTTTCAAAGTATATTCAACAATAATTATAATTAATGTAACCAATTAAATTTTATATAACTTGAGAAGGTTTTCGTATATGGTAACATCAGAAAATTTGATGATTTATATTTGATCAGTATGCAATTAATCATACCTCATCATCAATTCCCGAAAAACATACCGTGAAATAGCTATAATCTAACCGATTTTACTACTACAACCCTAGACTAATAACCGAGCTATTTCGTAACTGCATTACAAATAAAAACGATAAAAATTCTTAGTATTCTACAATTCTTCTACCGTGAATGCAGTAAATAACCCATTGTAACGTGCACCGTGACCTAAAAAACAGCTTTAAAAGGCTAATTTTGTCATAGAAGAAATAAACAGATCTAAAAAAACCAATTTAATTAACTATTAACAAAACAATGAAAAAGCTACTATTTACTGCATTATTGCTTTGTACATTCAGTTTAACATACTCACAGTGGGTTTCTAATTACGGGAATTACGCAGGAGATGTTAATTTTACCAATGCCAAGGGCAATGCTGTAACATGCGATGCTTCAGGAAACAGCTATGTTACGGGATATTCCTACGAAGGGGCATCACAAAACGATATTATAACTATTAAATACAACCAAAATGGCGATACGGCCTGGGTAAGAGGTTATAATGGAACAGCAAATCTAAATGATGAAGGTAACGGTATCTGCGTTGATAATGCAGGAAACGTTTACGTAGTAGGTTTTGCTCAGTTTACCGGCAAATCTGAAGATGTAGTAATCATTAAATATTCCTCAAACGGAACATTTCAGTGGGCACAAACTTATTCAGGAGCTGATACACCCACAATAGATAAAGGCCTTGGAATAGCAGTTGATGTTTCCGGCTTTATTTATATAACAGGCTACTCAACACAACTTGACGGTTATACCGATATTCTTGTAAGAAAATACAACGCAGCTGGTACACCTTTATGGACAGCAAGCGAGGACGGAATAAGGAACCTGAATGCACAGGGTCTGGGTATTGCTGTTGGAAACAGCGGAAATGTTTATGTAACCGGATTTGTTTCTGAATCAGGCTCGAATAACACTGATATAGCAGTTTTAAAATACAACAGCAGCGGTGTCCTCCAGTGGTTAAATACCGTGAACGGGACCGGGAATTCAGAAGATAAAGCCTGGGGTATTGTTGTTGATGTTGATGATAATGTTTTCATTACAGGATATATCACTGAAGCAGCCAATACCACCAATACATATACAGCTAAGTACAACACTTTAGGCTCAATAGTATGGTCTAAAACATACAACGGTTCAGGCAATCAAAATGACAAAGCCTGGGGAATAGTAGTAGATACAGACGGCTCAACATACATTACAGGTGAAACAACTTCTTCTAATGGAGGCGTGAACTACCTGACATTAAAATACAGCAGCACCGGCGTTCAGACCTGGGCATCAGAATACAACGGCACAGGCGGCGGCGAAGATGTTGCAGGCTCAATCGGTATTCTGTTAAACAATACAAACACAAAAAGTGTTGTTGTAACCGGTAAAAGCTGGGGTACAACTAATACATTTGACTACGCAACAGTCAGATATAACGTAGATAACGGGGTTCAGTCCCAGGTTAACAGGTATACTTTCACAGGTACTTCAACAGATATTGCAAAAGATATAGCAATTACACCGACTAAAAAAGTAGTAATTACAGGTTTCAGTGAACTGATAGTTGAAGCCGGGATCTCATCAACATATATTTCAACTATGTCAGTAGAGTTCGGCGATAACAGCGAGCTTAACCTTGAAAATACCAATCCGGGTAGCTTCAGTCTTCACCAGAACTATCCTAATCCGTTCAATCCTTCGACAAGCATTAGATTTGATCTTGCGGAAGCAACATTCGTTAAGCTTGCAGTTTATGATATGCTTGGAAGGGAAATTAACGTTTTAGTAAACCAGAACTTAACAGCAGGAACACATAATATATCATTTAACGCAGCATATTTATCATCAGGTATATATTTCTATAAGCTCGAAGCAGGAAGCTTCAGAGACATCAAAAAAATGACTTTAGTAAAATAACCTACTTCAATAAAACTATTTTCTAATACACAAAAAATGAAATCTACAGAAAATATAAAAACAATCAACAGAAATAGCTTTGAAGAGGTTGATTTACTTAACAGTAAAGCAGATGAAGCAAGAAAAGACAACAACAACCTCTCGCTATCACTCAGCAAAGAAGCTATAAGCATGGCACAGCTCTTAGGTTATTCCAAAGGACTTGCCAAAGCTTATCTGAATGCAGGTATCTCATGCAGATTGTCTTCAAATTTTGAGGCTGCTATAGAATATTACCAGGAAGCTTTAAGCTTATACAGAAAGCTTAAAGATAAAAGAGGTGAAACAAGAACATTAAATGCACTCGCAAACGTATACTATTCATTAAGCGATTTCACAAAAGCAATTGAATACTACGATGAAAGCATTTTCGTTCTTCAGTCAATAGGCGACCTGAATTTTGAAGCAACAGTACTGACAAACAGAGGACTTTCATACCAGCAGAACGGCGATCTAAAAGCCGCTTTAAACAACTACCTCGAAAGCTTAAGTATATATAAAAGCAGTGAAACTGAAATTCACTACGCTTTATACAATAACCTGGGAATAGTTTACCTGGAAACAGGAAGCTACCATGAATCTTTAATGTACTTCACAGAAGCATTGAAGAAAACCCAGGAAAAGAAATCAATTATTGATGAAAGCTTTACTTTAGCCAACATCGGCAGAACATACATTTACATGGAAGATTTTGCAAACGCTATTACATATTTAAGCGAAGCAATGCTTCTTATGAAAAAGTACGGTAACCGCCAGGCAGAAACCCAGGTTTATGCAAACTTAGGAAAAGCTTATTCAAAAATGAGATGCTTCCCTGAAGCAATAAAATATTACAACCGCGCTTTAAAGTATTACAGGGAAATAGGCGATAAAAGCTCTGTTGACCATACTTTATGCGAGCTTGGCGAATTATATTTTGAGCTTAATGACTACAAAGCAAGTATCCAGTATTTCAAAGACGGGCTTGAAGTATCAGAAAAGATCAACGATATAATGAATATTTTAAGAATTAATACAGGGCTTGCAAGATTATATCTTAAATTCAAAGATACCGAAAAAGCTGTAACATATTTACACATTGCTGAAAAGCTTGCAAAAACAGCAAAGTCTTACAAAGACTTAAGCAAGATCTGCAAGATATACAGTGAGAACTACAGCATTGAAGGTAACTATAAGGAATCAAAGATATTCCTTGATAAGCACTACAAATATCTTGAAAAATTAAATAATATGGCAGAAGCAAACAAAGTTCAGGCTTTAATGCTGGGACATATTAAAAATCACGATAATGACTCACAGCCTGCTTTCTATTACAATCTTCAAAAAGATCAAATATTAAGCATAGCATAATCGGCTTAAACAACCAATCCCCCTGAAAAGGCAGCTTGAAAAAGCTGCCTTTCGTTTTTATACCATGTTTGATAATTGTTATAAGAGCTTAGCTGATACTTAATTGGTTTATTTTGAAACAGAATCCTTAAAATTACTATCCTGTTTTTTACTGCAGTTCATACATATAATTCTTTCATTCTCACGTGCTTTTTTCCTGGTAACTTCAAGCACATCTTCTTTACATTGTTTCAATGAACCGCAATCCCTGAGTGTGTGGTATGTTTTAGCGGAATTTGAAGTGCAAACATACACAATATCACTATCACCCGGAGCCGGCGGTTCATCTTTTGAACATCCGTTTAGAATAAAACCAAATAATATTAGAATGACTGTTACTTTCAGCATAAAACCTGTTAATAATTTATTTTAACAAAATCATTTTTTTAGTTTCTTTAAAGCTTCCAGATTCAAGAACATAGAAATAGATCCCGCTGGATAAACCTGCAGCATTCCAGCTGGCATTATAGCTACCCGGGCTCATTTGCTGAGCTACAAGCTGGCTGACTTCACTACCGTTAATATCATAAACAGAAAGTAATACAAAACTGCTTTTGGGGATGCTGAATTTTATGTTTGTTGAAGGATTAAAAGGATTCGGGTAGTTCTGCTCGAGTAAAAACACATCAGGCAGTTGATTGCCTTCATTAATAATACCAATTGGTGTACCGTTAGATGTATGAAGAATTACAGGACTTAATTGTGCATCAAAATTACCCCCTGCCAGATACCAGGAGCTGTTATTTAATAATTCAGAAGTAAAAAATCCCAGACCTGTATCATTGAATGTACCTGCCTGCCAGCTTGAACCGTAATTAGAGCTTTTGGATGAATAGTCTATACTTTCGAAACCCGGCAGATATCTTGAACCGCATACAAAAGCAGTTCCTGTACCTTTTAAAAAATTTACATCCTGAAGTTCTATATCCTGAAGAGTTGTGATCAAGCTCCAGCTTAAACCTGAGTTTGTTGTTTTATAAATATTGCTTGCCGGGTAGTTTATCAGGCCTGTTAAACCGGATATTACAATACCGGTATTTTGATCAGTAAAACAAATATTGCGATACTGCATATGCTGACTGGAAACCTGTCTTTGCCAGCTTGAACCTGAATTAGTAGTTTTCAGAATAACACCGCGGGCAGAATCGTTTACTTTATCATAACCAACTGCAAACCCTGTACTGCTGTTTATAAATTCAATATCACTCAAGTGATTTATTATTTCAGGCATTGGCAGCGTAAACCAGTTAACTCCCCCATTGGTCGTTTTTATTACACCGTCATTAACGCCCCCTGAAAAATCATATGATACTATCGCATAACCGGTAGTTTCATTGATGAAGTCCATTCCAAGCATATAATAAACGTTAACAGGTAAGCTTCCGAAAGTTGCCCAGCTTTGCCCTCCATTGACTGTTTTAAGGAATAGCCCTTTATACCCTGCTCCATTAAAACTTTCAGGGTTGTTAATAACCTGGTAAGTTTTTTTATCATAAATTAAACCGGTATTACTTTGAGAGTTATTTAAAACAGAGGTATTATATGCACCGGCACAAAAACCGGTTGAATTGCCGACAAATTCAATATCAAGCATAACCCTGCATGAATCAGGTACTGTTGAAACAAACCAGTTAGTACCGGAATTTGTTGTATACACTCCCCTGCCTGTAAAATTATTTGAATAAATACCGCCGGCTGCGCCGTTTGTTAATGAAATGAAATCCAGCGAAATGAAATAACTTGCATTATTTGGTACCTGCTGGTAAACCCATTGAGATGGAATAAGCTGGGTAAGAGATAAAGCGGCTAGAAGCAATAAAAATAGATTCTTCATAATGAACTCCTGAAGGTTTTAGTTTATTAAGATTTACATTAACAATATACAAAAAGAAGAATCTATTTAATATACTTTAAGTTAATATCCAGTATCCTTCACAAGAAAGTACACAACGTTTAAGATACCATAGATTGTTATTTCACCAATATCATTCTTCGGGTTTCAGTAAATGAACCGGATGTTAACCTGTAAAAATAGACTCCGCTTGTAAGCGAAGAAGCATCGAAATCAGCAATAAAGCTGCCTGCAGGCAGATTTTGCGAAACCAGCGTTCTAACAGCCTTTCCGTTAATATCATAAACATCAATCTTTACAAATCCGCTTTTAGGAATGCTGAACTTAATATTCGTTACAGGATTGAACGGGTTGGGATAATTTTGGTACATGCTGAAGCTGCGTGGTATTTCACCTGCAACAGGCGTTATACCGTTTACAATTCCGCTTACACCGTTCAGTGTAATATTCAGAGTACTATCGCTGTTATTTATCGTGAGCACACCTGTATAAAAAGTATTAGCCGAAGTTGGAGTAAATTTAACTTTTGCATAACCGAACTGGTTGGCACTTATTGTTGCGGGAAAGCTTTCAACCGTAAAAACTGGATTGTTTGAAGTAACAGAGCTGACACTTAAATTAGTATTGCCGTAATTACAAATGGATACAAAATAACTTACAGTATCCCCCGGATTAGACAGCGTATCAAAGTTTACGGTATACGGCGCTGCAGAGATCTTTGCTTTAGGAGCTGTGTTTTGAGTAGTGTAAAATGCAGCTATCCTTTCAACAAATTCCGGGTGGTCAACAAACGGATTGCGGTTATTCTGGTAGGTTTTTATCCTGTCATTTCTTGTTCTTTCCCTTGCATTAACCGTATCCATAGCATGGAACTGCCTTAAAGCAGTTTCCTGAACCAGGGCAAGGTAATTTTCGTGATTCTGGTAACGGGTTATGAAATAAAACACTGCCCGCGCTGTATTTCCCTTCTGAACATCTCTTGGTTCAAAAACAATATTATTATTTACATCCCTGCCAAGCTTTGAACCGCCATCCTGGTAAGTGATATTGGATACCACAAAACCGAACGGATATGATGACCTGGCATTGTTTGCCGGTGAATAGGTCGGGAACAGGTGATGAATATCACTTCTCATCGGTTCATTTTCATTGAAAAAGCTCTGCGGCCATGTATGTTCTGTATCAAAATTCTGGTTCTGTGCCTGGGTTCGTGTTGTAGCGTAAATTTTCCTTCCGCTGTAAATACATTCTATAGTATCGCCGCCGTAATCATCTACAGTTTCAAACATCCTGTCCCTGGCTGTATTGTAGCCAAGTGAAATATAACCCGTAGAAGTAAATGTTTTAAGCGCAGATTTAAGCGGTTCATCGCTTAAGCCCTGCGAAAATGCATAGATCACATCAGGATATTTGGAAGTAGCAATTAATCCATATACCAATGAATAATGCATTCCCCCGTTGGGCACCCGCGCATCCAGAATTAAAAATGAACGGTACGTTAAGTTATGATAAGATGAATATATTACCCATAACGCTGAACTATCATTGGGATTAACATTCAAAGTATTAATACGTGTGAAAAAAAACGGAGATGTGTTTCTTATTGAAGTAACGTTTATAACCTTGTTTGTTGGATTTTTAACGTAGATCAAAGCGCTATCAAGGGTCTTTGTAATTGAAGTATCCAGGTTTACTGTAAAAGGTACAATTTGCGAAAATGATGAAAAGCTCATCAAAACAAGAAGAAGCGGTATAATTTTTTTCATAGGGTGCTAAAATACTTGAAAATTTGCGAATATTCAATTTGATATTTCCTCTTAAATGCCGTTTAGTTACGGCATTTTTGGTTAAGGATTGAACTTAAATTTTAGATTGTAAAGTCTATTTAAATTTGCAATTTTGCTCGAATGAAAAAAAGAAAAACAGCAATTTACAAAATTACAGCACCCGCTAAAATTAATGCAGGGCTCAGAATCCTTTCCAAAAGAAAAGACGGCTATCATAACCTGGAAACGATATTTTACCCGGTAAAGCTTAGTGATGTGTTAACCGTTAAGATAAGGAAAATATCAGAAACTACCGGTAATAATGTGATTTCAGTTGAAACTGATTCAAAGGAAAAAATATCGGGCAAAAATAACATTTGTTATAAAACCGTAGAAATTTTTCTGAGTAATTTTGAAATAAATGGGTCGTACAAAATTGATGTTTATATTAAGAAAAATATTCCAACCGGGGCGGGACTCGGCGGCGGCAGCTCTGATGCTGCCGCACTGCTTAAGATATTACTTAAGCATTTCCGTATAAAAGGAAGTACTTCAGCAATCACCCGTATTGCGCTTGCCGCAGGCAGTGATGTTCCGTTTTTCCTTGTTGGTAAAGCAGCTTACGCTGCAGGAAGGGGTGAAAAGCTTACTCCCCTTTCTCAATTCAGAATCAAAGGAAAAATACTGCTTGTAAACCCCGGAATTCATATTTCAACTCCATGGGCTTTTAAAGCTCTGGCAATTAAAGGTGTTAAAAGAAAATTGCTAGACAGAGTTAAAAAATATTCAATTGATAATTCCGCGCTGATGATAAATGATTTTGAGCGTGTAGTATTCAGCAAATATCCTGAAATTGAAAAGATAAAATATGACATGATATCCTCAGGGGCTGAATATGCGTTAATGAGCGGAAGCGGCTCAACAGTTTACGGCGTGTTTAAAAATGAAGATATAAAGGCTGCTGCAAAATATTTTAAGCTGAAAAAGTATAAAGTATTTGTTTGTTAATCTTGTTTAGGGTATACCTTTTCTTGAATTATTTGAAACTTATAGAGTAATTTCTCATCTAAAGTAGTTACTCATACCGAGCTTGTCGAGGGATGACTTCACCTTTCGAAAGGCTCAGGGTGAGAGTTTATTGAGCTGCATAATAAAAAAGGCTAACTCAATAAATTAACAATTAAATAAATACATGCCGCTCTTGCATTGCTAGCTTACAACGTGTAATAATAATAGACGCCCCAGCGGGGCGTCTTTACATTTTGAGAAAATCAAAAACTTACTGCCACATTGAATGTGGGAAACTGCTGAATCCTGTAGGTGTATGGAGATACCCTGTTCTGCATCCTGAAGCCGGTTTCAAGCTTGATCTTGCTGTTATAGGTTGAAATTACCCATGCGGCATCAGCAGCGCTCAGAATATGATTCACTATTGCAGTTATCGGCCCGATCTTAGCATAATCAAAAAAATCGTTAGCTTTTTGCCTTTCAGAAGCATAGTTTGTAAAAACCGGGTCACGGTAAGTCTGGTAGTTATAAGGACCCGCAGCCTTTGTTGGAATGTGCGTTAAGTTTGTCCATCCGGCCTGGAAGTTCTGATACTTGCCGATCAGCTCATAGTATTGCTGTGAACCGTATTCAGGCATGGTGTGAGAGAAATTAGCGCGCTCGCAAACCATAATCTGCTCACGCAGAATATCACGGTTCGGCTCATCGGGATTAATTCCGCTGGACTCACTGAAACCTTCATTTTTAAGCCATCTTGCGTAAGTTCTTACATCCCAGTACTGGTCAGCATAAGCAATATACTCTTCTTCTTTTTTATTTCCTTTGCTTTCGAAGTACGCAAAAGTTGCCCATGCAAGCACTTCTATCCCGAAAAATATACCTGCTTTAAGATAATTACCGCCGTAGAACTCCCCCGCCCCCGGCAATACTGCAGAAAGCAATACACCAAGACCGACTGATTTTTCTTTTTTCTTAACCTGCAGGTTATCTTCAGCAGCACGGAACTTACTTTCAGCATTATTAAATTTATAGGAATCCGAAAGAAATATTTTTTCTTTACTGAGCTCACTGTTTACACCGGATAGTTTATCTTCTATGATCAGCTTCCGGGTGGAAGAAAGATCAAAAGAATTCTCTTTGCTTCCGGTTAAAGAAAGTTTTTGCTGATACAGCTCCTGAGTGTTAAGCTCCTGAGAAAATAATGAGGTTGTGAAGATCAGCGCTGCAAGCGCTGCGGATAATTTAATTTTCATGGTTTTAATAAGTTACTTTTGATAAAAATAAAGCGTTAGAAGGTACGTACTGTATCTTTATTTCATCTCCCTTTTTGAATTTTTCTGTGAATTCTTCCAGCGGCATCCTGCCTGTTGCTGTTTTTATCATAGCCCCGGTAATTGCCCTTACCATTGAATGCAGGAACCTGTTGGCTGAAATTCTGAACTCTATAACACCGTCTTTTTTCTTTGTTACTGCAGCGGTGTAAATTATGCTTCTGAACCCGTGATCATCGGTTTTATTCTTGCATAAAGCTTTAAATGAGTGGTTGCCTGTAATAATTTTACAGAACTTCCTGGCAATTTTTAAATCCAAGCTGCCTTTGATATTGTAAACTTTTTCACGGTCAATTGCCCTGCTGCTTTCCGTGATACGGTATATATACTCTCTTTTTTTAGCTGAATACCGCGCGCTGAAACCGGCACTTACTTTTTTTACACTCTTTATTACAATATCACCGGGAAGCAATGCGTTAAGTGAATTCTTAAGGCGCTCAGTACCCTTTTTCTGCAGCCTGGATCCATCGATCCTGAAATTTGCGCACTGCGCATATGCGTGAACTCCTGCATCTGTTCTGCCTGCGCCGGTAATTGTTATCTTCTCACCTTTAAAGATTACGGCAAGAGAGTCTTCAATTTTCTGCTGAATGCTTGGCTCATTTTTCTGTCTTTGCCAGCCTGAATAATTTTTACCGTCATATTCAATAAGCAGCTTAAGGTTTACGGTGTTTTTATCAATTAGTTTTGCTGTATGAGGCAAAGCTAAAAATTCTTTGATATACTGAACTTAATACCATCAATTCGGTTAAAGTTCTTAATAACACCTGCGTTCATTCTTAAACCGCCTGAGCTTTTTTTACTGATATCACTGTTGTAACCGTTAGCTGCAAAAACTGCGCTTATACCGCTTACCAGGTGATTTATCAGAACTGCGCCTACAACAAAAAGCCTGTCATTGAGTGTTCTGTCACCGCCAATTTTATCGCCGCGGTATTGCCTGCGCTCTTCATCTGAATTCCACCAGAAGTAATAGCCGTTCTCAGGCAGGTAAAGCTTGTCATATTCACCAAAGCGTAGCTTTTCATTGTTATACTCATCAACATTGCTGTAATTTGCAATATCAATAAAGAACTTATCATCCCTGGCTTTATCACCAACTGTGATACCTGCGTGGGTTGTAGCATAGCTGTAGGCATCATCAAGCAGCCAATTGCCGTAAATTGTAAAAGCTGCGTAAGTAAGCCACAGTGTGGCTTCAGATATCATGAAATATTTACCGGTATTAAAGCGGTCGGCATATACATGCCCCATTCCCGGAACTAAAAGTCCGTAAATGAATGCCAGTCCGGGTGATTTTTTTGATTTCCTGACTGTTGATTTAGTTTCAGTGCCGGTAACGGAATCAATAAAGCTGGAACCTGAATTCTGCTTCATTGGGGCGGCATCGATATGTGACAGGGGTATGATCTTCTTATCACTGCTTTTGAGCCTGAAACCTGGCTCAAAATTATTCTGAGCAAATAATGTTAAAGGCAGCAGCATTAATACGGCAAATTTCAAAAATCTCATTATATATTGTTTAATTTCTTAATTAACAGAACAATTTAAAAAACATTTTGGTTACACGCTCACTTAATTACCTTGCAAGCGCTTTTTCCATAATCTTTATGAACTCATCAGCCTTTAAAAAGCCTGTGACCCTCAGGTCTTCCATTTCTTTTCCGTTCTTATCAATAAAGGCAACAACAGGCAGACCCTGTATTTTGAACTTGCCTTCAATTTCTTTATCGCCTTTTGTCAGATCAACTTTTATGTTATTGAATTTTTTGGAAAGCTCAATAATTTTAGGATCAACATAAGTATATTTATCAAGCTCTTTACATTGAGCGCACCAGTCAGCGTAAAAATCAATAATAGTAGGCTTATCTTTTGACTTTGCAATTGAACCATCTATTAATGACTGGGTTTGCAGCATCTGCCATTCATACTTACCTGTGCCAACAACCTGCTCTTCGCCAAAATGCAGGTTCATAGCGCCCCATATTATTACAGCTATCGCAATAGCGTATTTTATCCTGGTATATGTTGCTGCAGCAACTGCTTTCCTGTCTATCATTATAAGATAAATACCGCTCAGTATCAGGAATATTGGGAATATAATTTCGTAAAGCTCAACAGACATCAGCGGCTGCGCTGTATAAAGTGCGAGTCCGATCATCATGAGCCCGAAAATTATCTTTACGCCTTCCATCCATTCACCTGAGCGCGGCAGCTTTGTGATGGAGCTTGAGAACATTGCAAGGAAAACGTATGGCAAACCAAGGCCAAGTGAAAGCACAAAGAACATTATAAATCCTAAAAAGGGACTTCCAATCTGACCAACATAAACCAGCAGGCTTAGAACTAACGGTCCGATACAGGGAGCAGCTATAAAACCAACTGTAAGACCCATCAAAAAAGTGCCGAAATATCCCTGGCGGTTCTTACCGCTGAAGTTAGCAAGTGACTGCGGAATTTTAATTTCATAAACCCCGAACATACTCAAAGCAAGTGCAAGGAAAATGAGCACCAGAAAACCTATTACAAGCGGTGATTGCAGTAAACTTCCGAATACTCCGCCTGTGAGCGCAGCAACGAGTCCAAGCACTGAATATGTGACCGACATGCCGAGCACATAGAAAAGAGCCATTAAAAGCTTTCCGCCCTTGCTGTTTGATACCTGCGCGCCGAAATAGCTTATTGTTATTGGAATCAGCGGGTAAACGCATGGTGTTAAATTAAGTCCAATGCCGAGCACAAAAATTATCAGCAGAGCAACGAACATTCCGTTCTCTTCAATATATGCTGCTATCTGGTTTTTATTTTCAGTGGATGTAACTAACTGGGTTGTATCTCTTTTATTTTCGGTAAGCTGAGTTTTGGAAGTTGTATCCTGTTTAACAGAATTATCCAGCGTATCGGTTTTTTTAGTTGTATCCTTCGGTGTTTCAGTTTTTGAAGTATCAACTTTTGCAGTATCTTCTTTTATTACCACTGTAACTGTGAACGGCGCATCTTTAGGCGCGAAACAAGCTCTGTCATTACAAGCCTGGTAATTCAGCTTGCCTGAAATATCATATTTGCCCGGCTTGATATCCTTAGGCGCTTTTAAATTCACACCAATAGTAATTGAGCCTTCATAAACATCAAGCTCAGTTTCAGAAAAGCTGAATTTGAATTTATGCGAACCCGGCCATGAGATCTTCCCGACCTTCAGGCTGCCCGCATCTACTTCAATAGTTGTAGGGATTAGATCAGGATCGCTGACCTGGTTTGCATTGATGTGATAGCCGCCCTGAATATCAGCTTTTACATTAACACGAATGTTTTCGCTGGGATAAAAATCCTTTTTCTGAGGGGATGCAGTAACCGTTACGTATTGCTGAGCGTAGCTTAGGGTTGTGAATAATAGTACGAATAAAACAGAACCTACTGTTTTTGCCAATTTTACCTGAATTTTAATTATTTTAATGCTTTAATCGGTAAAATTATTCATAGATTAGGTTAAATTCAATGGAAATTGTTAAATAAATGTAAGTTTAAATTTCGGGATTTTCAAGTGATTTGCTTGAGATTTCCGCCAAAATATTTATTCAGATGAAAAGCCAACAGCCCGGAAATTGTACCGCTTAAAACAGCCCATATAAGATCGTGGATTAAAATTGATGCATTCCATTCCTTAAACGCACCCATGAGCATAAATGTATAAAATCCTGTAACAGATAAATTGTAATACACACCCCACAGCGCAGCTTTAAATGAGAGTGTATCCGGCTTAACAAAGCGGCGGTAAAAATATACAAATCCGTACACAAGAAGAGCATTCGCAAAATTCATGAGCCAGATATTCTGCTCATTAATGGAATAAAATGAATTTACGGAATAATATAATTTATGAAATAAATTATTATGCCAAAAAAACCATAGCGCGGTGTATGGAATGTATGTTAATGTTGCGGTCAGAATGAATTTGAAGTTGAAGAATTTCATTTAATTAATCCTTGTGCAATCTAATTTATAATATAAGCTATACAAAAGTCTCAGGAACCATCTAAATTCATGCGGTTCATAATACCCATTAGATCGGACAAAAATCTTTTGATTATCCTTAAGTTCAATAACAATTGTAGTGGGAGTTGATTCTGAGTTTTCTCCATCAAACATCTTATTATTAATCACATTTAAATTGAGAAAACTGAAATACTTTAATAAAAGATCAAAATTATTTTTCGGAATTTTTGCCATGTAGGTTCCTTTTTCAAAAATACGGCTCTCGTCAGTAAATAATTTCAATGTTCTATTATCAAAAATCTCCATAACGTATGCAGGTCGAATTACCTCGCCTATACCATCATCAATTATCGTAATTTTTCTAAATGCAATAATGGAGTCAAAGTTGTAATACTTTTTAATGAATGATTCAGAATAATTCCCTTTTTTAATTATGAGAGTATCGTTTTTATTTTTTTTGATGATTATTTTAGAAGTATCATTGAACAATATTCTAACGACGAATAAATTACTACCTTCGATATAGTATTTACATTTTCTATTGTTCCAGATAAAATCAGAGTTTTTCCTTAAATCATATTCTTTTGAAGAATACAAAAGATCAAATCTATCTAACCCATGCAAAAACTCCACAGAATCTTTGTCAAAGCATAAACCATCATAAACTCCGTTCAACATTCCCAAATTATTTATAAGATATATACTATCATTCTTCCAGAAGCCTGATTCGGTCTGAACCCAACATCCAATAAGCTTCTCCGTGGTTATTTCATTTTGAGATAGGATATTCAGCGAAATCGCAAATGATAACAGGATGATAATCTTTTTCAACATTGGTTTAAAAAAATTTGGTTTCTTAATGGTCTATAGCTCCGTAGGAGCGATATGTTAATCATCATAAAATTCGAAAATGTATTTTGGATCATATTCCACATTAAATTTTTCCAGCAAGCCAATATATTCTTCTCGAAAAGTCTTCTTTTTGTGATGTTCCTCCTGATTTAGAACATATTTCACAACCCTATCAATGTGCGAATGTGAATAAGAAAAAGCGCCAAATCCATGCTGCCAATTGAATTTTCCTTTTACAAATTTCTTTTCATTTATAAAACCGGATGAAATAGATTTTACATCCCTAACAAGGTCCGAAATCTTCATATCAGGTGTAAAACCAATAAACATGTGGGTATGGTCAGACATACAATTTATTGCCAGCATTTTTTGTTTTTTGCCTTTTACTATCCCGGTGATGTATTTGTGTAATTCCTCTTTGTGTTCTCTTTTGACCAGATTTTGTCTGCCTTTGACTGCAAAAACTATTTGAATGTAGATTTGTGAATATGAATTAGCCATTTTTTTACATATCGCTCCTACGGAGCTCTGATTTTCTTGGGTTTAACTTTCTACAAACATGGCGCTCCTACGGAGCTATTTTACAATTGCTTGTCCCTTCAAATGCTAATTAGGCTATCAAACACGCTGCCTCTTCGGGGCTTCTAATTTTCAAGTGATTTTTTTCTACCTTCTCTCATTACGTTCGATAAGGCAGGCAAACATGACTTTTCTGCAGAGGGTTCTACGATTGCGATTAATTTCAGCTAACAACATTACTCTGCTATGAAGTTTGATTATCAGTATATTTCAAATGGCCAGAATCAACATTATGGCTTAAAGAATTTTCTATTTTGTTTTACTATTTCCCAATAAGAATTTAACTTATTGAAAATAACATATAAAAATAGTGCTGCTAAGACAATAAAATAATAAGGCTGAGAAGTACTAAAATCAAGAATATTTTTTAGATATGCCCAATATATAATACTACCCAGAATAATAATATAAACAAAAAATTTTAGAATAGCTGGTTTGATCCTAGACTCATTAGGTTTTTCTTTAATCCCTGTTTCATGATATAGGTCTTCGAGATTACTCATAGAAATTATTGTATTACCTGGCTAATTAAAGAAACGCTGAAAATGCTAAGCAAAAACCAGCCTATGAATCCTTCGAGAATAGTTAAGTATCGGGGAATTCCTTTAATAGGTATCTGCCCGAAGCCCAGTGTTGAAAACACGTTCAGGCTTAGCGCAACGGAATCAAGCACATGTATAAGAAAAAACCACAGCACTGTAAGCATAAAAACTACACCATACATTACGGTTGCAATTACTTTTTTTGTCTGGCTCATTGATTCCCATTCATCAGGGAAAATATCAATAAGCCTGTAGAATAACTTTGTGGGCTTATTGCGTATGAGCTCGAGGAAATAAAGCGGCTTTCCGAACAGATTAAAATACCAGGGAACCTTCCCTTTGGATTCCGTTACAAAGCTCATGTATTCATCATATGTTGGGGTTTTGCTCTCTTTAGCAATTACTGAGTCCTCAATTTCCAGCAGACTCTTCGGCGATGAAAGATATTTACCGTAAATCTTTAACTGGTCAAACATACTACGTTTGTGGAAAGAAAGTATCGAATACGGGAAGAAGAAATAAATTCCCGCAAAGAAAAGCAGCACATAAAATGCTATCTGTATTGCCTTCAGCGGATTTGTACCGTAGTCACAAAATGTTTTCAGGAAAACATTCATCAGGTAATTGAAGAATACACTCTTATCAACTCCCGATGAATACTGTTTATTAAGATACTTTGTTTCAATATCTTTCCATTCCACATAACATGCATTGGCAGCTATACGGTTACCCTGTGATTTAAACGCATTATAAAAATTGGCATAACAGCTAATCAGGCTCGCGAATCTAACTTCGCTGCCAATGCTATCGGCGTGATTACCGTTATATACCTTGCCGGCTTTGTGATCGAATATCGCAATGCGGTTGCCGGCAACCGTTGACCACTGCACCCTGGTGTTTATAGGGTTTATGTTGAATGCATCCAGCACAAGACTACCGTTATATTCACAGCTGTTAGTGACAAATGCATTGCCCACAGTTGATTCGGAAAGATCTACAGTGCAGTTGAATACATTTCCCGTAAGGCTGAGATTCTTAAAATCAGATTCCGTTAATGATAAAAAGAACTGCGGATTGTTCCTTAAGTTATCCGGCAGGCTGAAGACACACTCGGTTATTTCCACATCAAACCCGTTCTGTTTGTTCGCGAACCTGAAAAGCCTTGGCTCCATATCCAGCGCATCTGTATCACCAAATAATGATGGGTTAACCGATATATAGCAGTGTTTTAATGTCAGTCTGTCTTTAACATCATTTCTGAAGAATTTAAAACCGTGTTCAAGCTTTGAGCTGTCTATATCTATGAAATCGATATTGCTGTTATAAATCCTAAGTGTTTTTTTAAATGTACATTCTTTAAAAATTATCTTAAGCGGTGATGAGTTCGCTATTGCGAAGTAATCGTTAAATGTCACATTTCGCAATACCAGCCAGTAGTCAACATCAAAATCACAGTTAACAAGCCGGATACTTTGGTTTATGAACAGTTCCGGCTCACCTCCGTTAAAACGTTTATCCATCCCCTCTTTATCATCGGGCATTTTATAGCGGATCTTAACATTTTCAAATGTTGTGTACTTCGTACACACAGCCATTTCATTTATGAATTGTGTGAAGGTCACAGTCTGCCCGTCAATATTGCTGTCAGCAAATATATTGAGTGGAAACAGTAACAAAAAAAATGTTATTAGCAGTATTTTATTCAAATTACAAATTATTATTACATTCCCAAACAGGAGTTTGGGAATGAGGAAAAAATTTATTGAACGGGTAAATTTATGGATATTGGGTGATTTATTAAAGGGGAAAGAAAAATAAATGAATTTAGTGGAGCAAAATAATTGTTACTAAAAATACAAATTCTCTAAACGGCTTATAATTATGCTCAACAGTTACTTTTATTAAAAGGAAATCCCTGTTCGGTTTTTCACTGAACAGGGAATAAAGAGGATATAGGAGAAAAAAACGGGGTAAAAATCAGAAGGGATTAATTTTAACTATTGCAAATCGTAAGTGTTTCATATTCTTTCCTTAATTAACTCTGATACAAATATAACATACCGTATTTCGTTTGCATATAGTTCATTAAACCAATTGTATGTAGTTAAAAGTATTACGGTATATAGCATAAAAAACCGCGAAAAACAGCAAAATCCTGAGCGATTAACTGCCGAAACGATAGTGCAGGCAGTAAGCGAAGGATCTCTGAGAATTAAGGCTAAAAAAATTCAGAAAATTAACTTAAGAAACAATTTAAAAGGGGAAAACTTGAATTGATTCCGGAAAAAAAATATTTTAACAAAATGAGACCCTTCACTACGTTCAGGGTTTAATATTAAGCTTTAGCAAAGCGTATCCAGATATCCTTGCCTTTTTCATCAATTGGCGCGCCGGAAGTGAAGATTATTGTAGAGCCTTCATTAACAATTTTCTTATCACGAAGTATTTTTTTAGCAGCTTTAATAGCTGTCTGCTCATCAGGTACATCCTCAAAATAAACCGGGATAATGCCCCAGATGAGCCTGAGTACATTCATAACTTCAAAGCTGTCGCTCATTGCAACAATACGTGTATTAGGCCTGAACTTGCTCATAGCCTTCGCCATTCTGCCCCTGCGGGTAAATGATACCACCGCTTCGGCGTTTAGCTGCACTGCCATTTCTGCCAGCGCTTTGCCAACAGAATCAAACACTGTTTCTTCGACTGTCAGCGGTCGTTCTTTTCTTTCAAACTGGACAAGGTGCATATTGGCTTCGGTTTTAACAAGGATACGCTGCATCATTTCAACGGCTTCTATTGCATACTCACCCACTGATGTCTCACCGCTTAACATCACAACATCTGTGCCGTCCCATACAGCGTTAGCTACATCGCTGGTTTCAGCGCGTGTGGGTACAGCGTTATGTATCATTGATTCCAGCATCTGTGTTGCTGTAATAACCATTTTACCGAGGCGGTTGCATTTACGGATGATACTTTTCTGAATAACGGGTACTTCCTGCGGAGGAAGCTCCACACCGAGATCACCCCTTGCTATCATAATTCCGTCAGCGGCTTCGAGTATCTCATCGAAGTTCTTAACCGCTTCAGGTTTTTCTATCTTTGCTATAATATTCTTATCAAAGCCCTTTTCAACCAGGTATTTCCGGAGTTCGATAATATCACTGGCTTTCCGAACAAAAGAAAGCGCGATGAAATCAACCCTGTGAGAAAGCGCGAAATCAAGATCTTCGAAATCTTTTTCTGAAAGCGATGGCAGACTGAGCTCCATCCCGGGAAGGTTCATCCCTTTCCTTGGTTTCAGAGTACCGCCTTCGAGCACAACGCAGAAAATTGAATCATGGTCAATTGCTATGATAAGCAGCTTTATCAATCCGTCATCTATGTAAATATGGTCGCCGATTTTGGCGTCGTGAGCGAGACCTTTATAAGAGCATGAAAATTTTTCCTTGGTGCCCACTATATCATGCATCGTAATTTCAAGGTGATCGTTTTCTTTTAGCTCATATTCAGGCAGCAGCAGCTCGCCTACACGTATTTTCGGACCCTGGAGGTCGATAAGTATCGCGATAGGCTCACTTGTAGCTACGCATGCATCATTAACATTTTTAAAAACCTGGTCATAATAATCATGGCCGCCGTGTGAAAAGTTAAGCCTGACGCCGTCTATACCTGCGTTAATAAGCTCGATTATCTTTTCTTTGGTATCCGCAGCCGGACCAAGTGTCGCAAGGATCTTAGTGTTTTTGTTCGCTGTTTGTTTGTTTGGATCTGCCTTAAAATTTAACTGTTCTGACAACTTTTATTATCCCGTTTATATCATACAGGCTTACAGGCTTACCTTCGATATAGCCTGCAGCGCTTTTGTGAAAACCGCTATTTGAAAATATCTTCAGGTCTTCACAGTTATTTTTATCTTTTCTTTCCAGCAATTTATCGATTTCAGCAGAATCTTTAAATTCAGTAATTTTTGTATGGAATGTAAAATAATGCAGTTTCCCTTCAAATTTAAGTATCCTGTCATTTTCAAACTCATCAGGTGAAATTTCTGCCATATCTTCATAACCAAGATGCAGGTAAACGCTCATTACTTCCTTTTCAAAACTCAATCCGTCAAGCATTTTCCAGAAGCTGTAGTCTTTCCGAAGCTTCCAAAAATCATATTCATCCCGTTCTTTTGTGAACTTAACAATGGTTTTATGCTCTTCAGTTTTTTCTTTTATCTGTTTAAAATAGAACATTTCTGCCAGTTTGAATAAAAGAGCAGGTACGCCTACACAGATTATTCCCAGGCTGGCAAAGATAAATACCTGTGTTACTATCTGTATGAAATTATCAGGCTGCACCTTTGTAAAATACAGAACATATACCACCAGCCCGAACGCTATACCTATGCCAATAGTTAAATGGTGGGTTAAGATATCAGATATCTTCTTATCCCTGGTTTCACTGTTCTTAAGCTGTGCTTTTGTTAAACCGAATTTCTGAAATGTCGGTACTTTCAAATTATAAACCGCTCTAAAAAATTTAAGTTATTTAACAGTAACCGTATTTGTGTTATCTGCAGGATTCTGTATACATTGTGAATTAGGTACAACATTAAATGCACCAACATTCCATGTAGCAGATGCAGTTTCATAAAAATTGATATCAAGGTATGTTGATGTCTGCTCATTTACTTCCATAAGCGGGTTACCGCCAACCGGTGTTACAGGATTATCCTGCAGGCACCCAGTGCCGTTATTGTAGAGACTGAGCAAATACGCGTCATTGCTGCCAGCTCCGAATGATGCCGTGTTGCCGGTAAGCAGTATTCCGCCATCGGTTGTGTAAGATATTGATGTACCTGCATCATTGGCAGCGCCTCCGAATATCTTAGCGAAGTTAAACTCACCATCTCCATATAATTTAACAAGTGCTATATCCTGCTGGTTCTTCGCCAGCTCCTGCAGGTTTCCAGCCAGCAAAAAGCCGCCATCGGGAGTATTTAACACCTTTTGGAAATTCGAAACTCCCTGGCCATTTCCGCCGAAAGTTCTTGTCCAGTATACAAAACCATCCTGGTTATCAATATTGAAAACCATAGCGTTTTCAAAGGCTAAGCCGAATGAGCTTGTTGAGCCGCAAACAATATATCCGTTTGAAGTGTTCTGCAGGTCTTTAATATTATCAAACCCTGCCCCGCCGTATGTTTTGCTCCATATAAGCACCCCATCGCCGTACAGCTTAAGAATATATGCATCGCCGCCTGTACCGTATGAAAATGTATAGCCACCGATAATATAGCCGCCCTGCGGCGTGGTTTTAATTGAATTTCCGTAATCGTTTTCAGGGCCGCCATATGCGCGTGCCCACATCAGGCCGCCGGATTGATATATCTTTAAAGAGAAAATATCATAATTGCCTATGCTGAATGAATTGGAATATCCTGTTAAAATATATCCGCCGTCACCGGTCTGTATAATGTTGTTTGAATAATCTTCGTTCCACCATCTGTAGAGCTTGCTCCACTCAATGACCCCGGCCTGATTAATTTTCATGGCAAACGGGTCAAAAGTTCCGCTGAATGATGATGTTGTGCCGCTGATAATAAAGCTGCCGTCTGAGGTTTTTTCTATTGAAGTAGCCTGGTCGTTACCTGAGCCGCCGTATAGATTTGACCATACAATGTTGCCTGAACCGTCAAGCTTCATTATGAATATATCATTATCGCCAAAAGCGCCTGAAATTGTATAACCGCATAAGATCACACCGCCGTCACTAGTCTGGCGTGAACCGGTGATAAGATCTGAGAGCTGCGAACCGAATGTTTTTGAGAAAATTTTTGTAGTATCAAGTACCACCGGCGGGTCAATAGGAGTAATTATTTCTTCGCCCTGCTTACAGGCTGAAAAATATATTGCCGAAAATGTAAAAAATATGATTAAGATGCGAAGCTGTAAGTTTCTTAACATAAAAAGATTAAATTATTTTACTTATAGTTTTAAATTAAGCGCAGTATATACTGAAGTATCACTGTAGAAGACCAGTATAAGAACGCTATAAATGAAACAACAAGCGAAAATATGACCAGAATAGTGGATAAAACAAATACCGTGAATGCGGTGTAATAAAAAATCCTGAAGAACCTCTCCATAAATCCTAAAAATTTTGATTAAAATAACCATAATTGCAGGTTATTGCAAGTCTTATTAAACCTTAATGAAACGATTTCGATTGGTTTGACGTTTAATTAACAAAGAAATAACCGTTCTGTAACTATATATTTATTTAAAGTTAAGTGTAATTAAATGGAGCTAAATTATTGGATTACTTGATTTTTAACTTGCTTTTTAATTATATTTGTAACATTAGGAGATGAGGAGACTAGAAATTTAAGTTACCGTATCCAGAAAAAGGTTATATTAATAAACTAATAGTCCGAAAGGACGGGAGGGCATAAATGAAGCCGACAGTTAAGTCAAAGACCGATAATCCGTTAAGCGAGCTGATTGACGATGAGACATATAATAATTTGAAAAAATACAAATTATTGGATGAAAAAGCTATCCGTGACTATAAGATCCGCCAGATGTACAAAGATATGAGAAGAGAAATGAGTGCTGGCGAAGCTATAGATAAAATACAAGAGATGTTCCCCTATCTTCAGTTTGATACAATAAGAAAGATAGTTTACCAGGTTTCAAAGAAGTAAAATCTGCACATATTCTGATAAAATGGCTTATAAAGGGAAAAAGAATTGGAAGAACCCGTAATTAAAGCCTCACGAAAAAACTCTTCAAAAAGATCAAATCCATTTGAAATACCTGTTAACCAGGACTTAGTTAAGGTCCTGGTTAACTTTATACACAGTGAAACAACACGCTTCGGGCTGAAAAAAGTTGTATTAGGCTTAAGCGGCGGAATTGATTCCACTGTTGCCGCATATTTAGCAGCGTTAGCACTTGGTCCAAAAAATGTGCTTGGTGTTATGATGCCCTACAAAACCTCAAGCGCTGATAGCGTAAGCGATGCCCTTTCAGTTGTAAAAGACCTCAAAATTAAAAGCATGCTGATTAACCTTACGGGCGCAGTTGATTCGCTTGCTGAAAATGATCCGGATATACTGAAAAATAAGGTAAGGTTCGGGAATATCATGGCAAGAATGAGAATGATATGCCTGTATGACCAGTCAAACGAAAAAAATGCCCTTGTGCTTGGCACGGGGAATAAGACTGAAATTCTGCTGGGATATTCAACATTGTATGGCGATAGCGCAAGCGCGATAAATCCATTAGGCGATCTTTACAAAACCCAGGTTTGGCAATTGGCAGAGCTTCTTAAATGTCCCAAACAAATTATCAAGAAGAAGCCTTCGGCTGACCTGTGGAGCGGGCAGACCGATGAAGGGGAGCTTGGCTTCACCTACCGCGAAGCTGATGAGCTGCTCTATTACATGATAGACCAGCGTTATAGTGATGAGGAGCTTACCGATCTTGGCTTTAAGCTGCAATTCATAAAAACCCTGCGCGGCAAGATAAGGTTTAACCAGTTCAAACGCGTACCGCCGATAATTGCAAAGGTCTCAAACCGCACTGTTAATGTCGATTTCAGGTATAACAGGGATTGGGGAAGTTAGCAGTTACAGGCAGCAGGCTAGCCTTACTGAGCAGAGCGAAGGAAGGTTACAGGCTGCAAGTTTCAGGTTATAAGTTGCAGGTTAAAGCAGAGGCGCAGGTAATGCGTCTTTTTTTATGCTGAGGATCAAAACAAAATTTCACGACTAAGGCACTAAGGGCAGAAAGTATATTCCCTTCTTGAGAGGGGTGTCCGGCACTTGGCGGACGGGGTGTGTTAAACTAACATTACAACCATTAAAGCAACCACACGCAAATTTTATATTTTATCACTCTCTTTAAAACAGTTAACCACGAATTGCACAAATTACACGAAACGAGAGACTTGTCAGTTCGAACCGATTTCGATGCCACCAAAGCTGGTTAAAGCCAAAAAGAAGCTCTATAAAACCGCCCGAGTCGTTACAGCAAGCAGGTGTTTACTACAGAGCTGAGTCGTTAAGGGTTTTTATTTCACTTATACAAAAATTCATCGCCCCCATGTTTGAGGAGAAGCGGAAAGAGAAGAATAAAAGCAGTTGACTAGAAACCAATCCTAAATGGAGTAATAGCTTTGCATAATTAGATATATTATTTTAATACATTTAAATCAGTTGAAATTTTAAACACCCCTTGCTGAAATACTTCCTTAATAGGACCTTTTGTAAAATTGTTTATGTAACCAACATTGATATTAACTTTATCTTCAATGTAAAGCCCCAGCCTAATACCAAAAGAGGCACTTAAGAATGAATTATCGTTTAGTTGATTAAATACTTCTTTTAAGTTATTTCCAACAACGGCATTTGCACTAAAATTTAGATTAATCCAAAATACACCTGATTTTTCAGGGTTGAAACCATCTGCTGCTTCCCAAGCTCCGGTTTGAAAGAAAAAATCCAATGTACCAGCAAAATTAAAAAACTCTCTTGAAATTCTATTCACTGTATCTGTTCCAGAAACATATTTTGCAATTATTGAGCTCTTAAGATTAAGTTTGGTTAAAGATAATTTGTTATTCTTTCCAATTAGCTTGTGATCGTGTTGTATGTAGAGATTAATTAATCCACCAATTGGATTTAATAACTCAGCAGCTGTCTTTTCATGATTTAAATCATCTTTCAAATTAAATGGTGACCCAATAAATAAAAAAATTGGTATCTTAAATCCTTTCGGTTCACCAACGTTAACCTTTAAAAGTTGCAGATTTGGCAAAAAATTACTAACATCTTTTACAATAGAGAATGAAGTTTTCTCCAAAAACTGAACATTTCCTTTATCTTTCAACATTAGATACTTGTCCCTGGTTTTATCCAACGTATTGACATTTTCTTTTAATTCTATAATTTCGATTTCTATGTCTTTTTTTTCTCTTTTCTTTCTTTTTAAAATAAGTTCCTTATCTATTTCAGATAGATTAGTGTCAATTTCTATCTTTTTAATTTGTTGATTAATTCCATCCAATTCTTTTAATTTTTTACTGAGTTTGTCTTCTGTTTCGTTAAGTTTATCAGTGATAAGGTCGGGTTTTGAAATGTAATCAATATTTATCACTTGACTAACGCTACAATGAACAAAAAATAACATACATAAAATTGTTGTTTTTCTTTTCATAACACCTAACAGTTAAATTTATACTTTCACCCGACTATCCCTCCGGGTGGTTGAGGGATTTAATTTTGATTTTTGCAATGATTAATGATTTCTTTATAAACTTCTTCATTTATGTTATATAGCTTATGCATAACATTATTTGCCCAAATATATATTTGATAATTTGATCCTTCAGCATGAAGTCTTATTTCTTTAATCTCACCAATTCTTAAGTGCGTGATCTCAAATGCGGTATTTTGTTGATTTGTTCGCTTAAGCTTAATATATTTTTCGGTAAGTTCATATTTATCCCATAAAATTTCTTGTACTTCTTCACCCATTAACATTAACTTGACAAAGGAATCATGTGAACCTGAGCTATACAATGTTATTCTGCGAAATCCTATGTTTTCCTCTGTGGTTGTGAAATAAATTTGAGTGAACTTCCCTTCATCATCAACAACTATTTGGTTTATTTTTGTTTTATTTATTAATAGAAAATAATTACCCTGGTTTAAATATGCAGGATCATATAAATAAATATAATCTTCGTAAATTTCTACGTTTTTAAATCCCCAAGTATTATTGGGCTGATTCTCGTTTCGTGAATCAAAGCCTTTTTTCTGATAGCATTCACCATATCTTCCTTTTACCTTAACAAAATCTTCTTGTGAAAATAAACCTGTATGAGAAAAAACGATATACCCCAAAATTAAAATTATTGCTTTCTTCATTTTTGTTATCTTAATTCTTCACCCGACCATCCCTCCGGGTGTTTGAGGGTTTGTTTGTTTATCAATTTGCTCTTAGCGACTCCGCGACTCTGCGGTTATTTCTTTTTGCTTTTTCGCTACATCCCTCGACGGGCTCGGGATGAGGAGATTTAACTCCGTGTCTCTGTGCCTCTGTGTTAGTCTAAAAAACCTCACCCCTCCCGCGTTAAGAGAGGGGGAGAAATTGCCGGGCTTTAAAATTGCCGCAGGCTTTATCACGCGTGCAAGAGTGAAATCTTTTTCAAGTAGCAATGAACAATTAATGATGGTTATCGATTTCCTGCAACCTGCAACCTGAAACATGTAACCTGCTACCTGCAAATTGTAACCTGCAACATGAAACCTTATACTCAATTTTCGAATATATAAAGAAGCTCTTTGCCGAAAACTAAATACTGGGCTGAAAAATCATTTGCTGCATCTGCATACTCCGCAAGACAAAGATTCACAGCGCCAAATGAACACAAAAGATATTTTGCTTCATCCCTGGGAATGCCTGCATTCATTGCTTCGCCAAGCAGCTTTTTCAGCTCACCCGGCAGCTCCTTCCATCTGCGTTCTTCGCGCTTAAGCTGTTTTTGCCCCAGCATTTTATAAATTACTTCAAACAATTTTTCTGATTGATTGCTCAATATTCCGTACATTTTATGTTATGCGAGTATAATAAATCATTTCCGCACTTTGCAAAGACCCCAAATGCACTATGTGAATACCGTTTTTAGGGGAAAATGCTGATTTCTGCTTATAAATAATGATTTTAAGCAAACATGTGAATTTTTTTTACATAAGATTTTTTTTATTTAACCCCGAACTTTATGAAAAACTTAAAATTTGGAACAAATGTACGGTTTTGGGTGTATTGGAAATAAGATGTTCTTACATCTGCGAACCCTGAAAGGGTTCGACTACGGGAGATTTGGAAAAATGAATGTAGTCGAGCCCTTTCAGGGCTCGTTTGAAATAAAGGGGTTTTGATTATTTGTGACCCCCTCCAACTCCCCCTCTAAGGGGGAGGGTTATTAATTTCATTGAAAATCCGTAAATTTTAAACTATATTACAAGTTCGTATGATAAATAAAAACCTCGTTGTAATTGCGGTTATATTCACAATAATTGCAGGTTCTATTACTTTTTCACAGGGTAAATATGAAGCTTCAACTGTATTAAAGGAAAAATTCACCGATAAAAACGGCAATGCTTTAACCGGTAAAGGCGTGATAATTGGCGATGTTGATTCAGGTATTGATGTTTTCCACCCTATGTTCTTTTTTGCTGATGGCGGAGAGTTCAGTTTTACTGATGTGAACGGTGACGGTGTTTTGACTTTAGGTGAAGATGGCGTTGATCTGGATGGTAACGGCACTATTGAAAGCAAAGAGATCATCCGCTACCAGGAGATCCGTGATAACACATGGGGAATGTTAGGCTCAATTGGTCAGCAGTCAGGCAAATATAACCCCGAATTCGATTTTTTATATGTTGATGTAAACGGAAACAAGAAACGTGATTTCGGTCCTGCTGCGGGATTCACAGAAAACGATCCCACATACGGCGAACAGTTCTTTATTTCTATAGATGGCAACAAAAACGGCAAGATAGAAGCCGGCGAAAAGATCATTGGATTAAAAACCTCAAAGATACGTTCTGTTAGACAGCGTGATGATGTTATAAGAAGGCGCGGTGTTGATCTTATCATGACAGAAGAAGATAAGAATGGCCACGGAACAGGCGTTGCCGGATTGATAATCGGCGGTCATTACGGTGTACAAAAGATTCACGGCATAGCACCTGATGCTGAAATGGTTTTTTCAAGTATCCGCTATGATTACACTCCCCGCTTTGTACGCAACTTTCCGGATCTGTTTGGATTTTTGCGCGATGAAAAAGTTAATATACTTTTGATTGAAGATGGCGAGTGGATGTGGGAATTTATGGACGGATCCTCACCTGAAGAAGAGATACTTAATCAGATGGCGCGCGACGGCGTAACAATTATAGGCGGCGCAGGCAATATGTCAGGCGGCAATATGGTTCTGATAGATAAGCTTAAAACAGGTAAAAGTGTTACATATACAGCAAGCTGTTCAGGCAAGCCTGATGAAGATGTAAAGAAAAATGACGGGGTGTTCTTCAGCTTTTTATGGCGTGACCCTGAGAGTAAAATTAAGTTTGAAGTTGAAACTCCCGACGGCAAATCAACAGGTGAGCTTTCAGAAGGCAGCGGCATATTAAAGACCGGTCAATACAAAATATTCTACAGCCGCGAAGTCTCACCAAAAGGCACGGTAATGATGAAATTCGGGGCATCTACCCAGGATTCAGATATAGTGCGCGGGAAGTTTAAGATTAAAGTAACAAGCGATAAAGACCAGGAGCTCCGCGGATACGTTGTTGATGTAACACAGTCATGGAGCGGTAATGCAAGGTGGATTAACTCCCCTGCAATCACCGATGAATCAAACATCTGCTTCCCTTCAACAGCGGATAGCTGCATGGCAATAGGGGCATATGTGTTCAATATGGGCTGGATGGATGAAGTTGGAGCGCTTGCAAGCTACTCGAGCAAAGGATATAACATAACAGGCAAGCTTGGTGTTGATATAACGGGACCTGGACACTCGACTTTCAGCACAGAAAAGAACAATACATACCAGATCTTCAGCGGAACAAGCTCCGCAGCACCCCATGTAGTCGGCGCGGCAGCTTTGCTGCTTCAGTATGATCCCGCATTGACACATGAAAAAATAAGGATGATACTGCTGAACTCCGCAAGGAAAGATAATTTCACCGGCAGTGTGCCAAATGCTGAATGGGGTTACGGTAAGCTTGATATTGAAGGCGCAATAAAATATTTAATGAATTCAGGGAATTAAAACGGCAAACGTGAAACGGTAAATGTGAAAAGTAAAAAAATACAATCATAAAATAAAAATCAAAGATAATAACTAACAATAACACTTTAAATTAACAGATGAGAAAAAACAAAAGAGAAGAGCAGAGTCAATACAAGACAATGCAGATGAACCAGAAGCAGCAGCAACAGAGGAGAAAAAAAGTTGATCCTCTGAAGACCAGAGGTATCAAATATATCGATTACAAGGATACCCGCCTGCTTGCCAGATTCGTTAACGAACAGGGCAAAATCCTTCCTTCAAGAATTACGGGAATAAGCGCAAAAATGCAGAGACAGATGACAATGGCTATTAAAAGAGCCCGTCAGCTTGCATTGATGCCTTTCGTAAGTGAAGAATTCAGACCGTAAGGAATTTTGCTCATTTGAATCAGGTTTTATTAAGGCAGCCAATTTAGCTGCCTTTTTTTATGTGAAGAGTATTACCCGAGAAGGCAGAATGCTATTGAGTAGCCCCGCCCTTCAGGGCGGGGGTTGAAATGCTCCCCTATTCCGGGACTTTAGTCCCAAAAAAATTACGCACTGACACAGTCAGCGAACTCAACGTTAGGTAAAGGTATTGTTTCCCAAACCGGAGTTTGGGAAACAGGAAAATTCATATCCTCTTTGTTCGAATTTTCATCCCTTATAAATTATCATAATTAATGTTAATTTGCCGTATATGATACTAAAAAACACGATCAAGCTTTTTATATTCCTGTTATTATTTACAGGAATTCACTTAACATACAGCCAGAGTGAATTTGTAATCGGTGAGTTCACTGTTTCAAAAATCCTCGATGGTGATACTTTCAGGTTTGAAGGTCTCGATAAATCGACCAGGCTTATGGGTATTGATACTGAGGAAACATTCAAGGATTCAGATGCTGAGCTGAAGGTCAATGATATCGCTTCATACTGGGCTGAATATTACGCGCATAAAAAGGATTCTTCAAGCAAGCCTGCAAAGATAGAATCGCCCTTTGGCTACCAAACCTGGCAGTGGACAAAAGAACTGTTTAAGGATGTGGTAAAAGTTAGGCTTGAAGTTGATGACTATAAGCGAGTTATTGATATGTTCAACCGTTACTTAGTGTATATTATCGCAATCAAAGAAGACGGCACAGAGTTCAACTACAACATTGAGTGTGTTAAGCTGGGATACTCGCCTTATTTCAGCAAATACGGCTATGTTGCAAGATTTGATAAGGAGTTCAAAGCAGCGCAGAAATACGCGCAGGATAAAAAACTGGGCATATGGAGCGGTAAGGAGCTTTGCTACCCTGATTACACTGAAAGGCTGCTGTGGTGGGATAAGCGCGGCGACCAGATAAGAAAATTTGAAACCGAATACGCAGGCAAACCCGGATACTACAGCATGCTTGACCAAAGTGATTTCAATAAGCTGGCATCTCACATGGGTGATACAGTTACAATTTTCGGGAATATTTCCAGGGTAATTACTGATAATAACCCCTACATTGCTAAGCTAGAAATAAATGAATATGATACCATAGATCTTGTATTCTTTAAACAGCACATGGATCTTGTAAAAGAGCTTAAGCTTGATGACCCTGTAGGATACTATATTTACGCAAAAGGAAAATTGACAGAATACAAAGGCAAAAAACAGATAATAATAGAAGATAAAAGCCAGATCTGGGAAGAGTAAAAAGCTCACAAATTGATTTTTAAAAATTAATTGACCCCACCCCCAAACGCACCAAAGGTACGTTTACCCCCTCCCCAAAGGAGAGGGGGATAAAACAAAAAGAATATATGTTCATAGATACACATGCGCATTTAAACTATCCTGATATTGTAAAGAATATTGATGATGTCCTCTCGCGTGCTGAAGATGTGGGAGTGGAATCGATCATAGTTCCTGCAACTACTTACAAAACTTCCATTGAAATTATTGAGCTTGTTCAAAAGCATAAAATGCTTTATGCCGCTGTTGGTATTCACCCCACAGATCTTAAAGATTTTGAAGAATCGCATTTACCTAAGATTGAAGAGCTTGCGAAGGAACACAAAGTAGCGGCAATTGGCGAAATAGGACTGGATTATTACTGGGAGCCTTACGACAGAGAGCTTGAAATAATGGTGCTTACCGAACAGCTTAGAATTGCTAAAAGAAGCAGCCTGCCGGTTATTTTGCATAACCGTAAATCCACTGATGACCTTATGCGTATTGTAAAGGAAGAATGGGATGGAGGCAAGCTCAGAGGTCAATTCCATTCATTCAGCGCGGGATTGGATGAAGCTAAGGAGTGTATCAGTATGGGTTTTTACATTTCCTTCACAGGCAATATAACATACAAGCCCAATGAAAGCACTTATACAGCATATGAGATAGTAAAAAATACCGCAGCCGAACACATACTGCTTGAAACCGATACTCCCTACCTGCCGCCCGTTCCCTACCGCGGCAAACAAAATGAACCTGCGTATGTGAAACATACTGCTTTAAAAATTGCTGAGCTAAAAGGCATGGGTATAGAGGAAGTAGGCAAAATAACTACAGAAAATGCAAAACGTCTGTATGGAATTTAATGACTGACAATCTTTAAAAGCATTTAAGGTTTCCCAAACTGGAGTTTGTGAAACAGGATGTATCTCAAATTTTTAACTAATCCCTAATAATCTTAATCATAAAAAAATATTATTAACATCAAATTAATATTTCCTTAATCAATGAATGTTAATTTTGGGAAACAAACATTTCATGATCAGAGTGGATTACACTGAGTTTCTGAAACAGCCGGAAATTGAGCAGAATTTCAACCACATGTTCAACCGGCAAAAGGAATATTACAGGCAGAAATGCTCAACTGTAGGTTTTGATAAAGAGCATACAGAGCTGATGAGCATTAAAATGGCAATCATTTCAACAGACCTTCACTTTACGGAACTGCATAACAAAAACAAATAATTCTGCAAAACAATAAAAAAGCCCGGCTTAACAAGCCGGGCTTTTTGTTTTTATGAATAATTCTTAATGACCTTCGTGTTTAAAATCATTCAATCCTTTTGTATTGATCCTGACTTCAAATGACATTCTGTATGTGCCCGTGTTTGTAGCTTCTCTTGGGTATAATATACCGAATACATTTACACCGAGGAAATTCTCTGATTTACCTTTAAGCCAGAATGAATAAACCGGCTTGGAATCTGATGTTGACATTGGTGCGTTAAAATAACCCCATGCTCCGCTTCCGTATGTATCATCAGAAGTGAAATCATTTGCATTTAAAGTTGTATCTGAATCAGGTATAACAGTTATTGTATCAAACTGCGCCTGAGTCATTGAAGCATAAATCCTGTTGAATCGTGTCTGGAAACCAACCACAGGTGAGTTGTGATCTGATAAATCACCTGATCTTAACATGTAGTTAAAGAATGTACTTAATGAATCTACTAACTGAGCATCTTTTGATGCACTATCTCTAGTAACTGTTGTACCATTATAGAGATTTAAACCATTAAAGGTTGTACCAGATACTCCATCTTCAACCCCGATACTATCAAAATGCATAACATATGAAGGTGTTACCGGCGGTGTTTCAACACCAGCATCGTCGCATCCGTTGAAGGCTGTTACACCCAAAATTACAGCAAAAACAAATAATGCTGAATTTCTGAACTTTGTAAAAAACTTCATTTTCTCTCCTTTTTTAAAAATACTAATATCTCTTTTAATAAATTCTTCAAAAATAATCAATTACAATTCAAACTTCAATCCTGTATAAATACTAATTGTAGAAGTTGTCATTTTTTTCACTAACTCATTGTTACTTAAGTTATTTAACCCGCCGTATTCATAATTTCCGCCGAGTAAAACGCCCATATATTTATTGAACATATATGCAAACTGAAGCTCGCCAGTTAAGCCGAAATCAAAATTTTTGGCTTTGTATAAAGTATTGGCATCCTGAGACATTAAAAGACCGAAATATGGTCCAAGGTTACCTTCAACCCTTACTTTTTGACCAACGTTAAAATCAAAATAAAGCAATAAAGGGATATTGAAATAGTTCAGGTTTGTTTTCTGCCCTGTTCCGCTTTCAAATCCTTTGTTTCCGTAAGCAAAACCGGTAGTGAAGCCGAATCCGAAAAAGTTAAGTGAAAGTGTCGCGCCAATAGAAGGTCCAACTTTGGATTGCGTGGTTGTAAGCTGACCTGTTGAATCAGGTTTGTTAAGCTCAAAATTAGTGTTTGCTATGCCAACACCAAGCTTTATATCAGCATCAAGACTGAAGAACTTGTTGCGTTTAGCCAGAAGCTTTTCAGCTTCTTTGAAATGCGGTTTTGAATCTTTGCTGTTAACCCTTTTATACGGGTCACCGGCAAATGATGTTGATGATGCAGTAAAACAAAATAAAATTAACGCAAACAGTGAAATTTTGTAAAAATTAATTGCCTTCATATTCTCCTTTAGAAATGATTAATATAAAATATTTAGAAAAATCGAGACTGGAAGAAAACTATTTTTTGGAATACTCATCATAAATTGCAGAATGGTCAGGGTCATACTCTGAGAGCTTCCTGTAAATTGATTTATCATAATAATCAACAAGGGTTGCAGCAATTTCCATATACTTTGCTTCAAAGAACTGCTTTATGATAAATGATCTGACCTCGGTTTTTTTGATCTTCCCTATCATTTCAAGTGATTCCGCGATTTTTTCTAGAGCGGTTTTTTTACCGTACTGCAAAGAATCTATACCTGAAAAATGATATATCCAGACAGCCTTGCGGAAATTATCATATTTAGAATTGAGAAGTTCAGCAGGATAAACACTTCGTGATTGTTTTAAGCTTGAGTTATCTACCCATCCCCTGCCATCGCTGTTGGCAATAGCCAGGTTTACAATGTTCTGTGCTTTCTGGAACCTTGATGTACCAAGTGAAGGCTCCCATGAATCATCATCATACCCTATTATCAGGTAAGCATAATAATCCAGAAAGCTGGTGAGGTTATTGAACTTAAGGTCATCGTGGTAAAAGCTCTGCCCTTTTACGTAGTTAAAGCCCCATGTTTCATCTTTTACCCTGAATATAGTTGTAAAATTCTCAGTGCGGTAAATATTCCTCTGAACTCCCACAACAAGCTGGGCTTCGTAGCTATCAATACCTGTTGCAGACCTGAAAAAGAACGAGAAGCTGCATTTTATCTTATACGGCTTTCCTCTTACATCGTTAACAATATTCTCATCTGTAAACCTGGTACGGTTCAGATAGTTCTGTACATCATTTTTAAAATTAGAAAGCCTGTCCCTGATATCAATATTAATGGCAGAAAGGTCCACATCTACTGTAGCATCAAGCTCCTGGGATGAAATGGTATCGGGTAAAAAAGGGGTTACAATTAATGCAATAATTATGCATAATTTTAACGATATTTTTTGCATTTTCAACAAATAATTCATATTTTTACACTTCAAGTTAATCAATTGAGCTAATATAATCAATCCACACTATTTTAGTGAGATTTTAATTATTATATTGCGTTATAATCACAGAAAATGAAGATAAGCTTAAAAATTATAATTGTTTTATTACTTGTTTCGTTCCGTGTAAATTTTGCACAGTTTGAACTGCTTGATGTAGGAGCAAAACCTATCGCTTTGGGCGGAGCTTTTACATCACTTGCCAACAATTCCAATGCAGTATATTATAATCCTGCAGGTCTTTCACAAATGCCGTTCAGGGAAGTATCTATATTTTACTCTCCGGCTCCCTTCGGGCTAAAGGAGCTTGCCAACGGCTCTGTTAATTTTGTTGAACCGACAAAATTCGGCGCATTTGGCTTGAGCGCAAAGACATACGGGTTTGAGCTTTATAAAGAAATCACCGTGACAGCATCGTATTCAAATAACTATAAGAAAAAGATCTATTACGGCGCGAACGTAAATTTTTATAATCTCAAAATACAGAATTACGGATCAGCATCAACATTCGGGGTTGATATCGGCGGGCTTGCTTATTTAACAGACTTTTTAAGATGGGGGTTCGCAGCATTTAACCTAAACCGGCCAAAGATTGGCACACAGGATGACAAGCTGCCGCAGGTTTACCGTACGGGAATTTCTGTTCAGCCGAGAAATGAGCTTAACTTTATGCTTGATGTTGAAAAAGATACAAGGTACACAACATCAGTTAAAGCAGGTATTGAATATTCCTTGTATGATATGATAGATCTGAGAGCAGGTATTGGAACGGAACCGACGAAGTTTTCTGCAGGTGTTGGCTTATATTATTCAATATTTGAAATTGACTATGGTTTTTATAACCACCAGGATCTTGGGCTGACTCACCAGGGAACCATCACAGTAAATTTCGGCGGCGAAAAAACAAGGAAGATCATTAGAAATTCGCTTAAAGATGCTTTTAAAAAAGGAAAGTAGTTATTTAATTGATTCTAAAATTGAGCTGAATTTTTCTGTTAAACCAAGTTCAGGTTCTTCATCAAATTTTCCGAGCCAATTAAGAATATAAATTTTATCAATATTCTCATTTAACAACAGCAGTTTTTTAATATCTTCAATATCTGTAGCCCTTGAAGCATACAATTTCATTATTATCAGGTCTTCAACTGAAGCAAATTTAAGAGTTACCCCATTCTTTGTAAATGTTACAGCTCTTGAAACCGCTTCTCTTTCGAAATCTGTAAAGCTAAAAATAAAGTCAGCCCTGAAATTAGTTTTAGGATCATACACAGGAACAACATTTGTTTTTTTTGCGAACTCATCATCTTTCAATCGTGTAAGCTCAATTTCATTACATATATCATCAACTAAATTGAGCTTTGAAATATCTGAACCGAGCAGAAGATCAATATCATTTGTAAACCTGGCATATCCGTATACCAGCACAGCATATCCACCTATTACGATATATTCTAACCCTTTTTTATTTAAAGCATCAGAAATCTTTTCCAGAAGTAGTTCAGACATTATCTCTTCTGCATTCGTTTCACAAACTCTACTTTTTCTGCCAAACCTGAAAGCAAATCCTTTTGTTGAAAATACCCTGTACTAATTGCAATTTGCTGCATTTCCTCAAACAATCTAAAACTATCATCAAAATTTAATTTACTGGATTTTGTCCATTCTATTTCAAATTCTTCCCATAATTTCAGATCTTTAATCATAATATTCAAATTACATAAAATTTTAAACTAAAGCAGTGAAATAATAATACTAACGGGGCATAAACTTCATAAGCTTAATTCTTTCTTTAACAATTAATTTAACCAGCTCCTCAGGCAGCGGTTTACCTGTTTCATATTGCAGGGTTGAACCCTTAATTTTAAACTTATCAAGCTTGTTTCCCAACTGTTTTACCAGGTCTTTTGTCATGGGGTATAAAGAGCAGTGATTTTTAAACCCGGCAATGAATACAACAGCTTTGCCATCCAGCTTATATGCAGGGATCCCGTAGCTTATCGATTCTTCGAGTCCTTTTGCTGAGCTCAATATGTTTTTTCTGACAGCCCGAAGTGTTTTTCGCACCTCAGGCTGCAGTGATCTCATATATTCAGCAACTGTATTGAACTTTTCTCTCATGACGGATTTTTAAGCTTCAGAGATCTCTTTTAATTTCTGCAAAGCCTTCGGCCACATTTCATTGAACATCTTGGAATAGTTTTCATCTGTATCCATATCTACAAGCACTTCTGTTCCGCCATCAGCTTCTCTGAATGTATAATTTTCCATAGCTCCCTTCCAGGCTTTCACCGCATCGCTTTCAGTATCTTCAACACCATTGTTAACAACACCCAGGTGTTCAATTGAAACATATTCATTCGGGATATTTTCCGCAATCCTGCTTACCATTCCGCTGTACTTGCCTTCCTGGTCGGGTCCAAGGAATAACGCTTTGCTTCCTTTTTTCCAGTCCGTTTCAGCATATGATCCCGGACAAAACGGTTCTGTCCACTGCCTGTAAGTTTTATCATCCAGCATATTTTTATAAACTTTTTCACGCGGAGCATTTATTTTAATTGAATAATTGAGTTTTTCCATTTTTGTATCCTTTCTTAAATAAACAATTTTATATTTTTTCTATTTCCGTTTTTAAATTAGTGGATTTACATTCCGGGATATTTCATTGCCGGGTATCCAAGGAGCCTTCTCCACAAACCGATTTGCCCGATTAAATATGATTCTCTGTGAATTGAATATGCTATCATTTCAAAAACTGGCATATCCATTTCAGGCATATCCGGCTCTTTGTGAATGCTCTCAAGCTTTTCATCGGTCAGCACCATAAGAAGCTCTCTAAGCGGGCCTGATACCTTTTGCCAATCTTTGTTATAAGATTCAAGCTCAGGATATTTAACATCATCTTTAATTCCCTGGAAGTTATTGAAAAGCTCTTCTGCAGCCTGCGAGGCTTTACCTCCCAGGTTATTTATCATTTCAACTCTCTGCTGAAGCAGGCTTCCCGCTATCCATGCGGCATGGTTGGCTTTTGAATCCAGCCTTTTATGCGCATCCTCCGGTGTTATTCCTGTTATCACATTCGGGTAAAGCTGAGTGTGAAGGTCATACAGAAAAATGAAAGGCGCCATTTTTAAACTTTTTGGTTTTGTTTCCATGGATGAATTGGTTTTAATTATTTAACATAATGATTAACTACTATTCCGCATTCATATTTTACGGAATCTTCAAGCTTAAGCTGCATCTTGCTAGTAATATCATCAAATATTCTTTTACCATTGCCAAGAGCTGTTGGATTTATAAAAAGGTAATAGTCATCAATAAGATCTTCCTTAATAAGCGAGGATACAAATCCAGCTCCGCCGTAAACCATCAAACTGCTTCCCGGCTGAGACTTTAACCTGTTAACCTCATCTTTAAGCTCACCTTTGGCAAGGGTTGTATTTTCCCATTTTGATTCACTTAAGGTTTTAGTGAATACAACCTTGGGAGTATCTGTGAATTTTACTCCAGCCCAGTGTTCAGGGTTATCTTTATTTTCCTTTACTTTTTTCCAGTGTTCAATAAAGCCGTCAGTCATGTTTTTGCCAAGCAGAATTGTATCGACCGGTTCATTAAGTCCGGTAACGAAATCTTTCAGCTTATCATCCCAGTTCCATGTCATCCAGTCAAGCTCACCGTTTGGACCTGAGACGAAACCGTCAATTGACATCTGGACCTGTAATATCAGTCTTTTCATTATTTTCCCTTTATTAATATTTTACATACCTTTTGGCTGAAGCATTCCGATCCTGTTGCCTTCGGAATCTGAAAATGCAATATAAAGTCCGACACCCGGGATATCATCCGGCTCACCTGCTTTAAACCCGCCGCCAATGATCTTGCCTCCAGCATTTTCAACATCCTTCATTGAAGCACGAATATCCTCAACTGCTATAACCACAGTTGGATACTGCGCATCTTTCATTCTTTGGAAAAGGCCGCCGTTAATTATGCCTTTTTGAGCTGGAAAGCCCTTTTCATCGGTTTCAGCAGTCTTTACTATAGTATAATTCCCCATTTCGGGTCCAAGTTTCTGCGCTTCCCAGCCAAATGCTTTTGAATAAAAATCTGACATTCTGTCCCTGTCATCACAGGGTAATTCAAAGTGTACTACCGGATACATTTTTTTCATTTCAGTATATATTAATTGGTTTATGGATGATTAATTAGCTTACAATTGAAAATTAATAGTTGATATTTGATATTTGATATTTGATATTTGATATTTGGTATTTGGTATTTGATACTTGTTAGCTAACTGATCATCGCATTTTCAAGTTCAATTATATCGAGCTTTCTCATCTTCATCATTGCCGCCATCATTTTATCTTTTTTCTCCTTATCAGGTGATTTAAGCAGCTCTATAAATCTTTTAGGCACAATTTGCCATGATAAGCCGAATTTGTCTTTAAGCCATCCGCACTGGCTTTCCATTCCGCCATCTGTGAGCATCTTCCAGTACCTGTCAACTTCCTGCTGATCTTCACAGAACACCATGAGTGATACAGCTTCGTTAAACTGGAAATGCGGACCGCCGTTTAGAGCCATAAACTCTTCATCTTCTATTCTGAAATCAGCGGTTAAAGTTGCTCCTTCGGGTCCCCCCTGGTTAGGACCGTATTTTGTTACATTAGTAATTTCAAAATTTTTAAATACCTTTTGGTAATATTCCAATGCTTCATCAGCATTATAGTTGAACCAAAGGCAGGGTTTTACTTTTTTCATAGCTGCTCCTTAAATTTATTCTTTTTGTTTAAAAATTTTATTTATTTTCCTGCGGGAACTGGCTTTCATCGCCATACATTATTTCCCATTGGTGTTTATCAAGATCTTCAAAAGCCCTGTAATACATCCAGCCATAATCCTTGGGTTCAGTATATTCAACTCCTCCTGCAGCAATTGCTGCCTCAAGCATCGTATTCACTTCATCCCTGCTGTTAACGCTTATGCAGGTTATTACCTCTGTAGCTTTGGATGCATCCGAAATTGGCTTTTTAGTAAAGGTCTTAAACATTGATTCGGTTATAAGCATCGAATAAAAATTCTCGCCTATTATCATGCAGGTTGCGTGCTCATCTGTGAACTTAGGATTAAAAGTGAATCCAAGTTTTGTAAAAAATTCAATTGATCTGTTGAGTTCCTTAACAGGTAAATTTACGAATATCTCTTTAGCCATTTTTTCTTAGTTTAAAAATGATAGTTTATTGTTGATTGTGGATAGTTGATGTTTGATAGTTCATTATTCTTCGTTCATTGTTCATTGCTCATTGCTCATTGTTCATTGCTCATTGTTCATTGCTCATTGGTTTTGCTGCTCCGAAGTATGATGTTGTAAGCGCATCAACCAGCGTATTCTTTTTTACTTTCTTCAGCTCGATATGAGTCCACCCGTGTTTTCCCCATTTATTGGGTACAGGAAATATCACACCCGGATTGACGAGTGAAAAAACATTCTGGTCAATTTCTGTAAGCTTGATTGTAGCAAGATTACGCTCAGTATTAAGTGTTGCAAAAATTTTTCCTTTAACCCTGAATGAAGTTTTATCAAAGTGCGGCATTTCAACTGCCTCAGGCAGAGATAATGCGATCTCACGGAATGTTTCTGTTTTGATCATAATTATTGACGAAATTAGCTCTTAAGTTTTACCAGGCACTCCATATCAGTATCGCCGTGATATATTTCAAGGCAATAGCCGTGTGGATCGAGTCCAGGCTCTTTCAGCAGTTCCTGAAAAGTAATACCAACAAGTTCCGGTGTTTTGCACCAGTCTTTGAGCATTATCCCGCAATAATCCCCTTTTTTAATTGTAAAGGTTTCGCAGCCGTATGTAATTGCTTCTTCAGCAGATAGTTCATCTGCTGCTGCATAATATATAATTTCATTATTTTTTCCCATCCATGAAATACCAAAAAATCTCCTTTTTTCTTCTCCGGGCAAAGCATGTAATTTTTCATGAGCTTCTTTTACTCCCCCGGGGAAGCGTACTGCTTTGATACAAATTGTCCTGATATCGTTTTCAATTTTTTTCTTTTCCATGATCTTTATTCCTATTTTTAAAATTTACCTTTGTCGCAAAAAGACCTACAAACATACGGTCATTTTACGACATAGCCAATATGTAAATACGACAATCTAACGGGTTGATTGCGACAATATATGTTGTTAATTTTGTATCATGAAAAATATCACAATTTTAGTTCCCGAAGGGGCTGTTCTTGCAAGCATTGCTGATCCAAGATATATGTTCACAGCAGCAAATGAAATGCTGAGAAATTCCGGAAAACGGGAATTGTTCACTGTCACTTTAGCAGCTTCAAAAAAAGATGTTACTTTAAATGACGGTACAGCGACAATTCACGCTGAAAGCCTGATATCCGATATCAAAAAAACAGACCTGGTGATCATCCCAGCATTGGGAAGGGATGTTGTAAAAGGAATTGAAACTAACAGGGAGCTCATCCCGTGGATAGTTGAACAGTATAAAAGCGGTTCAGAAATTGCAAGCCTGTGCATAGGCGCATTTTTGTTCGCTTCTACCGGATTGCTTAAGGGCAAACAGTGCTCAACGCACTGGCTTTATGCCGCTCAGTTCAGGCAGATGTTCCCTGATATTAAGCTTGCTGATGATAAGATAGTAACTGACCAGCAGGGTCTGTATTCCAGCGGCGGTGCTTCTTCTTACTGGAATTTGCTGCTGTACCTGGTTGAAAAATATACTGACAGGGAAACAGCTATAATGATCTCAAAATTCTTTTTGCTTGATATAGGCAAACAAAACCAGTCTTCTTTTATAATCTTTACCGGGCAGAAAGATCACGGCGATGAAACAGTTAAAAAGGCGCAGGAATATATTGAGCTAAATTATAAAGATAAAATTACAGTTGATGAGCTGTGTGATCTTTTCGGAACAGGCAGAAGGACATTTGAGCGCCGCTTTAAAAAAGCGACAAGCAACACTATTGTTGAATATATCCAGAGAGTAAAAATTGAAGCGGCTAAAAAGCAGCTTGAGCAGGGCAGAAAAACTGTGAATGAGGTAATGTACGATGTTGGCTATTCAGATACGAAGGCATTCCGTGATGTGTTCAAAAAAATTGCGGGGCTCTCACCAATCGATTACAGAAATAAGTATAATAAGGAGATATAAAACTATATCAACCATGAATATTTCTATCCTATTATTTCAACTGCATCGCCTTCAAAATCAATTATGACCTTCCTTAAATGATCGGGCAACCTTGCGGGTTTGTTGGTTTCGGCATCAAGGTTAACCTGCACTGATTTTTGTGTTACAAGCAGCCTGTCAGCATCATGGTGATATATCAAATGCTCAAAACAAAAGCTTGAGTTCTTTATATAAGAAATGCGGGTATAAATATCAAGCTGGTCATCAACCATTGCGGGTGATTCATAATTGATCTCATTGCGCTTAACATTTATCTTTACGCCGTCATCAAAAATTCCCGTAGGCAATAACTGAATTCCGAGATCACGGACATACTCTACCCTGCCAATCTCGCAGTATTCAAGATAAATGGCATTGTGCACAATGCCCTGGGAATCAACCTGGAAATTTCGGACTCTTAAGGTAAACTTATGTTTATATTTTGCTCTGTCTAGTTCCATTGAAAAATCATTATAAAATTTTTAGATTCCTGCCTTCGCAGGAATGACAAATTTTTAAGACTTTATTGTTTTAAATATCTCTATTGCCTGCCGCGTCTCTTCAGCGGTAACATCCATATGGAACACAGCCCTCATCCTGTCCTTGCCTTCATTGGTAACCAGCACACCTTTTCCTTCGAGCATCTCTTTAATTTTTGATGCATCACGGGTAGTATTAAAAACAACAATATTGGTCTGCACTGATTCCATATCAATAACAACATAAGGCAGCCTGGAAATTTCTGCGGCAAAATATTTCGCGTTGTTGTGATCTTCCCTCAGGCGATCAACATTGTTTTCTATGGCATATAACGCGCCTGCTGCAATTATTCCTGCCTGGCGCATTCCACCGCCCAAAATTTTGCGGAATTTATGCGCACGTTTAATAAAATCGGTTTCACCGCATAAAATGCTGCCAACGGGTGCCCCCAGCCCTTTTGAAAAACAGAATGTAATTGAGTCAGCGCATGTTGCATATTCTTTTACGCTCACACCTGACTCTACCGATGCATTAAAGATCCTTGCGCCATCAATATGAAACTTAAGGCCGTTATCCCGGCAGACCTTGCTTACATTCTGAATTTCAACAAGCGGGTAGATAGTGCCTCCGGCACGATTGTGGGTATTTTCAATGCACACAAGCGAAGTTTTTGGGTAGTGGTACCAATCAGGCCTTATGTGGGCTGTGATCTCATCTGGATCCATAACCCCATGCACGCCTTTTAACGGCATAACCTGCACTCCTGAAATGAATGAAGGTCCGGCTATTTCATATTTTACTATGTGTGAATCCCACTCAGCAATAATTTCTTCTGCGGGATTTGTATGGCATTTTATTGCTAGCTGGTTACCCATACATCCTGAAGTAACAAAAAGAGCTGCCGGTTTACCGGTCAGCTCCATACATTTTTCCTGCAGCAGATTTACCGTTGGATCATCACCCCATACGTCATCTCCAACTTCTGCATTTGCCATTGCTTCACGCATTTCAGGTGAAGGACGGGTTACTGTATCGGAACGCAGATCAATAATTGTCATTAAATCCTAAATTTATTTGAATATTATTATCATTCAATATTTTCTCAACCTGCAATTTCAATTTGCCTTATGATTGCATCCTGCATCATTTTATTGGCGACCAAATCATCAAATTTCTTTCCTCTGGAATACTCTTCAATAAAATTTATCGAAGTTAAAATATGGTTTAAATATGTAAAATTATCTTTGATCAACTGTAGAGGATTTTCATTTCCGAGTGAATTGATTTGATGAGATAAGGGCTAATATATTCCTCAGTTAGAAGTTCAACTTTTTTGCCGATTTTCTCTGATAGTTCTCTTTCAATCCTAACGAATTTCATCAAACTTATATCATCAGGTAATGTGACTATTAAATCAATATCACTCTCAAGCGTTTCTTCATTCCTGACATAAGAACCAAAAACAGCTACCTTGGTGGCACCTTTTGATTTCAAAAATTCAACAATTTCGGAATATAGTTTTTGTTTATCCATTTTTAAATATACTATATATAAAAATTCTAAAAAATGACTTTTTCAGCATTCAAAAATGTAAAAAGGCGGGTATATTACCCGCCTTTTATTTAGTCAGTTCAATAAATTAATTTCGTTATTCAACTTCATCATCTTCACCAACAACGCTGGCAACGGCTGAAATTGTATCGTTATCATGCAGCTTTATCAGTCTAACGCCCTGCGTATTTCTTCCCATAACTCTTATCTCGCCTACATTCTGCCTTATCATAATTCCTTTTGTTGTAATTATCATCAAGTCATCGTTATCAACAACTTCCCTTATTGATATCAGCGAGCCGTTCTTGTCGCTGGATTTCATTGTGATAACGCCTTTGCCGCCGCGGCGTGTCATGCGGTAATCCTGCAGGTCGCTGCGTTTGCCGTAGCCCTTATCAGTAACTACAAGGATGGAGGTACCTGCGCGTTTTACTGCAACAAGTCCTACAACGAAATCCTTCTTATCAAGCTTAATTGCCCTTACACCGGCAGCTGTTCTGCCCATTGAGCGCACATCGCTTTCATTGAACCTTATAGCCATACCGCCGTGAGTGCCTATTAATATTTCCTGCTTCCCGTTTGTAAGCTGAACGTCTATAAGCTTATCATCCTTACCAAGGCTTATTGCTATGATCCCGCCTTTGCGTGTATTTTCAAAGTTATTCAGGTCAGTCTTTTTCATCACGCCCTGCCTTGTTACCATTGTGATATAGTTCTCTTCGCCGAAATCTTTTACATTAAGAATCGCAGTAATCTCTTCTTCCTTGCTCTTGCCAATGTAATTGGCAACTGAATATCCTTTCGCAGTTCTTGATGCTTCCTGGATCTCATGTACCTTAAGCATGTAACATTTTCCTAGATCAGTAAAGAACATAAGATGGTTATGCGTTGATGCAACGAACATATGTTCTATGAAGTCATCTTCGCGTGTTGTTGCTCCAATGATACCTTTGCCGCCTCTTGACTGCCTGCGGTACCCGCTCACAGGTGTACGTTTTATATACCCGCTGTGGCTTATAGTGATAACAACATCTTCTTCTTTAATGAATTCCTTAATGAACTCTTCATCGCTTATCTTTACGGCATTCATCACAATTTCAGTTCTTCTTTCATCGCCGTAAGTTTCTTTAAGCTGTTTAAGCTCATCTGTCAATATCTCTCTTCTCAAAGCGTCGCTTGCGAGGATCCTTTTAAGCTTTTCGATAAGCTTAATAAGCTCGCGGTATTCTTCTTCAATTTTCTTGCGTTCAAGTCCCGTTAAGCGCTGCAGGCGCATATCAAGTATAGCTTTAGCCTGGATCTCAGAAAGCTTGAAGCGCTTCATCAATCTTTCCTGCGCAGTTGGCACATCCTTTGACTTTTTGATAACCTCGATCACTTCATCGATGTTATCCAAAGCAATCATGTAGCCTTCTAAAATATGAGCGCGCTTTTCAGCGGTATCAAGATCGAACTTCGTCCTGCGGATAATAACATTAAGCCTGTGCTTAACAAAGCTCTCCATCATATCCTTCAGGTTAAGCACCCTGGGAATTCCGTCAACAAGCGCAAGCAGTATCACACCGAAAGTAACCTGCATTTGTGTATGCTTAAACAGGTTGTTCAGGATAACATTTGCAGCACCGCCGCGTTTTACATCTATTACTACCCTTAAGCCGTCTTTATCTGACTCATCCCTTACATCAGAAATATCTTCTATTTTTTTATCACGTACAAGGTAAGCAATGCTTTCTATCAGGTTAGCTTTATTTACCTGGTATGGCAGCTCGCTTATGATGATCGTTTCCCTGTCATTTTTAGCAACTTCAATTCTTGCCTTGGCGCGGATAATTATCTTGCCCCTGCCGGTTAAGTAAGCAGATTTAACACCTTCAAATCCCCAGATAATACCGCCGGTCGGGAAATCAGGTGCTTTAATATGCTTCATTATTTTATCAATGCTGATACCCGGATCTTTAATCAGCGCAACAAGCCCGTCAACAACTTCGCTTAAGTTATGGGGCGGTATGTTGGTAGCCATACCAACAGCAATACCGCTTGAACCGTTTACAAGCAGGTTAGGCAAAATTGTCGGCAATACAGAAGGCTCTTTTGCAGTATCATCATAGTTTGCAATAAAATCAACTGTATTTTTATCAAGATCGGCTAGAATATTGTTTGATATCTGCGCCAGCCTTACTTCTGTATAACGCATAGCCGCGGGAGAGTCGCCATCAACAGAGCCGAAATTACCCTGTCCGTCAACCAGCGGGTAACGCAGTGAAAAATCCTGCACCATACGCACAATTGTATCATAAACTGCCTTATCGCCGTGCGGATGGTATTTACCAAGCACATCACCCACAACCCTTGCGGATTTTTTATACGGGCGGTTAGGCTGAAGCCCGAGCTCATTCATGCCGTAGAGCACCCTGCGGTGAACAGGCTTAAGCCCGTCCCTTACATCAGGTAATGCGCGGGCTACAATAACGCTCATTGAGTAATCCAGGTAAGAGTTCTGCATTTCCTGTTCAATATTTACAGGAATAATTTTTTCGTTAGCCATCTATATAGTTAATATGTATAAAATTAAAATTTTTTGTTATTTGATTCTAACTCACTCGATGATATTGGATCACCGTATGAGCTCAATTTCTAATTATTCAACCGGCGGAATGCCCTGCATTGCCCTTAAAAAGCCTATCTGGCCTGTATGGTACGCATCATGGTAAAGCAATTGCCTGAAAAAAACAATTCTTTCATCACCTGATGAAAATATCTCATCGCCAAGCTTTTCCGCAGAAGAGATACAGTCATCATTAAGTTTCTTCAGGTTTGCGATCTCTTCCTGCCATGTCTCTTCTGTCTGAACTTCCGGCATCGGAGCCCAGTTATCCTCTTTGGCATTCAGCTTTTTGTTTTCATTCAGATATGTAAGCGCCCAGTATTTCCAGTATGCAATATGTCTGACAATCTGCCAGATACCATGTCTTTCAGGGGATGGTTTGTATAATGCCTGCTGCATGTTAAGACCTTCGATCTGTTTCAGCAGGCTTGCCTGCCAGAAGTTCTTGCCATGAGTGAATTGTTCAATATCGTTTAAATAAGCTGCTGAGGGATTCATATAAATTACCCTTAAATTTTGGATGAAGTATTAAAAATCTGACCCGAATATTCTATGATATTCTCAAAAATAAGCAAAAATTAGCATTAATTCAATTGATTTATGAATAAAGGAAGTACTTTATTAAGGCTTATTGATGCAGATGCAGCGGTAAGAAGTACTTCTTCGTGAGAAGCCGCTTCGGTTAAATTTTCTTTTAACAGGTTGGTGATAACGGAAACGGCAAGAATATTAATTCCGCTATCATTTGCGCAAATGACCTCCGGAACGGTTGACATTCCTGCAGCATCAAGCTTTATTTTTTTCTGCATTCTTATTTCGGCTTTAGTCTCATAAGTAGGACCAGTATAGCAGCCGTAAGTCCCTTCATGCAGCTTTACTGCAGCCTGTTTACAGGCATTTATGAATTTATTCTTAAGCTCTGTGTTGTAAAAATTCCGGTTAACAAAAAGAGTGCCGAATTTCAGTTTTTCTATGAAATTAATGTGTGAATTTATCAGCATAAGATCACCTGCCCTGAAGTTATCATTCAAACCCCCTGCTGCATTTGTAACAAAAATATTTTTTACTCCGTAATCAGTTGCAGTTTTTATATTTGCCGTAATTTCTTCCAGGCTCCAGCCTTCATAAAAGTGTTTCCTGCCCTTAAAAACCAGTATTTCTTTCCCCGAAACACAGCCGCTGTAAATCACCTTGTGGTGAACACCACTATTATCTTCAAACAGCACTTTTTTGCTGGTAATAATATTTTCATCGAGCTCAATGCCTGAGCCCAGTATTAATCCAAGTGATATATTGCTATTTTTTATCAATTTATATGAATAATACTTTTTATGTTTCAAAATAATTTTATTTTTTGCAAATTTACACGATAAAATACAGTATATTGCATTGAAAATACGCTGTATTTAACAAATTGTAACAAATGCTTTAAAATTGAAACAATAAGTTATTATTATCTGTTAAAATTATTAAGCATTTTATTATAAACCAGATCAATTAATTAGTGACCGAATCCAGTATCTCAAAAGCCCAGGAATACCTGGAAAAAGCTTACAAGCTTCAAATGGATGGCAATTATGAAGAGGCTATAAGAAACTATAAACTTTCTATTGAGTTCTTTCCAACAGCCGAAGCGCACACATTTTTAGGCTGGGCATATAGTTTTTTAGGTGATCTTGACCGTGCAATAGAAGAATGTAAAGTGGCTATAGAAATTGACCCTGACTATGGAAATCCTTATAATGATATAGGTTCATACCTCATACAGCAGGCGCAGTATGATGAAGCCATTACATGGCTTGAAATGGCGCTGAAGGCTAAAAGGTATGATTCATTCCATTATGCACACCTGAATCTTGGCAGAGCATATGAATTAAAAGGCTTATGGTTTGAAGCGCTTGAAGAATATAAAACAGCTATGGGAATGTCTCCCAAATATGAGCTTGCCAAAAAGCTTTACTATACATTACAGGGTAAATTAAACTAAAATTTATATGAATTTTCTGAAAAATGAGCTGAAACATAAAGGATTCTACCCGTTCGTATTCCTTTTTTCGCTGCTTATAGCATCCGCTGTTTTCCAAAGCTGCGAACAGTCAAACATTTTTTCAGATAAAGATGATGTTGAGCTTGGCGAACAGTTCGATAAGGAAATAAAAGCCAACCCAAAAGAATTCCCGATGCTGCAGGGACACCAGGAAGTTAAGGATTATGTAACTTCAATGGGCAAGGAAATCCTGAACTCACCAAAGATCAAAAAAAGAAATATTTACCCGTACCAGTTCCAGGTCATAGATGATACAATTATCAACGCATTCTGCACACCGGGCGGATATGTTTACATATATACAGGATTAATGAAATTCCTTGATAATGAATCAGGCTTAGCCGGTGTTGTAGGCCATGAAATAGCGCATGCTGAGCGCAGGCACGTAACACAGCGCTTAACTGCTTACTACGGTGTAAGCATGCTTCTCAGCTTTATTCTTGGCGGAAATCCAAGCCTGCTTGCTGAAATTGCAGCGAATTTATTCGTAGGACTGGCATTCCTTAAAAATTCACGTGATGATGAAACTGAAGCAGATTATTACTCGATCCAATATTTAAAATCCACCAAATGGTACCCGGGCGGAATTACATTCTTCTTTGATAAGATCAAGGAAGAACAGCGTAAAAAAGGAACTACACCCGGTGATCTTGACAGGCTGCTATCCACACATCCCCTGCCTAATGACAGGATCACTTTTGTGAATAAGGAACTCGGCAAAATGAATCCAAAGCCTGACCCGACCAAGGGTCTGTATACAGATGAATACCAGGCTATGAAACAAAAGCTGCCCTCACGCTAATTGTTTTTTCTTAACCAA